>JBDHFY010000079.1:0-21741 GCA_039590195.1 Gemmatimonadota bacterium | reverse complement strand
TCGGCGCCGGAGATTACGGATCCGCGTCTTCCGACTGATCCGTCGATTCGAGCAGGGCCTCGACCTCCTCGATTCCGGCCATCATGCGCTCAACACTACCGCCGATCTCCCCGGCAGCAACCAGGTTCGTCGTGAGCCCCTCGACGCTTCCACCGCCGTTGGATTTACGCGATCACCAGAGCGAGTTGACGATCGGCGCTGCCGCCACCCCCGTGACTGTGCACTTCTCCATCCAACTGCCGACGGCTTCAAAATCCTTCCAGCTCGACTCGGCCTGCTGGAAGTGATCGGCCACACCGGCCTCCGTTTCGTAGATCTCGCTCAGGATGAAGCACGTGTTTCCCGTGGGAGCAGAGTCGGGATCCATCGGGTTCGAGAGCTCCGGTGCCTTGGACACGTTGTAGCTCAGAAGGGCCTTCTCCCCCTCACGGTGATGCGTACTCTTCATCCATGGACCGTGGCTCCGAAAGATGCGGTCGCCTTCCTCCACTTGATCCGCCGGGGCAGCGATGACGAGTGTCAGCTGAATCTTGCCCTTGTGTGCCATCGTAGGTTCTCCTTGTCTTGATTGTTGGTGATCACGCCCCTGCCGGTCCCTCGAGTTCAGTTGTCGGTTCAGGGACATGCCAGGCGAGGAACTAGCAGGAACCCCATCTCGCGCGAGGCCATCCGTGGATAGGCCGCGCATGGTTCGTCACTCCCCGGGCGCGGCAGCGACGCTAATTGCTGCCGGCCGGTGCTTTCATCTCTACCAGGATGACTTCGAACGGCTGGCCCCTGAGATTCTTTGGCAGGTGGGGACCGGCTTCCGTCCAGATTACCTCGCCAGCCTTGCCCTCCGTCTCGACGGTCTGACCATCCGGTAGCGTGAACTGCGTGTGCCCGTCCGTGAGGAAGGCTACCACGCCCGCAGGGTGGTAGTGCATTACAGATTCCTCGTTGGGTCCGTAAGTGATGCGGAGTACCCGCACGTCGTCGTTCTCGAACTCGAGCTTGTAGTGTGCCGGATCGACCGTGACCGGGTCCTGGGCCAAGGCGGAACTGACCGTGCATGACAGCATGATGAGGAACATTGGGACAGCGCGCATGGTAGCATCCTGGGCGGCGTGGCAAAGATGATGGATTAGTGGCGCGGTGCTATGTGATGCTCGACCGGTACGGTCGCTAGGGGGTGCCGCGTGCAACGGATCGGCCGGTCGGCTGCCACGTACTCAGCCTCGAGCTTCCGGCGTAGTCCGCGAGAGAGACGTTACCAACTTCGCAACTCAATAGCTTTTCGTGTCACCAGGAGCGCGCCGTCAGTCCGCGCCCGATGGCCGTCGTACGTGTTACCTCGACCAGGGCGGTACGATGTTGTTCATGCGGGCATACGCTATTGACTGGCCGACATGTTCGTTCATGTGCGCCAGCAGCTGGAACAAAACGGCCCACCCGGCGACGCTCCGCCCGTACAGCATGGTCGGCCGCGTGACGTCTGCTTCAGTCATGGCATCCACCGACGCTCGAACGTGCTCGATCGACTGTCCCAATAGCTCGATCACCAAGGCCTTGTCCGTAATGGACTCGAAGTTGGGCCAATCGACTCCCGGCGGCGCCTCGATGCCCAACGACTCCTCGAGGTACATGTAGTTGTAGCGAGCGATGTGCATGTAGACCCGGGCGATCGACATGACTCCCTCGCCAGGGCTCCAGATGTAGAGGCTCGCCGGAATGGCTTCGGAGAGCAGGACGAGCTTGCGAGTCGAGCGATCGAAGTGATCCGCGAATTCGTCGCGGTAGTCCTTCGGCGTGCTCTGTGCAAGAGCGCTGGATCCTCCGAACAAAAGTGCGCACGTGAGGAGAGCAAAGCTGTGTTTCACCTTTACGGCCTTCATTCGGTTCATCACTCAGTCTCCATGGTTGCGGTACGTGGATTCTTCCCAGGCCGCCTAGCAGATCCGCCCATCAGCTGCGGCGTGATTGCCTGTCGACGAAGGTCTTTATTGGGACGCGGAAAGAAAAAAGCGGAGGCCTGCCTCAGCTGTGCGGCCTTCTGCTTAGCTGCCGAAGGAAGTAGGGGGATGAACCCGGCTCAACGTACGATTCCCAGGCCTCTCTGTCAATCGTGACCAACACCGGAGAGGTTTGCCGGCAAGTACTGTCGATCGTTGTGCGCTGGGCTTGCTAGGTGTCCCTTGTTCCGCCGCCGGCCTCCCCGGGCAGACCGAGAAGCTGGGGCAGTCCATCTAGGTTCGGGATCATCGGTGCATCCACAGGCGGCCCCTCCGGCTCGCGCTGCACCAGGACGGCACGCAGGCCGGCGCCAAGGGCACCCTCAACGTCATCGACAACGCTGTCACCGACGTGCAGCACGCGGTGGGATGGGACCCCGAGGCGACGACACGCGTGATGGAATATCTCCGGGTCCGGCTTCACCGACCCCACTTCGGCGGATGCAAGTACGTGATCGAATGCGTCCCCCAAACCGAGCTCCGTACAAAAATGCCTCAAGCCGCCCTGCCAGTTCGAAACCACCGCCAAGCGATATCCTGCGCCCCTCAAGGCTTCGAGGACCCCTGAGACCTCCGGAAAGACCGCCAGGCTGGCTGGGCCGAGCACGCGCCACACATTCGCTGCGTGATCCGCCACCGCACGGTCCGGCGCGCGCACGTTCAAGCGCAGAAAGACCCGGTTAGTGAACCGCACGAGGTACCGCCGCTTGTCCTCCTCGGACTGGTGCGGCGCGTACTCAGTCCCGTGCTGCTCGAAGACGTCGTAGAGCACCTGGTGTTCCCAGGGATCCGATGGTAGACCCTGTGCCCGCAGGTACTCCATCAACGTTGAGCCCCGGCCGTGACCCTGGTGGTGATAGACGAGGGTGTTGTAGAAGTCGAATGTTACGGCGTCGATTTCGTCGAGCTGGACGCTCACGAAGAGTCCTCTTACTTCACTGCCGTGCCGACCGGCGCCACGACGAGGATCTGAGGGTAGGGAGAGGTGAGAGGGCCGGCCTGGCCGCGCCCCTCACCTCTCTCTGTCACACTACTGCACGGTGAATTGGATCGTCTCGATCACATTCCCTGCGGCATCTTGCACCTCGACCCGCCACCCCCCCGTCCACTCCGGAACGAGGGCCTTACTGCTCCATACGCGCCACGAGGATCCTCCAACGCGGAGCTCGACGTTCGCCCGCTCCTCGTCGCCTTGGTACCACACGTGGTGGACGGTGGTCTCCCCTTCAGCGCCGATCACCCGCGTGAAGCAGAAGACCCGCCCCACGTCTGCTCTGAAGGTGCTGCCGGTCCCGACAGGAGCGCGATCGACGACGTCGAGCGCGATGGCGGCTTCCTCGACGGATAGCTGCTGCGCTTGAACCCTGCCCGGCATCGCGAGTCCGATCGCGACCAGAAGGACCAAAGGCATTGCCGATCTCATGGTGAACCCCCTTTGAGGTGAGAGCGGTGCCTGGGAGGGTACAAGGACCGAGCCGATCGCAAAGTGACGAAGCCCACACTTTTTGCGCCCAGTCCCGAACTCGGCGCCTTCCGAGGGTCCCCCTTTCCCCGTTTCTCACGTCTCGCCTCGTCGAGATTGATTCCCAGTTCCATCGAGAAAACGACTACCGTATTATCGTGTATTCGTGTAGATTGAAGATCGTGGAGGGCACCAACACGGCAAGGGAGTGACCCCATGGCTCGATCCACCACCGGTCCCACGACGGAACTGAAGGTGTCAGAGGGATCCAAAGCCGACCCCGACCCCGACCCCGGCCCCGACAGCCCCTACGGCGACATCGACCCCAAGCGGCTGCGCTTCTTTGAGGCCGCGGAGCCGCTGTTCGAGCGTTTCGGCTTTCGCAAGACCACCGTGGAGGACATCTGTGCAACGGGATGACCGTTGCCTGGGAGGCCACACTCTCCGCCGAGATGTCGCCTGTCGATCGCCTGCACGCGTTCCTGGACTTTTACGCGGGGATGGTCAAGGAGCACCCCTTCATGACGGTGCTGGTGGAAGATCTCGATCTCATGCGCTCATTCGGCGAGAAGACCGAGGAGATCCGGGTGAGTCAGATCGGCGGGCCCCTCGATCAGCTCCTGAGAGACGGCGTAGCCGCCGGGCAGTTCCGACCGCTGGACCCGCGCGCCGCCCTGTGGGTGGTCTTCGGACTTCTCGACACCGTGTACCTCCTGATGCCGAAGGTGATGAACGCGCCCGGGCCGTTGGACGACCCCGTGCTGGCCGAAGAGACCAAGCAGTTCATTGTTCGGGGGCTGGGTGCGGTAGGGGCCGCGGATGAACGCGGATGAACGCGGCCGCAAGGGCGTAGCATGCCGCTACCAGGCGTGGGGGTGGGGCGGGGAACATCCCATCGCGTTTACCCGCGTTCATCCGCGGCTTAAACAACGTGATTGTTGTTTGGACGAGATCTGCCCGGTCGTAAGAGGTACAGACTCTAGACCGATCTAGGAGGGACGATGCCGCGGGAACAGAAACGCTGGGTCACAATCCTCACGCGGCTTGCGATAGAGAAAACCCGCTGGACGCTCCTCGGCGTCGGCATGATCACCGTCGTGTGCCTGGGGCTGGCCGGCCAGCTCCAGATGCGCATGAACTGGACCGACCTCCTGCCGGGCGACGACCCCATAGTCCAGAACTACCGCGACGTGCAAGACCGCTTCGGTGAAGCGTCCGTCGTGGTGGCGCTGGAAGGCGAACGCGACGCCATCGTTGCCATGGCAGAGGAGCTGACGCCGAGGCTCGAGCAAATCGAGAGCCTCCACAACGTATGGGGGAGGCTTCCCGTCGAGTTCGTGCGCGACCACGGCTTCGTACTGCTCAAGCCTGAGCAGTTCGATCGGGCGTTGCGAACGTTCGAAGATTATACGCTGACCGGCACCCTCCGCGGCATCAACGATGACTACGAGCGCGAATACGTGGACAGCGAGTCCAACATGCGCCGCGATGAAGTGGAGATCGCGCGGAACGTCTTGGGACTCACCCGTGCCCTCGAGTTGCTGGCCGCCGGTGTGACCGTGGAGGACGGCGCGCCATACATGGTCGAAGCGGTGGACGCCCTGACTATCGGCGAACCGTGGTCGCTGTCCCTCGATCGCACCATGCTCCTCATCGCCGTGACACCCAACGCGCCCATCACCGACGTCGAGGTCACCCTCCAGGCGGTGGAAGAGGTGGAGGCGGTGATGAATGAAGTGGGTGCCAGTCACCCGGGCGTCTATGCGAGCACCACCGGCATCGGCAAGATCAGCCAGGACGAGATGAACAGCATCGGAACGTACACGATCGTCCTGTCGTTCATTGCGCTCGTGCTGATCTATCTGCTACTCTCGCGGACTTTGCGCGGCTATGTGATGCCACTCCTGGCGCTGACACCTCTACTCGTCGGCATCCTCTGGACGATGGGTGCGCTCTGGCTTCTGTTCGGCAGCCTCAACCTCTTCACCGCCATGATGATGCTGGTCCTCCTGGGACTCGGCGTCGATTTTTCTATCCATCTCATCTCCCGTTTCCTCGAGGAGACGAGACGCGAGGTTGCCCTCGAGGAAGCCGTAGCCGTGATGCTGAGCGGGACCGGCGCGGCCGTGACAATGGGGGGCGTCACAACCGCCCTCGCGTTCTTCACGTTAATGGTCGGAGAGACCGAGGGCGTGTACGAGTTCGGCGTCGCGGCGGGGCTCGGCGTGATGCTCACGCTCGTGGCGATCTTCCTCACTTTGCCTGCCCTCCTGGTGTTGCGATACCGCAGACTCCAGAAACGTGGCGCGGAGCACCCGTCGGTGGAACTGACGGTGGAAGGAGCCAGCAATCATCTCGCGAAGGAGAGCTATGGCTGGATCGGAAGCGTCGCTGCCGCCGGCTGGCGTCGTCCCGGTTTGTTTCTCGCGGTGACGATCCTCCTCGCCGGCGGTGCGATCTGGGGGGTCTTCCATACAGCCTTCGAGTACGACTGGATGGAGCTCGAGCCGGCTGGACTGCGTTCCGTCGAGCTGCAGCGGGAGATCCCGCGCCGCTTCGGCATCTCCGATCACGCGGCGTGGCTCGTGACGGAATCCATCGAAGAGAGCAGGGAACTCAAGGAAGAATTCCGCCGGCAACCCGAGGTCGGCGAGGTGAACGCCATCAGCGATTACATGCCATCCGTGGAGCGGCTGGCCGTTTACACGCCGAAGCTCGAGGCGTTCCGCACCGGTGTGCTCTCGCACAATCGCACGCCTTGGCGCCGCGGTGACGGTCGAGCATTGGCCGTGGAGATCGACCGGCTGTGGGACAACCTGGATCTGATGTCGAACCTGGCGTTCACCGCGGGACTCGACCGCATCGTCACTGTCATCGACAATATGACCGGCGTCGATTCGGAGACCGGTGAGACGGATCAAGGTGCGCTCCTGCCCACCCTCTCCCACGCGCTATCAGGCAGCGTCGACGAGTCGAGGATCGAGCCGCTTGCGCGAGTGTGGGCGCAACGCCTCCGGGCAAATCTCGGAGGCCTGTCCAATCCTGCTCCGATTGCGTTGGAAGAGTTGCCGTTGAGCGTCACCCGCTCGTTCATGCCCAAGGAGGGCGAGGGATATCTCGTGCACCTGGTTCCGCGCAAGTATCTCTGGGAACGTCAGGCCCTGGAGCGGTTCGCCGCGCAAACGGAAGCGGTGGATGAAAACGTCGTCGGCACCGAGCAGCTCATGATCGTGATGATGGATGCAACCCTCCAGGACGGGGAGGGAGCGGCGCTCCTGGCGCTGGCGGTCATCGCGCTACTCTTGCTCGTGCACTTCGGTGCCCTCGCCATGCTCGGCCTCATGTACGTGCTCGGCATGAAGTACAACTACATGAACCTGATTGCCACGCCGATCATCCTTGGGATCGGCATCGACGACGGCGTCCACGCGTTGCACCGATATAGGGAACAGGGGGGAGCCGGCATGGCCCGGGTGTCCGACAGCTTCCGTTTCGTGGGCAAGGCGATCTTGCTGACGTCGCTCACCACGATGATCGGTTTCGGAAGTGTCGCCTTCTACGAGATGCGGGGGATGGCGAGCTTTGGGCAAGTGCTGTTCATGGGTGTCGGCACATGTTTCCTGGCCACGGTGTTTGTGCTGCCACCGGTGATGCGTTTAGTGATAGGCCGGCAGCAACACAACGAGGTTGGGTGAGTTAGCCACATGGGTGAGTTGGCCACAGATGAACGCAGATAACTCCCCGCACTACCCAGCCCGACCGGGCGGACAGGCGGACAGGCGGGGCGGCGGACTGTCGTGGATTGCCGATGAGAGTGGGGAACAGCAAACAGCGATTATCCGCGTTCATCCGCGTTCATCCGCGGCAAATCCCCACGAACTCCCTCCCAACTGGGCGGGCCGGCGGACTGTTCGTGGATCGGCGGATGAGAGTGTTGAACAGCAAGAAGCGCTTATCCGCGTGCATCCGCGGCTCAACTGACATGCAGGAGACGGGATGTGGAATATGCTAGTCGATAGACCAATTGGCGGAGTGAAGCGGACGACGGTCGTCGCCATCCTGCTTTTCATCGTCTTGACTTTCCTCTGCGCCGGCGCGGCTTGGGCTCAACGCTCTGCCCGTCTCCCTCAGGAGAACGGTGCTACGTGGCTCGCCCGAATCGATTCCGCCGAACGCGTCCCCCACTCGTACGCCGCGCTGCGTCAGACCATCACCACATCGGGAGGATCGGAGCGCACGTTCACCATACGTTCGTGGTCCGCCGAGGATGGGGACGTACAGTTGATGGCCTATACCGAACCGCGGCGCGTCGAGGGCGACAAGATCCTCCAACTCGACGGCGGTGACGAGTTTTGGTATTACATGAAACGCCGCGATGTGACACGTCACTTCGCCGGTCACAACCGGAAGCAGAGCGCCATGGGCTCGGATTTCTCCTATGAGGATCTGGCGCAGGGTGATCTCACGGAAGACTACACGGCGGAGGTCATGGGCTTCGAAGAGATCGACGGTGTCCAGTGCATCAAGCTCCTGGCGGAGCCAACGCCGAGTGGGCCGTCGTACGATCATCTGATCCTCTGGGCGGGCGTGGACGATCGCTTGAGCCGGAAGATCGAGTACTACGATGAGGAACACCATCTCAAAACGCTCTACCTGCGTGACGTTCAGGTGATCGAAGGTCGCAGGACGGCGATGATGTGGGAAATGGTGAACCACCGGGAAGGGTCAAAGACAGTATTCGAGACACTGGAGGTGACGTACGCCGAAGAACCGGATGAGTCGTTGTTCACGAAAGCAGCGTTGAGTCGCAGGCTGCCGTGAAGGGAGAAGGGAGAAGTGAGAAGGAGGGCCGCAAGCTGGTGGCGATTGCCTCGCGATACCCAGACGGCGCCGAATCCATAGCCGCGTCCCTGAGGAGCATGCCGAAGGCATGCGTCTCGAAGGGCACGGTGCTTCTAGTTGCGGCTCCGTTACTGGTTGCCTCCGTCTCCGCCCAAGAAATCGAACTATCCGGCTATTATGAAAACACCTTCCAGGTCGACTACACCAGCGAAACAAAAGGGCAGTTCCTCGATGCGTCCAAGGTCCGGTTCGAGTGGGGCGGTATGTTGCTGCCGGACCTCGAGTTTGCGGGGAACGTCAATCTCATCCTTTCGATCGGAGAGACCGAACGGCGTCTGAGCCCGTACCTGCCGGACGCCGTGGGCCAACAGCTCGAGGCGCTGGGGATGCCTGACACGTTCAGCTTGGACGAGGCGCGGTTGTTCCTCGACAACGCGTATCTCACGTGGGATAATGGAGACGTGCGTCTGCGCGCGGGGAAACAACAGCTTTCCTGGGGTCCGGGTTATTCCTTTAATCCCACCGATCTCTTTCACCGCAAGAACCTGCTCGACCCCACATATGAAAAGGAAGGGGTGGTGGCCTTCCGGACGGACTACCGCTGGGGCACGGGAGGGGAGTTGTCGCTCATCGGTGCAACGGACGAGCGCTTCGACCATCCGGGCTACGCGCTCCGCCTCGGCACACACCTGAGCGCCGTCCGCTACGACCTGGCGTTAACACTCCACGACGTGTCAGACTCCACCGGCATGGACCCGCTCACGTTCATGCCGTACACGCAACGCCGGCGCGCGGGAGGGCTGGAGATTTCCGGGGAGCTACTGGGACTCGGCGTGTGGCTCGAGGGCAACTACAACTGGGTGGGAAGAGAAGACGACTTTGCCAGGTTGGTGGCGGGATTCGACTATACGCTGGACGACGGCACGTACCTCATGGCCGAGGCTCTCTACAACGGACGCTCGGAGAGCGACACCCCGTATCCCGCTCATGACTGGTTGGCCAACGTCTATCACGGCGAGCCGGTGGGGCCCGGCTGGATGCTTCTCGGGGCAAGACGGGATCTCTCGGCGCTGGTACAGGGAGGGTTCTACACGTTCGTTGCCCCCGACGGCTCGGTGGTGCTGAACCCCCGCATCGACGCCTCGCTGTTCCAGAACATCGACCTCGTCTTTTTCGGCGGCGTGAGTCTGGGGAACAACGACGGAGCGTTTACGTCGGGGCTGTATTCGGTGATTGTGAGGGGGACGGGGTATTTCTAGTAAGAAGTAAGAAGTGAGAAGTGAGAGGGCCACCCCACCCCGCCCACGCGGTTGCGGGGCGGGGCCTTCTCACCTCTCACTTCTTACTTCTTACCTTTTTTCTCTGCTCTTCCTTCCATCTCAACTCATCTTTCAGGTATTCTAACGCTGCCTGCAGCTCGGGTGGAATGTGACCGCCTCGTGGAGTGGTGTGGTTCACGTAGGCCACCGCCCGCCAAGCCTGTCGCTCCAGTGAGAACCAGGGGATCCACGGGCGCATTCGGGCATACCAGGTTCTCTCAAGTTTGGGCCACCGCTTGCCTCGCCAGACGCGGATCTGCCCGAACCACCCGGACGGGTGGAGCTTCACGTCCACGCTGGCTTCCTCGTGGCGATAGACCGTGCCGCGGACGGCGTCAGACATGTCGTGTCACCAATCGTTGCCCTTCTCCCATTGATCTGTAGCCGACTTCCAGCGACCCGCTCGCTGCTCCCAGCTCCCCCAAAAAACACCCTAAACCCCACACCCTACACCCTACACCCTACACCCTAACCCCGCTCCCCGCTTCCCCCTCCCCCTTGACGCCGCCATCTCCACACCATATATCCCCACCCCCTAGCCCTGTCAGTCCGGGCCGCAACGGCCTCACCGCGGGTCCAAAGGCACGGTACTCCGCGTTCCCATCATAACATTCCAAATCGAGGTGTCTTATGAAACGGTTCGTTGCGAAGGATCTGATGGTCTCGGTGTTGCCGGCCGAGGGTGCTGTCGCCGGGCTGAATTGTGGCGGTTGCACTTGCACCAACAAAGGCAGTGAGAAGATGGGCGCGGATCGATGCCGGAACGAAGATCTTGCGATCCTCCAGGCCAACCTCGACGTCGTGTTGCGGCGCTGAGGAAGTCGAGAGGTGAGACGGCCCCACCCCTCACCCCTCCAACCCCGGTTGGGGGGTGGGTGGGGGCTCACGTCTGACCTCTTCGCTCTCACCGTTTCCGCACCTTTCACCTCGCACGTCTCACGTCTCGCTTCATGAGCATTTGCCTTTCGAGTGAGGCGAGCCGGCACTTCGCCGCTGCGCGGTTCCGTACCCCGGCTCACTACGAGCTCGTCCCGTTCGAGAGACTCTCGCCGGCACAGCAAACACTCCTGAGCGACTTGCGTGAAAATCCTGAGTTCTACGGTATCCTGCGTCCCCGTGGCCGCGAGGGACTCGGGATCAAATCGGTCGAGAAGGCGACAGCTCGGTTGTACGAATCCCTGGTGGAACCGGGCCCGCTGCCGGCTTTTGTCCCGGAGATACTGGGGGAACATTTCGACGAGGCCGTGGCGCAACTCGTCCTCGACGGCGTGCTGGAGGTTGAAGCTCGCGGTGTGTTCGTTTCCGGCGTGGATGCTCATCCGTTGGTCTTCGAGAGCCGTCCGCCTCCCACGGAGAAGGGCCGGATCGCGAGACTGTCGCTCGACGCGCTGCAGTATGCCCAGTCACTCGACATGAAAGATCCAGCGGCGCTATCATGGCGTGCGTACCGGTACAATACCCTCCCGGCGTCACCGAGGTGGCGGCGGAGGTTCCCCACGGCAGAAGCTGTGGCCGCGTTCCTGCAAATCGATCTCCAGGGTGGGAGCGCGCATTTCGCGGAGTCGGTTGGTGACGCCGAGCCCATGGACGGGTGGCTCATATGGCGAGCGAGCGGCGAACCGGCGACGCGCTCCGAGTCCGAGGTGGCTTACAAGCTTTACGTGAGTCCGGACGTGGAATGTACGCCAAAAGCGCTACATGCCGTGCTCGAGCTCTTCGCGGAACACAAAGCATCGGCTTGCAAGATCGGTAGGGACCTCTTTGGATTGCTGCGTCCGGACAAACTGGTCGTGTACTTCGGGCGGTTCGAAGATCTGGAGGCAGCGGCGGATCACTTGAGAGGGGAGTTGGACGGTACGCCTGCCCACGGGGTTCCGTTCACGGCGGAACTCGCCGGCGACGGCCTGCTCTCGTGGGGCATCGATCCACCGCGTGACCAGCATGTGCTCGGCTGGCAGGGCAGCGAAAGCTGGCGGCTTTGGGTGACCAACCGCCTGGCGACGGCCATCCTGGTGGCCAAGGGCAGCGGCTCGCGGGCGGTGGCACCGTGGCGCTTCGCCATGGACCGCCTCAGGCTGGAAGGACTCGATCCCGAGTCGTGGACACCAGTTGGGACGCGGTGGCAAGACCCGGCAAAGTACGTAGGGGCGTAGGGGCTATTGAACCGTAGCGAGCGAAGGGACCCGCTGGATGCGGAGCAACCACTCCGTGCCGTGCAAGTGTCGTGAAGCCGTCGCGGTCGAATTAAGTATGATGGACATCACCGCTGAAATGGTCTTGCCCGACGACGTGAGGGTCGTGCCGGTCGCCGAGTTGTCGCCGGACGATCGCAAACGGCTCGAGGCGGCGGACGACGACTTTGCCATCACTCGCCCGCGAGGACGACGCGCGTCCAAAATCATCGACGTCCACACCGCCGCGCTCCTTCAGGAGTTTCGCACCGCCAGGCCCATCATCGACGCCGTCATCGCGTATAGCGACTCCCATTCCCTCGATCCACGGGAGGTCCTGGCCGACGCGTTTCCCATTATAAAGGATTGCATAAACGCCCGGTTCCTCGTAGCCGCTGACTCTCCCGAAGCGAAGCGCATCGAACCGATGCTTGGCACGTCGGACGAGGTCGCTTCCTTTCGTGTGCTTCGCTGTGTTGACGTGCGGGAAGATTCAGAGGTGTATCAGGCCAAGGATGACGCCGGCCGGCTCGCCGCGCTGAAGATCCTGCGACCCGTTGATCTCGAGAGCGGACGGGCCAAGCTCGATCGTGAGGCGGCCGTCCTTCGCCATCTGGACGGGGCCAGCAGTCCAAGACTGCTCGAGTCGGGAACAATTGACCAGCGGCCGTACCTTGCCCTCGCCTGGTGTTCCGGGGTATCCCCGCTGGTAGCGGCTGGCGAGATCCGTGACCGCGTCGCTTCAGACCAGCGGGAAAAGCTCCTAGGACTCTGTTGCGCCATCCTGGATGCCTACGCCCGTCTGCACGAGCTGGACGTGGTTCACGCGGACGTCCACCCGAGGAATCTCCTGTTGGACCGGCAGGGAGCGGCAACCGTGCTCGATTTCGGGCTCGCGCAGATCGGTGGGAGCGGTGACGAGGCAATCCCGCGCGAGGGGATCGGCTATTTCTTCGAGCCCGAGTACGCGGCGGCTCGGTTGGCAAAGAATCAGCTCCCGCCGGCTGCGCCGTTGGGAGAGCAGTATGCGGTCGCGGCGCTCCTGTATCTCATGTTGACTGGTGATCACTACCTGGAGTTCACCATCGACGAGGACCGGATGCTCGGGCAGATCGCTGGAGACCGTCCCCTCCCGTTCTCGAGTCGAGGGGTAGAATCGTGGCCGGAAGTCGAGACGATCTTGGCGAAGGCCCTCAGGAAAGATCCTGCCGACCGCTTTGCGTCGATGGCGGCCTTCGCGGACGCGCTGCGTGCGGTCGCCCTCTCTGATCGGCCCGGTGCCGTGGCACCGTCGGTGACCAAGGTGACCTTCGACTCCCTCGAGGCACTGCGCGAACGGGTCCTCGGGCGGCTTCGAACGTCGGCGTCATTGTATGCCGAGGGTCTCGGGATCGCACCCACCTCCTCGGTGACCTACGGGGCGGCCGGTATAGCATACGCTTTGTATCGCATGGCGTGCGTCGAGTCGGACTCGACGTTGCTCTTCCTGGCGGACAGCTGGATCACCAGGGCCGCGAGCGCCGATAGCGATGACGCAGCGTTCTACAACCCGGACATCGAGATCACACTAGACACCGTTGGGTGCGTTTCGCCGTTTCACTGTGCGAGCGGCGTGCACTGTGTCCGGGCGTTGATTCTCCAAGCCATGGGCGACCTGGACGGGCATCGAAACGCGCTAGCGGCATTTGTAGCGGCATCGCGGCCAACAAGTGACAAGCTGGATCTGACGCTGGGGCGTGCGGGAACGTTACTCGCGTGCTCGCTGCTGCTGGAGGGCCTCTCCGAAGGTTCCGCTTCCGTGGCTGACGAGTTGTCCACCCTGGGTCGCGATACGGTTGCCGGCCTGTGGGAGACCCTCGATCATTTCGATCCGATTCCCGCGTGCTCCCAGCTCACCAATCTGGGCATGGCTCATGGATGGGCAGGTGTGTTATTCGCCACGTTGCGCTGGTGTCGGGCGTCGCAGGCGGAGTTGCCGAAAGCCGTCGTCCCGCGGCTCGGAGAGCTGGCCGAGTGTGCGGAGCCTGCCGGGCGTGGCGCCCGGTGGCCGTGGATCGCGCGCGACGATGCGGGTGGAGAGGCGAAGGCGTACATGCCGGGCTGGTGCAACGGAAGTGCAGGTTTCGTGCACCTGTGGACGCTCGCTCACCGGCAGCTTCACCGCGACGAGTATTTGGATCTCGCCGAGTACGCGGCGTGGAACGTGTGGGAAGAGCCGTTTGAACTTTCCACGCTGTGTTGTGGTCTGGCCGGTAGGGCGTACGGGTTGCTCAACTTCTACAAGCACACCGGGCTGGACCTGTGGCTGGAGCGGGCCCGGGTCCTGGCGAGCAAGGCCGCCGATGGTGTTGCGGCGCCGAGCGGGGAGGACACCGACTTTTCGCACAGTCTGTATAAGGGTGATGTCAGCCTGGCGGTGCTGGCCGCCGATCTTGGCCGACCGGAGGCATCGTGTATGCCGTTCTTCGAGGAAGAGGGCTGGCCGTCATCGGCCCCGGGCGCGGTTTCCCGGTCCGCGCTCTGAGCCGGATCTGGTTGCACGCGTTGCTACTCCCTATACTTAAAAGTTTGCCACGTTCTGACCGGTCCGTTGTCCTGGAGCGCCAGCCATCATGGTAGTGAGCCGTGTCTGATCTCTTCGAGCGCCTGCGGACAGCTCTCAAAGACCGATACGCGATCGAGCGTGAGATCGGACGCGGCGGTATGGCGACCGTGTTTCTCGCAGAAGACCTGCGGCACGGCCGTTCCGTGGCTGTCAAGGTCCTCCACCCGGAGTTGGCAACGATCGGCGTCGAGCGGTTCCAGCGTGAGATCGGGGTCGTCGCCGGTCTCATTCACCCCAACATCCTTCCACTCCACGACTCCGGTGTGGCCGACGGCTTTCTCTACTACGTGATGCCTTTCGTCAAAGGCGAATCGCTTGCGGATCGCATAAAACGTGAGCAACAGCTTGGCGTCGACGATGCGCTCCACATCGCTCGACAGGTCGCCAGTGCGTTGAGCTATGCTCACGAGCAGGGCGTGATCCACCGCGACATCAAGCCGGACAACATCCTTCTCTCCGGAGGAGAAGTGATGGTCGCGGACTTCGGTATTGCCCGGGCCATCGACTGCGCGGGTGCCGAATCCCTCACGGCCACGGGCGTGGCCGTGGGCACGCCGGCATACATGAGTCCCGAACAGGCCTCGGCGGACGACGCCCTGGACGGACGCACTGACATCTACAGCCTCGGATGCGTGCTGTACGAGATGCTGATCGGCGAGCCCCCGTTCGGAGGACCGAGCGTGCAGGTCGTCTTGCGCCGGCACGCGGTGGAACAGATTCCAGGTCTGCGCACGGTGAGGGACACCATTCCGGATAAGGTGGAGCGCGCCGTCACCATAGCGATGGCGAAGCTTCCGGCGGATCGGTTTGGCACGGCCACCCAGTTCGCTGAGGCCATTGCCATGGCGGAGGCGGTCTACCGCACCGGCAGCCGGCCGTCGGTCCAGGCCCGAGCCAAGGCGCAGAAGATCGCCCTCCGAGGTGGTGTGGTGGCGGCGTTCATCGGGATGGCGGTGGCAATGTTCGTGCTGCTGCGGGGCGGAGCACCCGGCCTGGCCGCACCGGATCCCGGCATCGTGGCCGTGCTGCCGTTCCGCGTGACCGGCACGGTCGATCTGTCCCTGGGGAATCTGCGGGAAGGTATGCTCGAGCTGCTCTACGTGCGCCTGCCGGGAGATGGCGGGCCCCGTGCCGTGTATCCCGGGACCGTGACTGCGGCGTGGAGACGCGCTGGGGGCTCGGATTCCAGCGACCTCTCCGAGGTGGCATCGATCCACGTGGCAGAGGAACTGGGCGCCGGCAGGCTGGTGTTGGGTCACATCTTCGGCGGGGGCAATGTACTCGCGCTCAGCGCATCGCTTCGCGCCGTGCCCGGTGGCGAGGAGCTGGCGAGAGTCGAGGAGATCACGGGGCCCAGCGACAGTGTTCTCTTCCTCGTGGATCGGCTCACGGCGGAACTCCTCGCCCGCGGCGCTGGGGAAAGCGGAGAGCGTTTGAGCGACCTCATCACCGCCGAGCTTCCGGCCCTGCGATCGTACCTAGCTGGCCAGGCAGCCTATACGCGTGGTGAGTATCGGTCGGCGGTTGACCATTTGAGCGACGCGGTGGAGGTGGACTCGTCCTTTGCTCTGGCGGCGCTCAGTCTCGCATCGGCTGATGCCATGTTGGGGTCTGGCGTGCAGCGAGACGCGATTTCGTTGGCCTGGGCCGGCAAGGATCGGCTGACCCCGCGCGACCGAGCGTACCTCATGGCATTCGCGGGACCGCGGTATCCGGCGGCGTCACCGTTGGCCGAGCGCATTGCGGCGTGGGACGATGCCGTGTCTGCCATTCCCGATCGCAAAGACACCTGGTACCAGATGGGTGACGATCTCTTCCACTGGGGGCCGATGCTCGGTCTCGCGGACTCCCACGAGCGGGCGATCCGTGCCTTTCGGCGGGCACTCGAATTCGACAGCGAATACGCTCCGGCGCTGGGACACCTGCTCGAGCTGTCGGCCCGCTACGGCGACACGGCCACCGTCCGTTCCGTTGGCGCGCGCTATCTGACAACGGATTCCATCGGAGCGCTCGCCGACTTCTACCGCTGGCGGACGGCGGTCGCGCTGAACGCTACGTCCTCGCTCATGCAGATCCGGGCGCGATTCGATGATTTGGCGCCCTCAACCCTCGATCGGATTCTCACGAGAGCGCAACTCGACGGTGCGGCCATCCAGGATGCGGTGCGCGCTGGAGAAGCCCTCAAGACGCGCAGCACCGCGGGAGGGGACCTCCGCACGGCGTATTTCAAGTTGCGCTTGCTCGCGTTGAATCGTGGGCGCCCTGCAGAAGCCGGGGAGTTGCGCCGTTTGCATCGGGACCTGCCGGTGCAGGAGCCGAGTGATGGCTTCGTCGATGTGTTGGAGGCGCTCTATTGGGGTGGGGATAGCGCGGCGGCGGCTCGGTTCGTGGAGCGGCGTTCCAGGTCCGTGGACGGAGCCGGCCGGACGCCGGATCCGTTCTCCCCGCTATACTACGACGTCTGCGCCGTCAATCTCTGGCGGCTCGCCCATGGGGAGCTGAGCACGATTCCGCAGGCCATTGCGCAACTCCAGAAGATCGACGGCTTCGCCGACAACACGCAAACCAGATACATCGGGGTCTGCGCGGCGATTCTCGATGCTGAGCTTGCCGCCCCCAGCGGGCGGGCCGATGCGACCGAGGCGCTCGTCCGTCTGGACTCTCTCGCGCGCCTGGGCCCGTCACGGCCGGCGTCGTGGATTACGGCGGCCGCACGTCTGACCGCGGCCCGGTTGTACGAGGCGAAGGGAAATCTCGAGGAGGCGCTTGCGGTCATCAGGCGCCGAGCGTACGAGGAAGATGGCGTCGTTGCCCTCTCGACGTCTCTGCGAGTTGAGGGTCGGCTGGCGGCCCTCACTGGTGATCGCGAGGGAGCTATTCGCGCCTACGACCATTATCTTGCGCTCCGTTCAGATCCCGAGCCGGCCGTTCGTGACGAGGTGGATCGTGTGCGCAGGGAGCTGGCGCAACTCGTCGGAGAACGAGGGGGGCGGTGACACCCCGCTCCCCCTTTCCCTTCCTGCGGCCAGCTGCCGGCGACCGGCTCCCCCCTCGATCCCTTTGAAGTCTTCCTCTCACGTCTCACCTCTCTCCCCACACTACACCCTATGTCCTAGCCCCAAAGCCCCAAAGCCACTCCTCCTAGCCGGCTGATTGTGCAGGTGTAGATTCTGGAGGAGAAGGGAGATATGAGTAGGGACGGATGCACCTCACTCCCACTGGCACCCGGAGGCTTCCAATGAACCCAAAGCTCGTGAGCGCATTGCTCGCGCTCGGCCTTTTCACCTCCCCAGCTCTTGCCCAGCCGTCGAGCCGGATCATGGGCTTCAGCGCCGAGAGCGCCGAGCGTGAGCTGGCCGCCGAGCGGATCATGGCCAGTATCCCCGACACTGCGAAGATGCGGGAGTACCACTATGCGCTGACGCGCAGGCCGCACCATGCGGGGACCGAGGCCAACTATGAGTTGGGTCTCTACATCCGCGATCGCCTGCAGGAGTTCGGCTACGAGACGGAGATGGTGAAGTACGACATCCTTGTGCCGTGGCCGGGCCCCAACCCGCAGCGCATCACACTCATCGAACCGGAGCGGGTGGAGATCTCGGTGATCGAGCCGCCGGTGCCCGAAGATCCGGACACGTATGCCGAAGGAGCGCTTCCTCCCATGGCGGCCTACGTAACGCCGGGCGACGTGTCGGGCGAGCTCGTGTACGCCAACTACGGCCGCATCCGTGACTATCGCCTGCTCGACGAGATGGGTGTGTCCCTCGAGGGTAGGATCGTCATCGTGCGGTATGGGGGCAGTCCCGGCCAGATGCGCGGAATGAAGGTCCGTGAGGCCGCAAATCGTGGTGCCGTGGGGGTCATCATCTACTCGGATCCCCAAGACGACGGCTACGTCCGCGGCGACGTGTACCCCGAAGGCCGGTGGCGACCGCCGACGGGCGTGCAGCGAGGGAGCTACCTCGACGTGCCCCTCTATCCCGGCGATCCGCTGACGCCGTTCCAGCCGTCCATCGAAGGCGTGGAGCGTATCCCGATGGAGGAGGCGGCCAACATCCAGAAGATCCCCGCGCACCCCATCTCCTACGGCGAGGCTGTGAAGTTGCTGCGTCACATTGACGGTCCGGTGGTGCCGTCCGAGTGGCAGGGTGGGCTCCCCATCACGTACCACATCGGCCCCGGTCCGGCGAAGGTCGAAATGCACATCGAGTTCGACTACCGGCAACGCCCGGTGTGGAACGTGTTCGGAAAGCTCCGAGGTGCCGTCGAGCCTGACCGCTTCGTGCTGGCGGCCGGCCACCGCGACGGCTGGGTGCTGGGCGCGCGGGATCCGACGAGCGGCGCGGTGTCGCTGCTCGAGACGGCGCGGGGCATCGCCGAAGCCGTGAAGCAGGGTTTCACGCCCCGCCGCTCGATCGTGATCGGAAGCTGGGGCGGTGAAGATTTCTTCCTGCTGGGCTCGACGGAATGGGGCGAGCACATGGCGGAGGAACTCCAGGAGAACATGGTGATCTACATCAACCGCGAGAGCTACACGGCGGGGAACTGGAGCGCGTCCGGCAACCACTCCATCGAACAGTTCGTGACCGAGACCGCCCGGGATGCGCCGCATCCGTCCGGAAAGAGCCTGTACGAGGCATGGGGGGCGCAGCGTGGAGGCCGCGGGGGCGGGGGCGTGCGCCTGGGGCCGCTGGGATCGGGATCCGATTACACCGTGTTCATCGACCACCTGGGGGTGCCATCCATGAGCCTGGGATATGGCAGCGGCAATGGGGTCTATCACTCGCTCTACGATACCTTCGACTTCTACCAACGGTTTGGCGATCCCGGTTATGTGTACGGTGCAGCGTTGGCGGATATGGTGGGCCGAATGATCATGCGCCTCGCCAACGCGGAGGTGTTGCCGTTCGACTTCACCGGCTCGGGTGACGCCATTGGGCAGTACGTAGACGAGCTCATCGGCATGGATACCGACGGGCGGCTTGCGAGCGAATTGCGCAGGATGGCCGGCGCCAACGCCGAGATGCGGGCGATTGCCGCCACCGCCAACGCGGTGTACCAGCAGGTGTTGCGTGGCGGCGCCGAGTGGGTGGAGCAAAACCAGGAAACCCTTTACGAGGTCAACGCCCTGATCATGAAGGCCGAGCGCGACCTGATCGACGAGCGTGGCCTCCCCAGACGGCCGTGGTACCGTAACCTGGTCTACGCGCCGGGCTACTACGAGGGCTACGCCGCCAAGACCCTTCCCGGCGTGCGGGAGATGATGGAGGATGGGATGTGGGACGAAGCGCGCGTGCAGGCCGGCCGGTTGGTCGAGGCCCTTCAACGCGCTGCCACCACCCTCGAGGAGGCCGCCGAGACCGCCCGGCGGGCCGTGCCGAGAGAGGTGACATAGGAACGGCTGCCCCACAGCGTCCCCAGTGCGACGACGGTCCCGAGCACCGCTCGGGACCGTCGTGAAGTTTCTTTCACATTGCCAAAACCCTAATTTCACGCTCTGATCTCGCCACGCCCTTGGCGAGTTCCTATCTTAGTGCGCAATATCCGATCTCTCGACCGTGTGGTGGTCCGAGAGTTGTACCTGTTGAGGTTCGGAGGCCCTGCTTGCGCACGATCATCACCGTATCGGTATTGACACTTTTCCTGGCGGCGGCGCCGGAGTCGCTTGTCGCCTCTCGCCAGATTCTCCCCCAGGCACCGCCGGCTACGTCGCCGGGCCTGGCTCCCTCGACACCCAGGTTTTCGGATGACGGGCGGCTGGAAATCGGAGCGGTGTACGCACCGTCCTCCATCGAGATCGATGGCGTCCTCGACGATGTCTTGTGGCGGGAGACACAACCGGTGTCGGGGTTCCTGCAGGCCGAGCCCGATGAGGGAAACCCGGCGACCGAGCGAACAGACGTGTGGGTCGCATTCGACGAAGGCTACCTCTATATCGCCGCGTATTGCCACGATCAGGGTCCGGACGGGGTCGTGATCACGGACATTCGCCGGGATTTCCAGCGGGAGAACCAGGACGGCTTCGAGGTGATTCTCGATACGTTCGGGGACCGCCGGAACGGCTATCTGTTCGCGACCAACGCCGCGGGCGGGCGGGTGGATCAGCAGGTGGCGAACGAGGGTCGCGAGGTCAACGCGAGCTGGGATGCTCCCTGGACCGTGCGCACTCAGCGGGTACACGACGGGTGGACACTCGAGATGGCCATCCCGTTTCGATCTCTCCGATTCAAGAAGGGGGAAGAGCAGGTTTGGGGAATCAATTTCAGCCGGCGGATCCGCCGCAAGAATGAAGTGGTGTTCTGGGCGCCAATTCCAAGGGCGTACGCGCTGACGCGGCTCTCGCTCGCCGGTAATCTGGTCGGTCTGGGCACGGCTAGCGGCGGCCGGGATCTTCGCATCACGCCGTATGCCGCGACTAGGACGGCGCGGGAGACAGGGCTGTCCGAGTTCAACGAGGAAGCCGATTTCGGCGGCGACCTGAAGTGGGGTGTGACGAACGGCCTCACATTGGATCTCACGGTGAACCCTGAGTTCGCTCAGGCCGAGGCCGACGTGCAGCAGGTGAATCTCACCCAGTTCCCCCAGTTCTTCCCCGAGAAGCGGGACTTCTTCCTCGAGAACTCCGGGGTGTTCTACGTGGGCGATGCCGCGCGGAATACGCGCATCTCGCTTGCACCAAGGGCCGACACGGATCTGGCCATGTTCTTCAGCCGCCGCATGGGTCTCTCGGAAGCCGGGCATCCGATCCCCATCGACGCCGGCCTTCGCCTCACCGGCCGGGAGGGTGGGGTGATGGTGGGAGCCCTGGCGCTCAGGACCCGGGAGCAAGATGACGTGCCGGCGAGCGACTACGCGGTCGTGCGGTTGCGCAGAAATATCTTCGCCAGCTCGGACGTCGGCGGCATCTTCATGATGCGTCGCGCCGTGAATGTTGGCGACGACTACAACCGCGTCTACGGGGGGGATGCCAACATCCGGCTTCCGGCCACCATCGACTGGAGCTCGTTCTTCGTCAACACCGAGACTCCCGGACTGTCCGGCCCCCGCTACGCCTTTCAGACATCTTTGAACCGGGAAGCGAACTTCGTGCACGTCAAGGTCGGGCTGCTTTCCATCGGCGAGAACTTCAACGACGAGCTAGGGTTCTATCGCCGCACCGGTGTCCGCAGGTGGTCGGTCGATACCGGCATCCGACCTAGATTTGCGAGCCTGAGACGCATCGGTATTCGCGAGATGCATCCCCATATCTTGTGGAACTACTACACCGATCAGTCTGGCGAGCAGATCGCCAAGAGGTTTCACAATGGGCACACGCTCTTCTTCAACAACGGAGGCTTCGCGGAGTTTTCCT
>JBDHFY010000078.1:0-15394 GCA_039590195.1 Gemmatimonadota bacterium | reverse complement strand
CGATGGGGTCACCGTGGACGTGTTCGTCATTATGCCGGACCATGTACACGGGATATTGGTGATCGGTGGGGAGGCGGGGGAACCCGCCGTGGCAGCGCGTGCGTCCATGATCGGCAGCCGGCGCGCCTCCGATGTGGTAGGGGCGCAGCATGTTGCGCCCCTGCGCGCGTCGTCAACGCAACCGAATGGCCCGAAATCCCAACCGAATGGCGGCGCGGCATCCGGGGCCGATGTCGGGGCGACGCATGCGTCCATGGTCGGGGACCGGCGTGCCCTCGAAATGGTAGGGGCGCAGCATGCTGCGCCCCTACAATGCCCCGCCCCGGCCCCCAACCATCCCCGTGGCAACGGACCCTACCCCGGATCCCTGGGCACCCGGCCCCCAACCATCCCCGTGGCAACGGACCCTACCCCGGATCCCTGGGCACCATCATCCGATCGTACAAATCCGCCGTCACACGTCATATCAACCTGATGCGCAAGACATCTGGCACCCACGTCTGGCAACGCAATTATTTCGAACGAATCATCCGTACCCAACCGGATCTTGATTGCGCGCGCTGGTACATACGCACAAACCCAGACCGGTGGTAAATGCCCAACCACCATGCCCTGGGGAGGGAGGGAGGGAGGGAGAATCGTAGGGGCGCGGCATGCTGCACCCCTACGATTCCCTCATCCCCCGCTCCCTCCTCATGCCTATCGCAAATTGATCAACCCGGTCGCCGCCACGTTCTCGAGATACTGCAGCACCGCCTCCGGTGTCACGACACCGTAGTAATAATCACCCGCCTCCCTTGCCTCAGCCGCCACGTATTCGTAGATCTCGAGGCCCGTACGCTCCCCGTCCACGCAGTTCAGCACCTCAAACGCCATCAAGTTGTGGAGACCCGAGACACTAGCAACATCTCCCCGCTTCTCGGAAAATTCCTTCGGCCCACCGGCCAACACAGGACGCACATCAGCAAGACGGTGTTCTGTCTCGGATGGTTGCTTGGCCTGCGCGCTGCGGCGCCCAGTTATTAAACGGTACTGCAGCTCGAGGTCACCTAACGTTTTGTCTTCCCGCTCCTCCAGCGCACCCAGCAGTGAGGAAACCATGGCCTGCCCTTTGGATCCGATCTCCTGCAACGACGATATGGCCATCCGCTCCCGAGCCGCAGCGTAGCGAATCTGTTTGACGGCCGTGTTGTACGCCTCATCCTTGTCGGTCCACGTTGCCATCCACGAGAGACCCATGGTGAGACTTCGTGCCAGCCGCTGCGCACCCCGCCCGACGGTTTCAGCAGCAAGCGCGGCCGTGGTCTCATCATCAGCCACCGCCATTGTCCACGCCATCAGGGTCGTCGCAGCGGAGTTCCGGCCCAGCTGAGTCCGATCAATGTTCCACAGATCGTCGTCGGACGAGTGGATGTAGTGATCCGGCCAATTGGTGAAGGTCACGCCGGGGACGCCGATAGGCGCCTCATTGAAGGTCATGTGGTCTGTACTGTTGTGGAAGAAGATCATGCTCGCGTTGTACCGGTGGCGCGTGCCCAGGTGCGCCACGTGAGGTTTCAGATAGAGCGGATCACCGGAAGCCCTTCCGTGCGCTAGTTCGGAGGTATTTCCGGTCACCATATAGTCGATCACCGCCTCGACCACATCGTTGTAGAAATGAAACCGCGACGCAGGTAGCCTGGTGATGTTCTGCACCCGCATGACGTCTTGTGCCTGGTTCACCCCCACCATGTCATTGTTGACATTGACCCACATCTGTTCGTGGGCCTGCGGGTTGTCGGCAAAGTATTGGCGCTGGCTCGAGATCTCCGTCACCCACCAGAACCGCAGGTTTCGACGCGGTCGTGGCAGCTTGCCTTCATCGATCAACCTCTTGAGCGCACGCGCACCCTCCAGGATGCTGGAGGTACCGCTCGCGTCATCGTTCGCGGAGAACTTCTCCTCTTGGAGGTGTCCTGTGAGCACGACGTCCTGCCCGAGCCCCGGTTCCGTGCCGCGTATGTACGCCTCAACCATGACCTGCCACGGCTCCTCCCCCGCCACTGACTCGAACCCCGCGTCGACGACCGCGTGCACCGTGAATGGCTGGTCGGCCTGCTCCAGGCGAGTGCGAAGTTGCTGGCCCTGCCGTACTGAAAGGACAAAAGCGAAATAGCCATCTTGACCTTGCGGTCCGTCGACAGGGACCCGGGACCACCGGATCTGGTCCGGATGGGAGATGCTCTGGTCAATGGCCGGATTCGGAAACCATACCACACCCAAGGCCCCACGACTCCACACGGCCTCATCCAAGACCGTGGACACGGATCCGTGACTCAACACGATCTTCCCCGCTACGTTTTTGCCCGCATAGTCGGAGGCGTCCGTGCCGGCCCCCACGTCAATGAGCTCCGCGGTCACATCTGTGGACCGGCTGAAGTCCGCCAGGTGTAGCTGCGTTTGAAGAGTGCTGGCCAGGCGCTCCTTAACCGGCTCCACGATCCACAAATCCGCAAAGTGAGCATTCCACGGGCGCCGGCCGTACACCTGCTTGATCAGCTGCACGTCTTCGAGCCCATACTCGTTGGCCTTTCGCTCAAAGTATAGAGCGGCCTCCCACAGACCATTTGCTCCTCCTCCGCCACGGTGAAATTGTGTCATGAACCGTATATGCTCGTAGGCGGCATCCCCGGATATTTCCTGGGTGATGAGTTGGAGATGGTCGGGGCTCACAATTGGCAACGTCTGCGCGCCGAGCCCTGGGACGACGGCAAACGCGAACAAAACAACGAATCTCCGAATCATAGGAGGTACCCTACCCTTCGCTCTGGAACGTTGAGGCGTGTCGTGTTGCGCATTGATCATACCACAATAGCCCACTCTCGGCGATACGGATGGCATGTGAGGCCGCCACAGGGCTGCGCCGCGGTGCAGCGGATTACGTTGGTCAATTCTCGTGAAAGGATCCGGATTTGGCAAACAAGGCGGGTTATTTGGAAGCTGCCTGGTCAGGCATGGCGCGGCAGCATGACCTGGCCCGCTCCCCGCTTCCTGCTCTCCGCTCGGGGGAGCGGGCGCGGTGGTGGTTAGAAGAAATTCAGATGGTACGAGAGTGCGGTCACTTCCCGGTCCAGCACCCAGCCGGCGAGTTGGGAGTGATGCATCCGGTAGTATCGCACCGGTCTATCATCCGGTGGGACCTTGTCACCTACGGCAATCTCGACCCGCACCACCATGTCGGAGGGTGTGCCTCTTCCATTGACGGAGAGGAGGCGTATGTCCTGCATCGCCAGGAGATCCTGGACCTGCTCCTCGTCCATCGTTCCGGCGCCCGCGGCGCGCAAGAAGCCCTCGGAATACTCAGCGCGAAGCCACACCTTGAGAGTGGCGGCGGCGTCAGTATCGAGACTCGAACGGGCACTCACATATCTGAAGCCACCGAATCCAAAGGCGACGATGAGAAACAGGACGGCGCTCCCGCCGCTCAGCTTGATATTCGTGCCGCTCATGCCTGCCTCCTAGCTTGGCATACTCGAGCGCCCGATCCGCCATCCTCTGCACCCCGTGAGCCCGGCGCCTCCCCTAAGGTGGCCTCAATCCAGCGATTTCGCCGTGTTTGGCGTCACACGTGCGTGCCACTCCCGCCCAGTCCCAACGCAGCTGTCCCGTCGCGTTCGCATGGCCTTCCCAGGCCGCAGGTATTAGCTTCACTTCGTCGATTGATGCAGCGCCGTCCACGATTCTGTCCACTTCTCGAGCACCACACTGACTAGGCGATGTACCGCTCGCCGGCGGCCGGAAGACAACTACGTTCATGATCCGTACCGAGAACCTCACCAAGGTCTATCAGTCCAGGAGAGAAGGCCGTGTCGTCGCCGTCGATCACCTCAACCTCCGGTGTGAGGCCGGTCAGGTTTACGCTCTGCTCGGCGCTAACGGAGCAGGTAAGACCACCACGCTCCGTGTGCTGTCCACCCTCATCGAACCCACCGCGGGCGACGCCTACGTCAACGAGTTTTCGGTGTGTCGTGACAAGGCTGAGATCCGACGATTGATCGGCGTCGTATCATATGAAACCCGGGTCTATGAGCGCATGACACCGAGGGAGATTGCATATTTCTTTGGTCGTCTCAATGATCTTTCCGACGCCACGATCAAACGCAATCTCGATTTCATTTTCGACCTGTTGAACATGGAGGAGTTCGCCGACAAGCGGACAGACCGGTTTTCGAGTGGCATGAAGCAAAAGACGGTCATCATGAGAGCCCTTGTCACTAACCCAGAGGTCCTGATTCTGGACGAACCGACAGCCGGTTTGGACCTCCTCACCGCCAAGAATGTGGCGGATTACATCAGGCTCCTGCGAGATCACGGGAAGACGATCGTGTTTTCGACGCATGTCCTCTGGGAAGCCGAAAAACTCGCCGACACTGTGGGCATCATTCACAGGGGCTCCCTCATTGCCGAAGGCAGTATCGCGGAGCTTCAGGCCCAATCGGGCCAGCGAGATCTCGAGGACATTTTCTTCACTCATGTCGGGTCCCAACCTGTCCAGCTCTTGAACCCGGAGGGGTCAGAGAACCGGCATGGATAAAACCTTCCTGGTGTTCGGCAAGGAGCTACGAGTGATGTACCGCGATCGCCGCCTCGTGCTGGGCGTCGCCATTACATCGCTCGTCGTGATGCCGCTGCTCATGGGCTTGATCGGCAACCTCGACCGTCTCACCGGGTCCAGCGCCGCGCCGGTCGACCTCGTCGTCGAGCGAGGGGACACCATCGCCGGCCGTCTCTTGGCCGCGCACGAAGGCATCCGACTTCACCGAGATCGAACTACCGTCAACGCCACCGGCAACGGCTATCTCACGCTGCTTCGCGATGGAGCCACCTACCGCATCTACACCGACGGAACCGACAGCCGCCTAACCGCGAAAGCTCGGGAAATCAGAGACGTACTCGACCGGGAGCGCCGCCGCGTCTTCGAAGCCCGGCTCGCGGCGCGGGGACTTACCACGTCCGCCCTCGACCCGTTCACCGTCGAGATCGTCGACACGGCGGACGAGCAGGCGCGCTCACGGCTCCTGTTGGGAGTATTGGTACCCTATCTCGTGATCATTCTGCTTGTCAGCAACGCTATCCGAGCCGTCTACGTGGCGGTGGGCGAGAAGGAAAAGAACACCCTGGCATCGCTCCTTGTGTCCACCGTGCCCCGGCGTTCGATCGTCCTCGGCAAGACCCTCGCTATCGTGACGTTTGCCGTCTTCGCATCGTCACTGCTCGTCATCGGACTGATTCTCTTTGCGAATCTCGGTTTCACCGTCGTCCCAACCGCCGGCGATAGCGGGTTCGCACTCTCACCCGGACAGATCCTCGAGATCACCATCAACATTTCGGGTCTAGCGCTCTTCATCGCTTCGATCATTATGTTGCTTGGAACGTTTGCGCGGACTCAACGGGAGGCCGGTGTCTATACTTCCCCTCTCATTTTCGTATCGATCTTTCTCGCTGTGTTCTCGTTCTCATCTTCTGATTTCAGCATGCCCGTGTATGCCGTCCCTATTTTGGGTAACTCACTGGCGATGAAGGACACGTTCCTTGGAGTGTTCTCCCCAACCCACCTCGCATTGACGGCTAGCACCAACGTGGTATTGTTTCTGTTGCTTGTCGAGGGATCAGTGGCGCTCTATCGACGGGAGTCCGTGCTTTTCAGACCATGATTGGGATGGCTGCCCTGCGTGGCAAATGCAAGGTGGTAGGTGCACGACGGCAAGGTGACACCTCCACACCGTTCACCTGAGCGTAGCGATAACGTAAGGAATGGTGCCTATGAGTACGGGTATGTTAGTCGACATCATCGGATGGCTTGGGGCCGTCGCCATCCTCGTGGCCTACACGATGGTATCGACTCGGGGGGTGAGAGGAGATTCCATAGCGTATCAGACGCTCAACATTATCGGGAGTGCCGGTTTGGTCACCAACACCTTGTACTACGGTGCGTACCCGTCCACACTCGTCAACGTCGTCTGGGCGGGAATCGCCGTCTACACCCTGCTGGTGGTCAGGCGCCGCGCAGCCAGGATGGGAAACGTTGAGACCGGCTAGCCGCGGGCCAGGCTTGCAAAAAGCGGAACAGCCAGCTCGGAGATCCTGTACGGATTCCCCGTACGGCCTTTGCGCCATTGCTCCGTTGATGTCCGGGGCCAGCGATCCTGACGAGTATCAGCGCTCCCCAACACCTTAACCGCACCGTATCTTCTGATCCTGTGAATGAACTCGAGCAGCTCAAGGCCGCATTAGCAGACCGCTACAAGATCGTGCGGGAAATCGGAGTCGGTGGGATGGCCACCGTGTATCTCGCCGAGGATCTCAAGCATCGACGCCAGGTGGCTCTCAAGGTCCTTCGTCCCGAACTCGCAGCCACCCTTGGCCCAGAGCGCTTCCTGCGCGAGATCACGATCGAGGCCAGCCTGAACCATCCGCACATCTTGCCACTCCACGACTCGGGGGAGGCGGATGGCTTCCTCTATTTCGTCATGCCCTACGTGGAAGGTGCGTCATTGCGGGTCCGGCTGGCCCGTGAAGGCCCCCTCCCCGTCAGCGAGACGGTCAGGATCCTTCGCCAGGTGGTCGACGCCCTCTCGTACGCCCATGCACGTGGCGTTATCCACCGCGACATCAAGCCAGACAACATCCTGAGGTCCGGCCATCACATCGTCATTGCCGATTTTGGGGTCGCCAAGGCGGTGAGAGTAGCCGGCGGGGGCCAACAGCTCACTGCTGCAGGCATGCCCATCGGCACACCAGCGTACATGGCGCCCGAGCAAGCAGTCGGTGATCCCCAAGTGGATCACCGAACCGACATCTATGCCGTGGGCGTGCTGGGGTATGAGCTGCTGGTCGGGCGGCCGCCGTCGACATGGCCCGGTGGCCTCCCTCCGGGAGAGCCCCCTGAAGGGGGGTCGGCGAAACTGATCGCCAAACATCGGCCGGATGTGCCACGAGCCCTCTCGGCCTTGCTGGAACGCTGCTTGCGCAACGACCCCACCGAGCGTTGGCGGGATGCCACCGAGCTACTCACACGCCTCGAGGCCATGGCCACGCCAAGTGGGCAGCTCAGCCAACCTGGAATTCCGCTTCCGGGAAGGCAGGTGAACCTGCGCTACTTCCTTCCCATGGCCGCAGCCGTGGTCGCCCTCCTGGTGGGAACCGGCTTGTACATCGGCGGCGCGGGCCGTGGCGCGCGGGGGTTGCCTTCCGAGCGACCGATGCTCGTCGTTTTACCCTTTGAGAATTTGGGTCTGGCAGAGGACGACTACTTTGCCGAAGGAGTCTCGGACGCACTTACCACGCGACTGGCCAGCCTGGGGGCGCTGGGCGTCATCTCCCGCACCAGCGCGAGTCAATACCGGAATACGGAGAAGACCGCTAACCAGATCGGAGACGAGTTAGGGGTGGAGTACATCCTCGAGGGCACCATTCAACGGGAATATCCATCGGATCCGACCAGCCGAGTGCGAATCACCCCACAGCTCATCAGGGTCTCCGATGATTTGCATCTGTGGGCGAGCAGCTATGACGAGGACATTGGCGAGGTCTTTCGGGTGCAGTCCGAGATCGCCGAGCGGGTTGCCCGGGCGCTGGATGTCACGCTTCTCGAACCCGTGAGACAATCCCTGAATGTCAGGCCGACCGAGAGTCTCGAAGCGTACGAGGCCTACCTCCGCGGGCGCGACTATCTGTGGGATGAGGGATGGATGTCACAGGACGCCAACGCCCTGAGAATTGCGGTCGATCTCTTCGAACGGGCTACTCGTCTCGACCCATCGTTCGCCCTGGCGTACGCCGAACTGGCAAACGCACACCGGGCTCTCTACGACGGCCTCATCGATCCAACTGACGAGCGTCTTGCCCTGTGGAGAACGGCCGTCGATGAAGCCCTGGAGCTCGCGCCCGACCTTCCGGAGGCCCACCTGGCTCTCGGGCTGTATTTCTACTCGAGCCGCGTGCCCGACCAGGGGCGGGCGTTAGCTGAGTTCGAGAGCGTCGCGGAACAAAGGCCGAATGACGCCCTCGCTCGTGAGCTGATTGCCGCGCTCCTGGCCGCGACGGGCGAGTGGGATCGCGCCCTGGAGAATGCCGCATGGTCCGCAGATCTCGACCCACGGTCACCCGCCCGCGCCAGCTTCGCCGGCTGGCTCCACATGCTCGCCCGCCGATACCCCGAGGCCGAGCGTTACCTCGACCGTGCGATCACACTTGCTCCCGATCAAGGAGATGCGTACGCCAACAAGACGAGTCTGTATCTCCTCTGGCGGGGCGACGTGGATCGAGCACGGCAGGTCGCTGATGAGATGGTTAGCTGGGTGAGCCCGGCGTCGGCCGCCCTCGGCCTGGTTCAAGGCGCACGAGTGCTCGTCACCACATCCGCATATGACACCGTCTTTGGAGTCCTTTCGGTGGACTCGTACAGAGGCCCGTTTCCCTTCAACTATTATTATGTCAAGGCGGAAGTGGCACGCCTCAAGCACGACAGCCTGAGTGTGCTAGCTTATTCCGACTCCCTACTCCGCGCACTTCAGCCGGTCTACGATGAGCAGCCTACCGACCCTGCCGTGAACTGGTATCTGGGCTATGCCAACGCGGCCCTCGGCCGCGACGTCGAGGCCATTCGTCACGCCAGACGGGCAGCAACCCTTCTTGCCGCACCGGGCAACGCTCTGCGTGCTGCGTACATGCAGCAACACCTCATCTGGATCTATGCACTGATGAGTGAGTGGGAGGCGGCCATCGATCAGATCGAGTACTTGCTTTCCGTTCCCTCAGGCATTTCCCTTCCCTACCTTCGCGTCGAGGCATTCCCCGACTCCCTACGGCAGCATCCCAGATTCCAACGCCTCCTCGCAGCCGGGAACTGAGTCAGCAGATCGCATCAACCCTGCCCGGCTTCGTCAGGGACGCCAGGCATATCCGAGTTTCGTGAAGAACGTGCGATTCATCTGTCTCAAACCGAACGAATCCGTTCCCAGGTGGTTGTCGGAGTACCCCACGAACAGCACGCTTTGCGGGTTGAGCTTGTACGAAAACAGAAATTGAGTGAACACGGTCCTCGTATCCGGCGGCGGGGGCTCCACGTACGCCGCTGTATTGCGGGAGATATCCTGGAATTGGACGATGGCTCTGAGAAACGTTCGGACGCCAAACTGATAGCGTAACGTGCCCTGCGTCAGATTCGCCGTGAACACCTTGCTTCCCTCATGCGTAAGCCGCTGAAGGTTGTGGCTCACCCCCAGAGTAACATGCCGACCGACACTCAATTGTGCATTGGGCGACAGGCTCAGCAGAAACGATTTCCTTGAGTTCGCGAAATCCACGACATCGCCAATCCGCGAGCGGATGCCGAGCGTCACTGCCCCAGAAGGCTGCATCTCAAACCTAGGCGTGAACTGTGTGAGCTCGTGTTCTACGCCGCGAAAGAGTTGCTTATCCCTCCCGAACTCGAGGTCGAACGAGGTCTGACTAGGTCCTTCATAAACCACGAACATCCCGAAGGATTGATCCGTCAGGGTTCCCTGGTGGTCGTAGGTGCGCATTCCCCACGTCGCGATCGCCATCTGGGTGAACCAGCTGCCCTCCCAGAAAATTCGCCCGAAGAAGCCATCTATAGTCCGCAAATCGACCCGTGGAATGAATCCAGCATCGGCCCTGAAGTGAGGGCTCCGGTCGTCATACGCCACTCCGCCAACCCAGTTTCGGCTCGAGTGGCCGAACTCGAGATGCAGGCCACCGCCAGCGAATGGGCCTGAAGCCTGCCCATACATGTCCGCGACGGCGTCGGGGTAGTCGGTGTCGGAGCGAAGGTATTGCACGCGAATCGTGTTGGACCGCGAGAGCTGGAAGAACGCATCTGCTCCATACAGGTGGTTGTAATACCCCTCACTGACGCGTCCCGTATATAACACTCCCACGTTTGAAGCCCGGCCCACGTCACGGCGGTAGCGAACGACGCCGGTTGTGGCCGCCGTATCCAGAAAGGCCGAGCGTGACCCTTGATTGGCAGGAAACAGCAGGTTGGTCACGCGATCTCGGGCGGCAAAAACACCGAGGCCGTGGGCACCCTCTTTGCCCGTCAACTTGATGCCCCCTTGAGGGTCCGTCACGGTCCGCGTAAAGACCGCTTGAAGCGGTGTAGTGAAGAAGTCCGCACCCTCGAGAAAGAACGGCCGCTTTTCCGGAAAGAAGAGGGCGAAGCGTTCGTTTACATCGAGTTGGGCGACGTCCGCTTCCACCTGGGAGAAATCGGGATTCACCGTGCCATTGAGGGTTACGTTTGAAGTGATGCCCCACCGAAGGTCGAGCCCGGGCTCGGCCTCGACGTCTCCCGACTCGATGGATCCGTCTGGAACGTCGGTGCGCTCGTCCGTTCGGCTGGAAGTGAAGGTGGGGACCAACTCCACCTTCATGCCTGGAGAAATGCCCTCGAATCCATAGAGCTTGTTGGCCTGGCACAAGAGGCAGCTGTTGTTCCGATCCGTGGGCATCGAACGGATCCGGTGGCGCACACTGCGAGGGTAAGACCTCGACAGAATGACACCCCACGTCTGCGGTGCCTGCGTCTTGGGAAAACGGAGCGAGCGAAACGGAATGCCCAACTCCACGACGTACCCGAAGTCTGTGATGCGACCCGCCGATGCCCAGATTGCGTCCCACGAAAAGTCCTCGGATTCCTCGGCGGTGCTGAGCACGGCGTCCATCTGCACTCCCAAGGGGTTGACCCGAAACTGGAAGCTGCGGCGCTCGTCATTGAAGGTGTCTAGCAGAACGACGATGTGATCGTCCTGCGTCGTCCGCTCGAGGTCATCCCGGTCGGCGAGGTGGGCGCGGATCTCGTGAGGCGCCGGATCGAACGCCCGACATCCCACATACAGCCGAGCCGCATCGTAGGTCACCCGGCACTCGGTCTCGACCGGCGGTGCCACGTTGTCGCCTGGGCGAAACTCGTAATCGAGGGCGATCGGAACCGCCTCCCCCCAAAATGGCTCATTCATGACCCCGTCAACCCGGATCGTCCCGGACAATTTGTGGACCGGGAAGTGGGCTGGCGGCGGCAGTTCGCGAGACCGGGCAGAATCTGCGGAAGTCACCTGAGAACCAGCGAGTTCGCTGGGAGCCCACCCCGCCACCGCGGAGATCGCCTGGAGCGAAATCAGGGTACGCCACGTCCGTGAAACCGACATGTGGGCTCCCCCAGGATGGGAATGGGCGCAGGGCCAGGAGAGGCCGGTTCTCGCATGTCGAGGGGCCCACCTACACGCCACGCCTCTAGGCTCTACCGACCAAGAACACCCAAACTAATACTATTTGAGAGACGAGTGAAAACACAAACGTTGCGCAAAGCCACATCGCCTGTCCATCCCGTGCCAGGCAAACAGTGCCCATCGCCAGGCAGTCGACTATTTTTCCCCGAACATCCACAAGGATCAGCCCCGAATGGCACACCCACTCCTCGCCGGCTTTCCCATCGTTGCCCCCCTACCCGTCCAGTGGGGTGAGCTGGATGCCTACGGCCACCTCAACAATGCCGTGTTCTTTCGGTTCTTCGAATCGGCGAGAGTCCTATTTCTCGACGAATGCGGATTCCTCGCCTCCTATGACGAGAACAAAGTGGGCGCGATCCTCCACTCCACCAGTTGTCGTTTTCGGCTTCCCCTTTACTACCCGGACACGGCGCTGGTCGGCACCAGGGCGAGCGAGGTGCTTGAAGACCGCTTTGCCATGGAATACCGGGTTGTCTCCTCTGCCCAGGATGAAGTGGCGGCGGAAGGCACGGGAGTCGTGGTGTCGTTCGACTACGTGGCTCGCAAGAAGGTCCCGCTTCCGGAACGGGTACGGGAGGGAATTGCCGAGTTGGCGAACCGCGCACCCGCCTGATCGCGCGGCAGGTGTGAGCGGATCTTCAGAGCAAAAACGAGAGCATCAACGCGCCGACAGCCGGCGGGCCCAGACGATACACCTCGGGGCGAATACCCTCCCAGACATCCCGCACCGAATGACATTCGTCGAAGTCCATGGTATCGAAGATCGGGTGCTTGAGCGTCCATCGCCGCCCGTAAACAGGCCAGAATAAGGGAATGCCGTACCCCCGCTCTCCGGTGGCTGGTCCTGAGGTCGCCACATCCAGTAGCGGGTGCGATACGAGCGCCGCCGACCAGGCGAGCCAAATCCGCCAGTCGATCGATGCACCGACAACGGCAGTCGATAGCCAGCCCACAGCGACGATTCCCGCCGACACAAACAGCGAGTGGGACAAGTTGCGGTGATAACGCGGTCCGTAGAGGCCGAACATTCTCAGCCCCACGTCGAGATCCGGAAGGCCCGAGGCTACAAACGCGGCCAGCCAGAAGGCTGGAGAGGCGGCCGCGTCGGCCGCACCCGTCGCCTTGACGACGACTGCAGCCGAAGCGACTCCAACCAGGGCATGACCGAGGGGCGAGGCCAAGCCCTCAGTGCCAGGTCAGGCCCAGCGTAAAGAGCACTAGGGTGTTGGTGTTGCCGCCTTCGAAGGCCTGAAAGAGAAAATCCACGTTAGGCGTCAGATAGATATTTCGCCCCAACCTTGCGTCGAAGCCCAACCCGAAGGTGGTGCCAAACCCGGTCTCCGTGCTCGTTACGGTGGTGCCGAACACATCGGCACTCACCCCGATGGTCGCAAGGCCAGCCCCGCCTTTGATGAAGAACCCGCTCGTCGGGCTCGGAAAGAGCAGCCCAGTGAACGCGGTGTTGGTCCTCACGATTGTCACGCCGCTTTCACTTCGTCCCCATCCAATGCCTTCAGCCCCCAGCATCACCTGCGGTGTGACTGTTCCTCCGAGACGCAAGTAGGCCGCGCCTCCACCGCGGCGAGCGTCGTCCAGACTTTCTGACGTATTCACCCCACCGCCCAGACCGAAGCCAATCCAGAATCCCTGGCGGCCCTGTGCCTGCGCCGTCGTGGCCAGCACCATCAACGAGACGGCAAGCGAGAAACCCAGTCTAAACAGGCGCATGACAAATCCTCCGTATCGACGCTGCGTTGCTCGCGCAATTCAATGCCGCGACTCCGTAACTTACGGTATGGCAACCTGCTATGGCGGTTCGACTCGATCTGTGAGCTTGCTCACACCTCATCCCGCCCCGAGGCGGGCAACCACTTACCCAAGGACTCGAGCGAAGCCACCTCACCATCCGGCCGCGCGTCGCCCGACGGCAACTCTCCCTTGCGATTCACCCAGACCACCGGGATGTCCAACTCCCTGGCCGGCACGATGTCGTGAAAGTAGCTCTGCGCGGCGTGAAGCCACCGTTGCCCGCCTAGACGCTCCCGGGCCGCCACGAAGTGCGGGTGGGCCGGCTTGTATGATCTCACCTGTTCGGCCGTGACGACGAGATCGAAATCCACCGAGAATTGCTCGAGCGTCCCCGCCAAGAGGTCGTCATCGACGTTGGACAGTACTCCCAGACGGTAACCGAGCTTACGAAGCGCCTCCAGCGCCGGATTAGTATCCGAGAAGGGCGGCCAGCTCCTGACGCTCTCTGCCAGGAACGCGGCCCGGTTCGGCGCCAGCGACCAGCCCAACCGAGAGGCGCACAGACTGGCTACCTCTGCGAGGACCTCGCGGTAGCGACGGTACTCCCCCGCCTGGACAATTGGCTCTACCTCGTGGTAAACCTGGAGGATCGCCTCGCGGTCGAGCTTCATGCCGTCCCCGCGCGCCGCCTCGATGAATGCGACGCTGATACCGGTTTCCCAATCGATGAGAGTGCCGTAACAATCGAAGGTGATGATGTCGAAAGGGGGCATAGTAGAGCTTAGGGCTCAGGGCTTGGTGCTCATTGCACGGGTCCACTTTGCGAGCCGAGATTCCCTCCACAGACTCGTAGGTTTGCTCATATCTCGTCCGGCTGATCAACGGTTCTTTCGCCCCTCACATTTCCCGTATTGAGCGTGCTGGTGGGCTCAACGAGCATCACCCAGGTTTCCTCTTCAGCCACGGGCAGGTGTTCCACGTTGCGCGGAACGATGAAGAGCTCGCCTTCCTCCAACAACACGTCCCCGTCCCGCAGCTTCATCAACATCCGACCTTTCACGACCATAAACAACTCGTCCTCGCCCTCGTGTTTGTGCCAGACGAACTCACCCTTCAACTTGACGAGCTTGATGTGGCAATCGTTGACCGTGCCGACGATCTTCGGGTTCCAGTGCTCCCGGAAGAGCTGGAACTTGTCATGGAGATTGATCTTCTGCATTGGACCCTGCCCCCTCCAGCCACTGGCTGCCAGCTTCCAATGGCCGGCTATGACGGTCTGATGTTCGGTTTCGGTTTGCCTGCTCGGTAATTTATGGCCCTCCGCTCGGAGGTGGAGAAGCGCTGATCACCATACGACGGTCGTTGTCCGACTCGCGTCTGGTTCTGAGAACCAGGCCAAGCCCGAACAGGATACCGAATCCACCTAGAATTGCCCGCCAACTCAGCATCTCATCGAGCACCATCCAACCTGCAAACACGGCGACCAAGGGATTCACAAAAGCTACCGACAGAACCTTGGTGACGTCCATCCGCCGAAACAGCCAATACATGACGAGGAATCCCATAGCGGAGCCGACGCAGGAGAGATACGTCAGCGAGAGCACCGCCGCCCGGGTCCAGTGCAGGGCCGTGGGTGGTCCGTCCAGCACGAATCCCAACGTAAGCAGCGGAGCCGAGCCGATCCCCATTTGCCACCCGGCCATGATCATGGGATCGATGCCGCCACCGGACTTCTTGACATAGACCTGAGCCCTGGACGACGCCGCTGCCCCAACCACCAGAGCGATGCTCCCCCAGAAGGCCAGCAAACCGGCGGAGTGCAGCTGGTCGGAGAAGATGACCACTACGCCGCTCAACCCCAACAGCATTCCGGCCACCTTCCGCCGAGTCATCGGCTCGGAGGGCAGAGACCAATGGGCGAAGACCATGACGAAGATCGGAATCGTTGCCGTCAGAACTGACGCAAGACCCGATGCCACGTATTGCTGTGCCCAGAACTGCAGGGCGTACTGGAAGGAGATCGTGACCAGTGCCGTGCCGCCCACGAGGCCCCACTCAACGCGTCCGCGGGGTAACCACGGTCCCCGCCGGACAAGGAGCACGAGTAGCAGCACCAGGGCTGCGACCGAAAATCGAAGGCCCGCAAACGAGAGAGGCGGCAGATCCGCCAAGCCTATCTTGATGGCCGTCCAGGTTGTGCCCCACACGACGCCGAGGAAGAGCCAGGCCAGCACCGATGCGATCATGGCTGAAATACCCCCCCTACCCCCCCCAACTCATCACCGCAGGCCCGCCAGCACATCCACGAAGCGGTCCACCTCATCCTCCGTATTGTAATAATGCACGGACGCCCG
>JBDHFY010000077.1:0-23501 GCA_039590195.1 Gemmatimonadota bacterium | reverse complement strand
GACCGGCGACTTCCTGCTGGTTGGGGGGCACTACGATGCGTGGGAGCCGGGGATGACGGACAACGGGGCGGGGAACTCGCTGAAGCTTGAACTCGCACGCGTGTTCGCGGCGCATCGCGAGTCACTCACACGCGACATCGTCTTTGGCTTCTGGAACGGTCACGAGATCGGTGACTACGAAGGCTCGACCTGGTTTGCCGATCGATATTGGGACGAACTCGACTCCCACGCGGTCGCGTACTTCAATGTCGACTCGGTTGGCTTTGCGCACACGGCATTCTACCTTGCTGACTCGACGCCCGAGCTGAAGACTTTTCATCAGCGGATCGAACAGGATGTACTAGGCGTCGAGACCGGCCACCGACATTTGACCAGGGACAACGAGCATCCGTTCTTCGGCCTTGGGTTACCGGCACTGGAGGGGCGCTTTCACTTCTCGAAAGAGCAGGTCGCCGAGTGGGGTGGAGCCAAGGGCGGCTGGTGGTGGCATAGTGCGGCGGACACGTTGGATAAGATCGACCGCGATCGCTACCACGAAACGGCCCGCATTTACGCCACCTACGTCTGGGAGATGTGCACGTCACCGCTGCTTCCTGTGGACTTCACGGCCTCAGCCGAGAGGGTCGCTCAATCGGTGTCTGAGATGCAGAGAGTGGCCGACGCTCGATTCGACTTCGAGCTTCCTGTGGATGGTTTTGTTCGGGCGGTGGGTTTGCTGAACGAGTCGGCTGCGTCGGCGAAGGATGATGAGCATGTGAGGAGGCTGAACCGGACGCTGATGCGGCTTTCCCGAATCCTGCTGCCGGCGTTCGAGACCGCGGGGGGGCGGTACACGCAGGATCGCTACGCGCTGGACGCACTCGAGAGTGCCATCCCAGCCGTCCACAACCTGCGATTGTTGGCCGCGACACCGCGGGACGACGAACTGTCGCACCTGCTGTACACCGAGCTGCTACGCGAGCGGAATCGCCTATCGGACGCACTCCGTTGGGCAACGGCCGAGATACTCGAGTCGATCGCGTGACGTCACCGAGGGCGTGCCCGCTGAGTGCGGGAAACCTGAAATCGGTGCAAGCGCGATGACCGAGGTCGGTTCGCTGGGTATTCTGTCGGTGCTGCCGCCGATCGCGGCCATCGTTCTCGCGATCTGGACCAAACAGGTCTACCTCTCCCTCTTTGCCGGCATCTGGATCGCGTGGACGATTCTGAATGCATGGAATCCACTGGCAGGGCTCGTACAGTCGGTCGACAGCCTGGTGGCTATCTTCGCGGACACAGAGAGCACCATGATCATTTTGTTGACGGTCATGATCGGAGCCCTCCTCACCTTCACGCAGTACTCCGGTGGTATGGGAGGCTTTGTCGCCTGGATGACCGAGAAGGGTATTGTGAAGACGCGACGATCGGCGGGCCTCCTCGCCTGGATGGTGAGTGTGGTCATCTTTGTCGAGTCGACGATCGGTGTTCTCATCTCGGGCGCCGTCACCCGCCCGCTGTTCGACCGGCTGCGCATCTCCCGCGAGAAGTTGAGCTACATACTGGACTCGACCTGTTCCGCGAAGGCGATGCTGATCCCGCTGAACACGTGGGGGGCGTACATCACCGGGTTGCTCATCGCTCAGGGGGTCGAGGCCCCCGTCGGCCTGCTCGCGACCTCGCTGCCGCTGAACTTCTACGGGATTCTGGCCGTCGGAGCCGCATTGGTCGTCGGCGTTACGAATCTCGAGTTCGGACCGATGGCCTCCGCCGAGCGGCGGGTCGTTGTCGAAGGTAAGATCCTGCGAGACGGCGCCGAACCATTAGTGGCGGCGGAGGTCCTCGCGGTTGCGGTCAAGGAGGGCGTTCGCCCGCGCCCGCTCAACATGCTCGTGCCGATCGGTGCGGTGGTCATCAGCTTGCCAGTTCTGCTTTTGGTGACCGGCGCGGGCGACTTGATGAGCGGCTCAGGATCGGTGTCGGCGTTTTGGGCCGTGATCATGGGTCTGGCTGTGGGGGGCGTGATGTATCGCGTGCAGGGCATTATGAGCCTGAACGAGATCACAGACATGTTCATGAAGGGTGTGGGAGGCATGATTCCCGTAGGGCTTCTCCTCGTGCTCGCCTTCGGCATCGGCAATGCCAGTCAGGCGCTCGGAACCGGACCGTACGTGGCACAGGTGACCGAAGCCGGGCTCTCACCGGTCGTGGTCCCGGCGGCGCTCTTTGTCGTGTCAGGCATCATCTCGTTCGCGACCGGCACATCCTTTGGGACGTGGGCGATCATGACCCCGATTGTGATTCCCATGGCGGGCCTCATGGATCTGCACCCCGGGCTCGCCTTCGCCGCCGTGCTCGGGGGAGGCCTTTTCGGGGACCACTCCTCGCCGATCTCCGATTCGACAATCATAGCCTCGATGGCCGCCGGCGCGGACCACATCGATCACGTGCGCACACAACTGCCGTACACGCTCGTCGTGGCCGGCGCCTCCCTCCTGCTGTATCTGGGGCTCGGGCTCGTGCTTTGACCAACCGATGACTTCCTACGGATGGCTCTCCGTTCTCCCTCCCGTGTTAGCCCTTGGCCTGGCGATCAAGACGAAGCAGGTCTACGTATCGCTGCTGCTCGGTATCTGGCTGGGATGGACCATCATGAGCGGCTGGAATCCGGTGGCGGGTCTCATCGCTTCCGTCAACGCGATGGTGGCGGTCTTCGGCGATCGCGATCGCACGCTCATCATCTTGTTGAGCGCGATGATCGGTGCGCTCATTACCTTTACGCAGTTCTCCGGCGGAATGGCTGGCTTTGTCAGTTGGGTCTCAGCAAAGGGGCTCGTCAAGGATCGTCGATGGGCGGGCGTGCTGGCGTGGTCAATCGGGTTCGTCATCTTCGTCGAGGCCAACATCGGTGTGTTTGTCTCCGGGCCTGTCTCTCGACCGATCTTCGACAGGTTACGCATCTCGCGTGAGAAGCTCGCCTACATTCTCGACTCCACCGCGGCCTCCAAGGCCACCATCATTCCGATGAACTCATGGGGTGCCTACATCATCGGGCTGCTAGCGGCCCAAGGGATGGACAATCCACTTCGTGCGATGCTCACATCGATCCCCCTGAACATTTATGCGATTGTGACCATCTTCATGGCGCTCGTCGTCGTGCTGACGGATGCAGATGTCGGTCCGATGAAGAAGGCGGAGCGTCGGGTGCGCACCGAGGGCAAGTTGCTGAGCGATGGGGCCGAGCCGTTGGTCGCCACCGAGGTCCTGATGCTCGCAAGTAAGCCCGGCGTGCCGGCCCGCGCCGCCAACATGGTCATTCCCGTCGTCACGATCATCGTAACGGTCTTGATCGCACTGTATGTAACCGGGAACGGGAACATCATGAACGGCGACGGGGCCACTTCGGTGTTCTGGGCGGTGACCGTGGGCTTGACGGCCGCCGCAGTCGGATACCGCGTTCAGGGCATCATGACCTTGACCGAGATAACCGACATGTTCATGAAAGGTGTTGGTGGCCTCATTCCGATTGTCATCCTGCTGGTCCTGGCATTTGTGATCGGCGACACGACTCGAGTCCTCGGAACCGGCGACTACGTAGCGCAAGCCGCCCGGGCCGGACTAACCCCGGCTGTCATACCGGCGGCGCTGTTCGCCTTGTCGGCCGTGACGTCGTTCTCGACCGGCACGTCGTGGGGAACGTGGGCGATCATGATGCCGATCGCCATCCCGATGATTGGCATCATCGGACTCCATCCTCACCTCGTTATTGCGTCAGTGCTCGGGGGCGGTATCTTTGGCGATCACTGCTCTCCGATCTCAGACAGCACGATCATTTCGTCGATGTCCGCGGGGACAGATCACATCGATCATGTAAGGACCCAACTGCCGTACGCGCTTGCGGCCGCCGGCATCACGGTCGTTGTTTACCTGGTCCTCGGACTGTTACTGTAGGATCGCGAACTACGCGCCGACTCAACACACAATGCATGTTGGAGGTTGCGGTGGCCGGACTATCCCGGTGTTTCTCAGCATCTGTGTGGCCCTCCGGCACTTCTTACCAGAAATCAGCGGTCAGGGTACCTTGGAACGCTGGGCAAATGCGCAGGGGAGGAAACCATGAGCTTCTTGGATAAGCTGTTTGGCCGAGGGAAAGAGGATCCGGCTAATCGCTCCGATTTCGATGCGGAAGGGCAAATCTGCGCTCGATGCGGCGAGCCAATCCCGAAGGAGAACCTGGCGCTCGACTCCGGGGCTGGCCTGCCGGTTCATCGGGCGTGTCCGAGTGACGACACCGTGTTCACCTGACCGTGGCAGACCCTCTCGTTGACACGAACCGCGCGCAAAGCGTGGATGCCCTGCGGCACGGTATGGCCACCTCCGTTGCCGGCAGGGTGCGCGCAGGTGAGGAGGGAATCGAGATACGGGATGCGATATGAGGTGATGCTTCGCCTGTCGATCAGAGGCCTGGTGCGTGGGAGGCGACTCGCCGGTAGATCACACCTCTCGGCGCACGATGCACCGGCTCGTAGTGCTGAACGAGAATCCGTTGCAGGATGGGGAAGCGGTCGATATGATATTTGGGAACCTCGTTGACAGCTTCGGTATCCACGATGTAACGGGGTGGATCGCGCAGCAACTCCTCTTCGAGGATCTCCCAGGCGCCTGGATGAATGCGATCCGACGTGTCGTAGTCGGGGTCTGCGGTCAGTGGGCTCTTTTGAATGTAGCCGGTCAAGGGATAGGTGACGGTGTATCGCGACGCCGGGCGCCGCTCGGCATCGGCGTAAATCGTAACGGCCTGTCCCCACACGAAGATCCGATCGTCCGGTGCAGAATGCATCCGGACGTAGCGTGCCACCTCACTGATGTCCCGGACCTGCCGGAGATCCCACGTGTGCCACAGCAGGAATCCTGCTGTCATGAAGGCGAGCCAGGCCTGCGTTACTCGTGGGCGGAAGAGCCAAAAGGGCTTCCCGCTTGTAGATGTCCAGATGTGCATAAAGACAGGGGCGGCGAGGACGGCGAGGGGCAACACGAGCTGAATGTAGTAGTGTGCGTAAAAGCGCCCGCTTGCAGACACTCCCACGGCGGAAGCGATGAGTAACCCGACGAGAGCGAACAATTCCGGGCGTCTATCCGCCCAGCCGACCACGCCACGAAACCTGCCCGCCAAGGACATTACGCCGCCGAGGACAAGTGGCGCGCACGCCGCGACAAATGCCAGGGATTGGGCCAGGCCATACCGCCAGAACACGGGGTCGAGTGGACCATGTGGAACGTCGTTATCGGTAATGGTCCAATAGATGGTCTCTCGAAGAATCCCTTGATTCCAGAGAACTGTGGCGACGACACCCAGCACGCCGAAGAATCCGACAACCAGCAAGACAGCGTGTAGCATTGAGTGTGTGCCAGTGAGATGGCGAGTCGTTCGATATCCGGAACTCAACAAGTAGAGGCCCAAAGGAACCGCCGCGATCGCGGCGGGCTGCTTCAGCAGGAACCCAGTGCAAAGGAGTGCCCCTGCCAGCAGCAGCTCCAGGCGGAGCCGTGATCCACTCGGCCGCAGGCCCAGGAAATACGCCCAGATGATGGGCAGGTTCATCAACATCTCCCCGTTGAGGGCGAGATTGGATGGTCCTGCCCATGGCAGAAAGATCCCGTAGAGTGACGCCGCGATGAGCCCGGTTTTCGCGTCGAACAACTGTCGGCCAACGGCGTAGACACCCGCCATCGTGAACAGCGTCCACAAAACGCTTGCGAGGTGGATGCCTGACCAATTGTAAGGCCCGACCAGACCGACTAGGAGGGCGTAGGTCCAAAGCAGCAGCGGCGGCTTGCGCTCGACCACATCTACGTAGGGCTTCCCCCCGTCGAGGATTTCGATGGCGGCCACCATATAGAAATCTTCGTCATTGATGGGCCGCGGATGGATGACGGCGGGGAGTCGGGTGATGACGATGAGCAGGATGAGGGCGAGCCACCAGCGGAAGATGCGTGGCTGCGGATGTGCGTCAACATGTAGGGGATCGAGGTCCGGGTCAAACTGCGCTAGCGGCTTATCGCCCACGTTTGCCCGCGGAGGGCCGTTCGAGGAGCTCCGGTAGTGGAGGATCCTCCGCGCTCTTGAGCCGCATCAGGAGGGGTCCGAAGCGCGTGTGGATCTTTATCTGGACAACGAGCCGACGATGGTCGTCGCTGAGCCAGACCTGCGCGCGCTTCCCTTCGGTGAGATAGCCACGCGCGTTGAGCACCGGGTGCACGACGAGGGCAGGGAATTGTCCCGCGGGAACATCGATCGTGTCGCGCTGCAAGACCTCCACGACGATGGGATTCTTGTCCGGACGAAAGTAGCGGTCGATTTCGTAACGCTCGCCCACCTCGAGATCCATGCCGCGCAGAAGGTACATGAACGACTCATTGTCCAACGGGTTGGGCGGCATGGGCGTAACGGAGTCTTCCCCAAGGCGTCGGGAGTAGCCTGAATCGGGATGGATGTCCCATGCGAGGTAGCGGTATTTGACGCCTTCGTGCAGATCCTGGATGAAGCGGCGCGGAGCGAAGTCGGCGAGGCCGATCCATGAATCCATGCGGTCGTGGACGCCGAATCCGAGAATTCCACCCTTTACGGCGGACACCACATGGACGGTGGGAACGTCGCGGATGGTATCGATGCCTGCGACGTGCATCAGGGCGCGTCCGACCTTGAATGGGCCGATCGTGAGATCGTATGTGAAGGTCTCGCCGATTTCGAGACGCCCGGCGATCGACCCGTTGGTGAGATCGGCGTCGAGCGCCTGCGCACGGAGATCGCAGGGCGGCGAAGCCACAGTGAACAGCGCGAGCGCGGCATATGTCGCGAGAGACACGGGAAACCGCTGACAAGCTATGGCGTGCACCAAAATTCGATTCACGCCGCTCGCATATTCGTACGAAATATTGGCCCGCTTCATCACCCGACTCATCCACCCCGATCTGATTAGGAACGAGGAATATACACCAACGGATTCGATAGACCACCCATGCGCGTCGCGGCCTTCGAGCGTGCCGGTGAAGGGCGTCGGTGGCGGCAGCGCCATGAACGCGTGCCACATCGTGTACACGCCGTTGGGAACCAGCCCGGCGAACGACGTTTTCAGACTGCCCTCGCCGTTGACGCACGTGTAGGTGCCCGTCCCCTGATGCTTGAGCCACTCGCCGAGGTCATGCCGAGCGGCTCGCCCTTCGTATGCGGGCCAATCGCGTCGGCGTTGAACGGATCGTGCGGGGTCTCCTCCGCGGCCTTGTACAGCGGAGCGTTCATGTCGTTGTCGCCCTTGGTGACGCGCCAGATTTCTCCCGATCCGGGTAGGCGCTCGATGTAGACGTCCTGCTCGGGCAGGTCGGCGTCGAGGTGCGTGATGAATGCCAGGTCGATCGATACGGTCGTGTCGCCTGGGACGGCGCTTCGGAGAGACAACGACTCGCTGTCTGTCCCCGTCGTTGCCATGGTACCCAGCCCCAGCACCCCGATCACTGCGAGCCCAAGCGGCTGGATCCTTCGATTCGCATGCTCACTCATCTCTAATCTCCCTTGCTGAAGAAGTCGCGGCGCAGCAGTCCTGGGGATTTCTCCCGTTGATACAGAAGAGGCGCAGGGACGGCCTCAGAGGGCTCAGACCCATCGAACGGTTGGGGGCTCCAGAGGCAGCTCGCTCGAGTCGGCGGTGGCCGAATCTCTTGGGGACTGCTAACATGTTGTCTGACAATCAGTTAGGAGTCCATCGGCGTGTGGCGGGTCGCGGTTATCGGGCAGGTTGGGCGATCGCACGGCGGGGGGGCGCGGGGTCGGACACCTCACGGCCCGTCCGGTATTTGGCGCGCGTGTGGAGGGAGAGGTGACGGCGACCGCCGGTTTCGGAATGGCGACGATGGGCCTGCCGCGCTATCCTTTCCCGTTCTGCGCCCACATCCAAGGATCTTCCGATGACCACAAGAGTCCCCTCGCCGGATCGGTCAGTCTCTCACTTCCGCCGAACGCTGGTGCGAGTCCTCGCCGTGCAGGTGGTAGCCCTCCTCCTGCTGTGGTTGCTGCAGGCCCGCTACACAGGCTGAGCGAGGCGACGTGCATTTCCTGAACTGGGCCATCGTCGTTGCCTACCTGACGTACGTCGTGACGGATGGTGTCCGTCGGGCGAAGGGCACCGACAAGATCGACGATGATCGGAACCACGGGTCAGGGTGCGACAGACGGGATGCGGTTTGTCCAGTTCTACTTTGGGCTCCCGGTTGCCATGGTTATCCTGGGCGTGACCCTCGTTCCGTTTCTGCACCGCTCCAAGGTCTTCACTGCCTACGAGTATCTCGAGCGACGCTTTGATGCAAAGACCCGCACCCTGACGAGTTTCCTGTTCCTCCTCTCGCGGGGGATGTCGGCTGGGACGATCCTCGCCGCCCCCGCCGTGGTTTTTTCCGCCATCTTCGGCTTGGACCTGGTATGGTCGGTGGCGCTGATCGGCATCCCGACTGTCATCTACACTATGATCGGCGGGGTCCAGGCCGTGGCCTGGGCCGACGTCAAACAGATGGTGCTCATCATCGCCGGCCTCCTTGCGATCGTGGTGGTTCTCCTGATCCAGCTTCCCGTGAACCCTGACGATGCCCTGTGGATTGCGGGGACCACAGGAAGGTTGGATGTGTTCGACTTTTCGTTCAACGTGAACGAGACGTACACGTTCTGGACAGGTGTCATTGGGGGGACGTTCCTGATGCTGTCTTACTTCGGGACGGACCAGAGCCAGGTGCAGCGCTATCTCACGGCGAAATCGGTGGACCAGGCCCGAAGCTCGCTCCTCATGAGCGCGTACTGGAAGATCCCCCTGCAGGCGCTGGTGCTCTTGGTCGGTGTGCTGGTTTTCGTCTACTACCTCTTCCAGGCGCCCCCATTGCTCTTCAACCCCGCGCACGAAGCCGACGTGCGAGGCGCCGAGGGCGGGATGTACGAGGTGTTGGAGGCTCGCTACGATGAAGCGTTCGCCGCGCGCGAGTCCGCGGCTCGCACGGCAGCCGCCGCGCGGGACGCGGGCGATCCCACCGCCGTCGCCACGGCGGTCGAGGCGTTCCGCGCATCGGGGGTGGAGGTGACAGAAGTGCGAGAGGAGGCGCTCGCGCTTGCCGAGCAAGTCACCGGTGAATCGCCGGACGACGTCAACTACATCATTCCGCGGTACGTGCTGGACGAGCTTCCGCTTGGGCTGGCCGGCATTTTCATCGCAGCGGTCATGGCAGCCGCCATGTCGAGCATCGCGGCGGAGTTCAATGCACTCTCGACGGCGACGGTGATCGATTTCTACCGGCGGTGGATTCGGCCCGAAGGGAGCGACGCGCACTTCCTGCTCGTCTCGAAGTGGGCCACCGGCGTCTGGGGGCTCTTCGCCTGCGTGGTCGCCACGTTCGCCGCGAACCTCGGTTCACTCATCGAGGTGGTGAACCGGTTCGGATCATTCTTCTACGGCTCAATCCTCGGGGTTTTTCTGCTTGCCATGATTCCCCAGGCACGCCCCTTCGGTGCGTTTGTCGGATTGCTGGCGGGGATGAGTACGGTCGCCACGGTGACGTTCGGGGCCCCCTCCGTCTCATTCCTGTGGCACAACGTCATCGGGGCGGTCACTGTGGTGGTCGTCGGCATGCTGCTGAGCGCGATACCGCCCCAGATGTCACAGAAACCTGCGGATGTACACTGAGCTGTCACTCCGCACAGTTGGCCGGAAACGGTGCTTGGTGTTCGGTAATTGCTACAGCGTACATCGGTGTGTGTCTGAGCCATCTGTGGCCCGCGGTACGGCTCGCGCGAGGTAGGCGCTTTCCTTATTAATAAGTCATGCCGTTCGTCGAGGGCGAGTTCGTCCGCGACGGACTCGCCCGTGAGAGGCAGCTCGGCGCACGGCAGTGACCCGCTCTATGTCACGCAGAAGTGTGACCCTGAACACAAAAAAACCTGGGAGCAGACCCAAATGCCAACATCCCGGCGTCTCAGCCAAGGATTCCTGATATTTGTTGGGCTCATGTTTGGTGTTGCCCTGAGCCTACCCGCGCAACCCGCGTACCCCTCGGCCGGGCACGGCGGCAACTACATGCACAACTACTACTTCCCGCCTGCCCCAAGCTCCACCCCCTGGGCGCCGGCCTGGTCGCCGGACCAGAGCCGCATTGCCGTGGCCATGAGCGGTTCTATCTGGGAGGTCAATCCGGCCACAGGGAACGCACGGGAGATTACCTACGGCGAGAAGTACCACTCTCTCCCGACCTGGTCCCCGGATGGTCGGTGGATCGCCTATACGGCGGATGACGGCGGACGGACGATTCAGCTCGAACTGCTCGACGTCGAGAGCGGGGAATCGCATACGCTGACCGATGACGAGTTCATCTATACGGATCCCGTATTCTCGCCGGATGGGACCCGGCTCGCCTACGTTTCCACGAGGCCGAACGGTTACTTCAACATCTATGTGCGTCCCATAGCGAACGGGCGATGGGCCGGCCCCGAGATCTCCATCACCCGCGACAACGATTTCGGAAGGAGCCGGCTGTATTTCGGTCGCTGGGACATGCACATCACGCCATCGTGGCTGCCTGACGGCGATAGCCTGCTCATCGTCTCCAACCGAGACCAACCGCTCGGCTCAGGGAACGTGCTCCGGGTCCCAGTTCGCGAGAACGGCATCGAAGATGCACGACCCGCTCTCAGCGAGCAGACGCTGTACCGCACTCGTCCGGACGTTTCGATCGACGGCAAACGGTTCGTGTACTCGTCCACCATGGGCACCGCCGACCAGTTCAACAACCTCTACGTCCAGCCGACGGCGGGCGGCGAGCCGTACAAGCTGACATTCTTCACCCACGACGCCTTCCACCCGCGCTGGTCTCCCGATGGGGAGTGGATCGCGTACATCGCGAACGAGGGCGGCCTGCCGCAGCTTTCGCTCCTGGAGACGTACGGCGGTGCGCAGCGGACGCTGACCATAGCGTCCCGCGAATGGAAACGGCCCACCGGGACGCTCGCCCTGCGGGTCGCCGATGATGCGTCGGGCGCCGTCACAGCAGCCCGCATTCACTTGATCGCATCCGACGGGAAGTTCTACGCGCCCTTTGACGCGTACGCCCGGGTGGGATTTGCCTCCGATCACCTCTTTCACGCCTCGGACGCCTTTGAGGTCGTGCTTCCTCCGGGTCAAGTCAGGGTTACAGCGGTGAAGGGCTTCGAGTTCTGGCCGGACACGGCAGCCTTCGAGATTCGTGCGGGTGAGGTGACGCGCGGTACGCTTCGTTTGCGGAGGGTGACGGACCTCTCCACGCGGGGATGGTTCAGCGGCTCCACGCACGTGCACACGAACTACGCCGGCAATCTTCACAACACGCTGGAGAATGTGATGATGATGTCCGCGGCCGAAGATCAGGACGTCGTCAACGAGCTGATCGCCAACAAGGACAATCGGATTCTCGACCACCACCTGTTTTTGCCGGGCGGGCGTCCGCATCCCATCTCCCAACCGGACCGACTGCTGGTGGTGGGCCAGGAATACCGGCCGCCGTTCTATGGGCACGTCTTCATGCTGGGGTTACGAGACCACCTCATCTCGCCGTTCGTCACAGGCTATGAAGGGACGGCTATCGAGAGCCTCTATCCCAGCAACACGGACATGTTCCGGAAGGCCAAAAGGCAGGGGGCAACGGTCGGCTACGTACACCCCTACGGCGGGGACAGCGATCCACTCGAGGGGAACCTGGGCGGCGGGAAGGGTTTTATGGTGGATGCGGCGCTGGGCACCACTGACGCCCTGGAGTGGTCGGGCTCCAACCGCGCGAGTTTCTTTCCCCTCTACGCCGTGTGGAACAATGGCCTGCGAGTCACGGCGACCGGCGGCGAGGACTCGATCAGCGACCTGCAGCGGAGCAAGCTGGTAGGTTCCGTCCGCACATACGTATGCACGGACGAGCGGGGGCTCACCATGGACGGCTGGTTCGAGGGCCTGCGTTCGGGTCGGGCGTTTGTGTCAAGCGGGCCGCTCATCGAGGTAAGTGTCAACGACCGAATTGCTGGAGGTGACGTCGCGCTCCCGGCCGCGGGTGGCACGGTCGAGGTCCTCATGACGGTGCGATCCATCACGCCACTCGAGCGCATCGAGGTTGTGTACAACGGCCGCGTGGTGGACACGGTCTTGCCGGCGGGTGCGAGGAGGACGGTGGACTATCGGGGCTCTTTCCGGGTGACGCAAAGCGGGTGGTTTCATGTCCGGGCCGAAGGCGATCCTGCCGAGCGCTTTCCTCTGGATGTGGATTACGCGCAGGCGTTCACCAATCCGGTGTGGATCACCGTTGGGAACCGCCCGATTCGGTCGCGGCCGGCGGCCGAGTACGGTATTCGCTGGATCGACAAGCTTCAGCAGCTGGCTGAGGCCTGGCCCGGCTGGCGTTCGGAGCGCGAGCGGCAGCACGTCTTCGATCAGTTCGAAGAGGCGCGGCAGGTGTACCGTCGTCTTGGCGCTGAAGCCCCGGCGGAGCCGAGTGACACGCCGGCTGTCTTGCAGGCGTCATCGACGGACAGTAGCGTGCGGTCGCCCGATCCGTGCTGGAGATAGGCTGATGAGTATTCACAGCTGAACGACTGCGACAGAAAACGGGGGTCAACAGTGGATCGTCGCGAATTTCTTGCCACAGGGATCGGGGGAGCGTTGGGTGCCGGAGCAGCGCCTCGAGAGGCGCCACGACCCAAGGTCCCAGCCCAAGATCAAATCCGTGCCTCGTTTCCCCGGCTCGCCCGCGAGACATTCGTCAACGCGGCCGCCGGCACCCCGATCGGCACATTTGCAGAAGCCGGGTTGCGGCGCTACAGCGAGTTTCAACGACTGGGGCCCGCCGAAGGGCGCGGCGACTACGTGGCGGAGATGCTGTCGAGCATTCGAGGCCTGTTTGGCGGCCTCATTGGGGCCCGTCCGGCCGAAGTTGCGTTAGTCCACTGCACGAAGGCCGGCGAACAAATTGTACTCGACGGGCTTGACCCCATGCGTCACCGGCGCAACGTCGTGACGAACGACATGCATTTCACCGGCTCACTGCACAATTTCGTTGGCCTGCAGCGTGCCGGCATGGATGTGCGCATCGTGCGCGGCCGTGGCTGGGATGTCTCACTGGAAGACATGGAGGCGGCCATCGACGATGATACCGCGCTCGTCGCGGTGACGCTGCTTTCGAACATCACCGGCAGGATCGAGCCGATGCGAGAGCTTGCTGAGATCGCTCACGCCCACGGGGCATTGGTCTACGCCGACATCATCCAGGCGGCTGGAATTGTGCCGTTCGACGTGCGCGAGTCGGGCATCGATTTCGCCGCATGTAATGGGTACAAGTGGCTCTATGGCGTGCATGGCGCCGGCTTTCTCTACGTTCGCGAGGAGCTACAGGGGACGGCGTTGCCCGATCGTCTCTTCCCGGGACATGTGGAATACAACTACCCGCCGTGGGTCGGACGGCGGAATCCCGATCTGGAGCCGTTGCTGTACAACGCTCCGGCGGATGCCGGTCGCTACCAGCCCGGGCACGTGAGCTACCTCGGATACTGTGCAGTCTACGAAGGACTCAAGTTCATCCATCGCATCGGTGTCGAAGCCGCACTCAACCACTCGACCCGGCTCAACGCCCGACTCAAGGATCAGCTCGATACGGAGCGCTATGAGTGCATCACCCCGCAGGTGAACCGATCTCCTATCATTACTTTCACCACCCGAGATGCTCCCAGCCTCGAGCGACGACTGCGTGCCTCGAGTGCCGTCGTAACCCTCGGGAGTACCTGGGTGCGAGTCTCACCGGCAGTGTACAACGGCGAGGCCGATATCGACCTTCTCGCACAGGCATTGAACGCGGAAGGGTAGGTGGGTCCGCGGAGCCTGTCGGCGCTCACCGAGCGAGATCGTTGCGTACGACCTCACCCCCCTTCACGACCAGCCGAATGGTGCGGAGTGCCGAAATGTCCTGGGTGGGATCCGCCTCGACTGCCACCAGGTCGGCAAGTTTCCCGGGCGCAATCGAGCCGAGCTCATCCGCCACGCCGAGCATGGTCGCCGGGGCAATGGTTGCCGAACGGAGTGCCTGGAGCGGGGTCATGCCGGCTTCCACGTAATACTCTGCCTCGCGTACCGTCGCGATCGTGCCATCATTCGGTTCGTGAGGCAGCTGATCCGTGCCTAATGCGATGTGTACCCCCGCGTCAATTGCGGTGCGCAACGCTTCCCAATGCCTTTTGCCCACTGCCTCGACGCGGGCGAGGTACCACGATGGTGATCCGATGCGCTCGAAGAAAGGAAGGGTGGCCGGCTGGCTCACCAGGATTGTGGGCACATACCAGGTTCCGTGCTCCCGCATGAATCGGAAGACGTCCGGTGTCAGAAAGTACCCGTGCTCGATGCAATCAACGCCGGCTTCCACGACTGCGAGAGTGGCGGAGGGCGATCCCGAATGAGCGGTTACCCTGGCTCCGAGACGGTGCGCCGCGTCGGTTACGGCATCCATCTCGTCCCGTGTCATGTGCGAGGCCGCAATGTCTCCCCCGGGCGTGGCAATGCCGCCGGAGATTGCGAGCTTGATCCAGTCTGCTCCGGCCCGGACCTCTCGGCGTACGGCCTTGCGAAACTCGTAGGGGCCGTCGTTTGCGACCTCACCGACCTCTGATCCGTGGCCGCCGGTCACCTGGACGGTTTCGCCTGCGGAAAAGATCCGCGGTCCCTCGGCATCGCCACCGTCGATGGCCCTCTTGAGCGCCAGATCCACGTGTCCATGCTCGCCGGTCAAGCGCACCGTCGTCACCCCGGCTCGCAAAGACTCGCGGGCGGCGGCCGCCATCCTGAGGGCCAATTCCGCTTCGGTCTCGTTGGCGAGTTCCGCTCCGGCCTGACCTGGCAAAACCAGGCCGAAGTGCACGTGCATGTTCATGAGACCCGGAATGAGCCACGTATCGCTGGCCTGGATGACGGTTGCTCCGCCGGGAATCGGTGTTGACGATGCAGACCCCACCGCTCGGAAGCGATCGTCTTCGATTACCACCACGGCGTCGGGTATCGCCTGGCCCCCGTCCAGATCGACGAGCGACGCACCCACGATGGCGATCACTGAAGGACTCCTCCGAGCAACGGTGTCTTGGGCCGTCGCACGGGACACCGGCATGACGAGAGCGATTGTTACGTAGAGGGTAGCTCGCAGCATAGTTGGTTGCCTCGAATTTGCGCTACAATGCCTTCAGGTAAGTCAGCTTTACCACACCGGCGCGGCGGGTCCAGCGAGATCCTCGGGGGTCCGTGAGATCTCCAGTCTGATAACCGGTGTCGAGCACGACGAACAGGTCGCTTCCGGGGGTGTGAATCCAGTCGACGCGAATGTTGGATTGAAGGGTCTTCGATTGGTCATCCCACTGCACGAGCGCGTTCGCGAAGAGCTTGCGGGAGACGGCCGCGCCCACGTTGAGATCCAATACCGTCGTGGAGAAGTCGCCGTTCGATACGGGAAGCGAGACGTTGTTTCGGCCGACGGTGCCGGCCAGCGTGAGATGGGGACCGGTCTTCCAGGTCAGTCGACCCGAGTACTGATTTCGGGTACCGTTGAAGAACTCGCCGATCGAGATACTGGCAAAACCCGACAACGTCCGACTTTCATTGGTGCCCACGTTGCCACTGACGGAGCGGAAGGTGTAATCGCCCGTGGGGATCGTGACGTCGGGCCGGATCTCAAACGGAACAAAGAGACGCTCGAACCGTTCGGTCACGTTGGCTCCCAGATTATCGCCGGTGTGGGTGTTGAGGCGCGTGAGAACCCTTCGGAAGTGGGATTGTTTGATCCCGTCGTGGCCCTTGATATGGTTGCCCTGCAAAAAGATGGAGAGTTGCCGCGCCCAGGGACTCCGCTCGAATCGTGGGGTGAATCCGATCTGGCCACCGTAGCGGATTTGGTCCAGCCGGTTCACGAAACCGAGTCCAGGCAGGTAGTTCTCGCCGATGTTGGTGTACGCCAACTCCATCATGTATCGGTCGTTCCGCAGGATCAGCTCGGCCGCCCCGGCCGCTGTCCCGGGCACCTCAGCGAGATCCGTGTCCCAGACCTTCGCGGCCCACGCGCGAAAGGAACTGCTGCTCCAGAACCGCACGGTGCCGTCTGCTCCCGCGACCCTATTGTGCCCAGCAGAGTTCTGGAGGTTTGTGAAGATTCCCCCGACGTTCGCTCGCTGCGACAGATCGGTACGGAGGCGTAACACCGCATTGTTTGCCCCGGGGGTGGATTCGGAGTCGCCGGTTTGAAGGTTGAGTAGGGCCAGCGACACCGGACCCACTGTCCCCGTGAGGCGGCCTCCTCCGATGATGTTGTTGGTCAATCCGATCTGCCGGCTGAAGAACGCCTCGGCCTCGCGTTGGTCACCGAAGGTGAACAGTCCGGCGCGCTCCAGAAAGAATTCTCGTTTCTCGGGAAAAAACAGATTGAAGCGGGTAAGATTGATCTGAACGTTGTCGGACTCGACCTGTGCGAAATCGGTGTTCACTGTCAGATCGAGCGTGAGATTCGAGCTGACGGAGTATTTCAGATCTCCCCCGACGTCGCGTACGAACTCGGATTCGGCGTTGGGCTCGAAGCGCTGACCTCCCGCAATCGCGAATGGCTTCACTTCGATATACCGACCCCGTCGAAGATCTTGTAGACCGGTAAGCGTAGCGTACTGCGAGACCTGCGAGATGCCCGCGTGGAATCGTTGAGGGATGTGGGGCCAGAATACGTCCTCGTCCTTTCGGCGGATGGCTCGATAGAACGCGATTCCCATCTCCGGAACGTCTGCGTCACTGAACCTGATTGTCGTAAATGGAATCGCCACCTCGAGCACCCAGCCATCGTCGGTCACTCGGCCCTCACTCCGGTACACGCCCTCCCAGTTCCAATCCGCCAACGTCATCGACTCGTCGGTGATATACGCGTCGCCCTGGGTGCCGAACGCGTTCAGCTCGAAGATGTACGCGTTACGCCGGTCGTGGAACGTGTCGATGGCAATGATCACTCGATCGTCTTGATCGATTCGACCTTCGCGGTGCAAAATGCTGCGGCGGATGAGGTGAGGCTCCTTGTCATGCAGGCTGAGAGCGAAATAGAGCGCGTTGCGATCGTAGGCGATGCGCACTTCGGATCGCTCGGAAGCCGCGGCGCCGTCGACGGGATCACGCTGCCGAAACCCGGAGATTGGGGGGATCGTCCGCCAAAAGGGCTCGTCGAGCCGTCCGTCGATCGCCGGTGGCCCGTCGACATAGCTGGCGACCGCGATGAACGCACCGTCGCCCTGTTGGAGGCGGACTGGAGTGCGCAGTGACACGGGCTGGCCGGCTCCGGCGATTGTGACCTGACCATGAAGCGAACCGGCCGTAGCCATGGTGAGCGTTGCGATGATAATGACGATCAGATGGCGCAAAGTAGCTACCCTCATTCGGCAGATCGCAAAATAGTGTGTGGGACCGAACTTGCCATTGGGCTGGCACCACCGCGTTCACGGTCCCGAGTGGCCTGTGTGGCTCGAGTGAGGTCGAGGCGCTGTAGGAGCACGTGTGATTGCTAAGAGATTGTAACATAAACACTTACAACCACCTTCCGCCTCTGCCTCGCGGCACGCTCTCCCGAGCCCCATCTTTTACTCCTCCATGGCTGATCTCCCCGAGCCGGGTTGGGTGGCACCATGAGCACGGAAGCTTCGGCGAAACCGGCTCGCACAGCTGGTCGTCGCTCGAAGTCGAGTCTCACGGCCGCCAAGATTGCACGAGGCGTCGTGTTCCTCGCCCGCGATCCGGTGCACGCCAGCCTCTTGCCCGAGGGCGCCGCCGAGTCGATCGAGCGGCTCTGCCTGGAAGCAGGCATCCTCAAACCCTGGATGTGTCGCCTCTTCGAGCGCCCGAGGTATCGGCGACTCGTCGAGCGCATGGTGGACTGGCTCGGGCCTGGCGAGCTGATGCGCCTCACGTTGCGGAAGCGATTTGTGGATGACGAAGTCCGCACGGCCATCGACGCTGGTGCGCAGCAGGTAATCATCGTCGGGGCCGGGTTCGACACGCTTGGACGCCGCGTGGCCGAGTCGTTTCCCGCTGTGACCGTGGTGGAATTGGATGCGCCGGCGACGGCGAGGCGACGACAGACCGCCGGCGCCCGTCTCGATTCCGCGCTTTCCAATCACAACCTCGAAGCGGTCGACCTGGCATCGACCGGGCTGGGGCGTGTCCTGCAGGGCATTGACGGCTGGAACGACCAGCGACAAACCGTGGTTGTGGCCGAGGGCGTGCTCATGTACCTCAGTGCGTCGGAGGTCTCCGCGTTTCTTGGTGAGATCCGTAGCAATTGCGGTGAGGCGAGCCGGCTCGTCTTTAGCTACGTCACGACCGATGAGAAGGGTCGACCGTACTTTGGAAGATTGGGTGGACTCATCCGTGCGTCCGCGCGGATGGCTGGCGAGCCACTTCGGTGGGGCATCGGGAACCGCGAGCTGGAGCCGTTTTTCGAGCGCAAGGGGTTTTACCTGCTCGGCCCACCGGAGCGATTCGACCTCCGGCTCCGCTATCTCTTGCCGAAGGGCATCGATCAGCCGGTCGGGCAGATGGAGCGATTTGCGGTGGTGGAGGTGGTGGGGCGCTCTCACCGATAAGGAGCGCAGGCTCTCCGGTAACGCGACGGCCTCCCACGGGTTCGGCGAGATGCTGGCTGCCTGGTGGGTGTGGGTCCCTCCCTGAGGCACCGTTCCGGGAGGCTCCACATGGTGCCGGCGCCGCCGTCACAGGCCTTGCCACAGGGCCCTCGCCAGCGGCCGCCCCAGAGTCCATCTTCCACTGACGTATGTTGACTTCTGAAAACCAAGTGCAGGGTATTCCCATGAAATTCTTCGTATGGCGTTCCGCATTGCTGTTGGCATCGGCGCTGCTCTTCACCATAGGAGCGAGACCGACGTCGATATTTGCTCAGCAAGCCGATCCCAACGTGACGGTCGATCCGTCACTGTTCCAGGCGATGCAGTTCCGGTCGATTGGCCCCCATCGGGGCGGCCGCGTGACTGCCGTGGCGGGGTATCCCGATCGGCCCTACACGTTTCTGATGGGTACGGTGGGTGGAGGGATCTGGCGGACGACGGATGCCGGCCAGACGTGGCACAACATCTCCGACGGATACCTCCGGGTCGGACCGGTTGGCGCCCTTGCCATCGCCCCGTCGAATCAGGAGATCATCTACGCCGGGATGGGATCCGGCGGCGTTCGCGGCAACGTGTCCGTCGGCGACGGCATGTACAAATCGGTGGACGGGGGTGAGACGTGGAGTTGGATTGGCCTGCCTGAATCAGAGCACATCAATCGCATTTGGGTGCACCCTCGCGATCCGGACCGGGTCTACGTTGCGGCGCTGGGCCACATCTTCGGGCCCAATGCGGATCGGGGTGTGTACCGTTCCGTCGACGGTGGGAGGAACTGGCAACGCGTCCTCTTCGTCAGTGAGCGGACGGGGGCCATCGACCTCATGATGAGCCCGGACGATCCGAATACTCTGTATGCCGCCATGTGGACCGCCGAACGGAAACCGTGGGCGATACACAGCGGAAGCACAGAAGGGGGCGTCTTCAAGACGACGGATGGGGGCAATACGTGGAACAAGCTGACCAACGGGTTGCCGGAGATGATCGGGCGAATCGGACTGGCGGTCTCTCCCGTACAGCCCAGTCGCGTGTACGTGTTGGCGGAGGCGGAAGGCGATCTCCGAGGGCTGTATCGCTCGGAAGATCGTGGCGCATCCTTCCGGCACATCAGCGACGATCGCAATATGCTCGCGCGTCCGTGGTACTATACCCACGTCGATGCTCACCCCACCGAGCCCGATGTGATCTTCGTCAGCAACGAGTCGTTCTTCCGGTCAGATGACGGCGGTGCGACGCTGATACCCATTTCCACGCCGCACGGGGACAATCACGATCTTTGGATCAATCCCAACAACTCGAACATCTGGATTCAATCCAACGACGGTGGAGCCAACATCACCTTCAATGCCGGGCAGACTTGGTCCACCCAGTACAACCAGCCCACGGCAGAGTTCTACACGCTGGAAGTCGATAATGCGTTCCCGTATCGCATCTACGTTCCCCAACAGGACAACTCGACGATTACGGTTCCCAGTCGAGTGACCCGCGGCCTGACCCCTTTCGAAAACTGGTTCCGCGGGGCGGGGTGTGAGACGGGTCCTCTCGCGGTCCATCCCGAAAACTCCAACATCATCTACGGCGGCTGCAAAGGGCGTATCACCAGACTCAACCGAGAGACGGATCAGGAGCGCTCGATCTGGGTCTGGCCGCTGGAGTATCACGGACGGGCGAATGCAGACCTTCCCTATCGTCGGCAGTGGAACTCTCAGATCGAGTTCTCACCCCACGATCCGAACGTGATCTATCACCCGTCGCAGTACGTCCACGTGACGCGAGATGAAGGGCAGACGTGGGAGACGATCAGCCCCGACCTCACGAACTGGGAGAAACATAAGGATCTGCACGAGGGGCCGCCGGGCGGGCCGCTCACCTATGATCAAACCGGCGTCGAGATCTACCCGACGATCTTTGCGTTCGCCGAGTCGCCGCTCGAAGCCGGAGTCCTGTGGGCCGGAAGCGACGATGGCCTGATCCACGTCTCCCGCGACGCCGGCCGGAGTTGGACGAATGTCACGCCCACGGGGGTAGAGCTACACAGCACCGTCAACGAAATCGTGCTCTCGCCCCACGCGCGCGGTCGTGCGTTCGCGGCCATCCATCGATATCGGATGGACGATTTCCGCCCGTACATCTATCGGACGAACGACTACGGCGAGACCTGGGATTTGTTGACGGATGGCACCAACGGCATTCCGTCCCATCATCCCACACGCACGATACAAGAAGATCCGGTGCGGCGGGGTCTCCTCTACGCTGGGACAGAATTCGGCGTGTTCGTGTCGTTCGACGATGGTGCACACTGGCAGTCGTTTCAACGGAATCTCCCGATCACGCCTGTGATGGACCTCCTGGTACATCAAAACGATCTGATCGTCGCCACCCAGGGCAGATCGCTATGGATCATGGACGACCTCACGCCGTTGCACCAGATCGATGACCAGGTGGCGAGCGCCGACGCCCATCTCTTCCGACCGCGCGATGCGTATCGGATGAGGCTCCAGAGCGGACGGCGTGGCGGAGCGTGGCCCGAAAATCCGCCCGAGGGCATCATGGTCTTCTACCATCTCTCGGAGCAACCTGCGAGCGAACTTCGCCTCACCATCAAGGACGCAGGCGGCCGCGTCGTGCGGGAGTATTCGAGCAACGGTCCCGAGGATCGCTCTGTGACGGCGCCAGATGTACGCCCGTCGGAGGTCATGCGCCTGGGCGAGCGGCAATTGGAGACCAGCCCGGGGATGCATCGGTTCGTCTGGGATCTCAAATATCCGCCGGCGTACCTCGCGCCTGGGGTCAATGAGGGATTCCGCGAGCGGATTGCGGTGGTGACGGGATACACAGGTGGCCCGTACGCGGTGCCGGGAACGTATTCCGCCACGCTGTCCGCCGGCAATTGGAGCCAAACGCAGGCATTTGAGGTCCTGAGAGATGCGAGGCTGTCGACCACGATCGCCGAGCTCAAGGAAACGTTCGATCTTTCGGTGCAGATCCGCGACCGTATCACCGAAATGCAAATCGGGATCGCGCAAGGCCAAAAACGATTGCGCGAACTCGATGGCATTATTGCCTCGGGGAATACGCGCGCTGCCGGAGAGGCTCGACAGATGAAGGCGGATTTGGAAGAGGTCATCGGCGAGTTGTATAAGCACGGCGAGCGGGGAGATCACGCGCATCTGCACCCGGAGTTGACCACCGATTACGCGCGTGTCTACACCATGATCACCGACTCCGACCATCGGCCGCCGGCATCGGCATACCAGCGACTCGAAGAACTCGAGCAAGAGTTTGCGGTGCACATGAGCAGGCTGCGGAGGATCCTCGACCGGCTCGCGGCCTGATGAGGTGGTGGGGTAGGGCCTGACGTCGCAAGAAAGCCGGAGGCGAACTGTCCTCCGGCTTTTTGTTGTGCACTGGTGGGTAGGAAGTCCTATCGCGTGCCGGCGCTTTCTTTGGCTTCGCGAATCACCCGCTCGAATTCGGACAGCGGTTGCGCACCGCTCAACAAGCGGCCGTTTACGAAGAAACCTGGTGTTCCGGTGACGCCCAGCTCAGTACCCAGGCCGGCTGTCCTGCTTATCTGTGAGGCAGCCGAGAGGTAGGAGGGTGAACTGGCATCCTCGGCGCACGTCGACCAGGCGGCCAGGTCGATACTGGTTTGGCTGAGGAATTCTCTACTCTTGGCCAGCACGTTGTCGGGACGGATCTGCCTCTGATTGGCAAAGTAGTAGTCATGCAGCTCCCAAAAGACCGATGGCTCTTGCTCGGCCGCGCAGGTCGCGGCGATGGCCGCAGGCCGTGCCCAGGGATGGTTGCTCAGTGGGAGGTGCAGGAACACCAACTTCACGTCCTCAGGGTACTTGGCCAACACTTCCGTTATCGTCTCAGAGGCACTGGCACAATAGGGACATTGGAAATCGGCAAATTCGACGATGGTGATGGGCGCATCGGGGTCGCCGCGCACCGGCTGGCCTTCGGAAGCCGCCAGCAGTTGCTCCTCAATCTCCTGTGCCTTATCCGCAGCTAGGGTCGCGATCTCTTCGCTCGAACGACTCACATCGATCGGACCCGACGCTACCAGATAGAGCTTCTTGTCGTCATGGGTGACGAGGAATGGCTGTTGCTGCATCTCTCGGCCCACCCTCATGATGATGCTGCCACTGTCGAGTCCCGGAATGCTACTTCGCCCGATAGCGCCCATGGATGGGTTGAGGCGCTCGAGTTGGGGTAGCTCATATCGCAGGTTTGCGAGGATCTGAGCCTGCCGCGGATCCATCTCTTCCGTGGTCGCCTGGTCGTTGGCCGGGGGTGAACAACCCAGGGTGAGAGCCGTCAGCGCGGGGAGCGGCAGCAGCTTTCGCAACGTCAGTGTAGGCTGTTGGGCGAGCTGCTTCGCTAATTGGCGGTGCCGCATACCGTTACCTCCTCCTCAGTCCAGTTCTCGTTCGGGTCCGTGCTGGCGTCCGGCCGCAACATATGCAACTAAAGTCGAGGCCGATAGGCGGCGTCGTGACACGGGAGGATGAAACCGACGCCTGAAATGACGCTCGCGTCCACCAGGCCCGATCCTTATCTTTTCGCTCCATGCCGCACTCGCTTTGCCGGTGTGAGATCCGTCCTTGCTAAGCACTGCGAGATTGGCCATGGGCCGCGACGGATGGTTCCTCACGCGGTACCCTCTGGCAGAATCCATGAATCAACAAAACAAGAGATAGACGGATGCAGCAATCTACCGCATTGATAACGAACGACGCCGCCGTACTCGGTCTGCTGGCCGTGACCCTTGGCGCGATTTTCTACACAGCGAACA
>JBDHFY010000076.1:0-15343 GCA_039590195.1 Gemmatimonadota bacterium | reverse complement strand
GGCAGATCGAACGCCGAGCCCTCCTTCCGCACGTCAGCCGGGGCGAGATTCACCGTAATACGTCTCAGGGGAAACTCGAGGCCCGAGTTGGTGATAGCCGCGCTCACGCGCTCCCGACCTTCTTTGACCGCACCCTGTGGCAGCCCCACCGTGGCGAACGACGGCAAGCCTTTCGCGATGTCGGTCTCTACGTCGACCACGTACGAGTCGATGCCGAGGACAGCGGCCGACCGCACTCGTGCAAGCACAACGGCAAACCTCGAGTAATAGCCGGTCTACAGTAGCCAATTATCCGGCTATGCAAGCATCATTTTTTTGCGGAACGTGACATTTTCTCCTGTTGCTCGACCAGCTGCGGGGGCTTGGGACCGAGGCCGCTTCTTGCGTCAACGCGATGAGCAACCTTGTCCGGGGGGGGCCGGGGGGGGGTTAGGTGTTTGACAGAACGGATGACGTGGACACCGCGAACGCGGCCTTGCCGAACAGCACCACGTCGCCATCGTAGAGGAAGGACTCGCCCACAATCACGCCGTCCACGTACGTGCCGTTAGTGGAGGCCAAATCGGTGACCACGAGGCCGTCTTCGGTCGCGACCAATGCGGCGTGGATCCGAGAGACGGTGAGGTCTCGCAGTACCGCATCCGCCTCGGCCGCGCGGCCGACGATCACACGACTGTTCCAGGGAATGCGGATCGCCACATTCCCGCGCAGACTGATCAGCGTGTACTGCGGTACAGCCCCGCGGATGCGGGCTGGTTTGCGCCTGGCTAGAGCGTTCCAGGCGTGTTGCTCGAGACCGCACATTGAGCAGAATCTGAAGCTGCTCGGAAGGTCAGCCCCGCAGCGTTGACAAATCACGATCCTCCCCAGGTATCCTGACCGACAGAATGTTGACCTTTGAAATTATGATCTCGCTTCGACCGCCCGTGCGCCGTGACTAGGGTCACGGCTCGCTGGGTCACGGCCGACGCGTCGCGGTTGGGAGAAGCTTAGTGGAGCGGGGTAATCAATCAGGAGTCATCAACGGATACACATTGATGTCAATCTTCTCGACGCCAGGCATTCCTCCCACGGTATCTTGGATCGCCTTCTGGTCACTGGAACTTCCACCCTCGAGGGCGATGTGCACGGCACCCTCATCGGCGGAGATGTTGACCCGAGGATACCGTTCCACGAGCTTCGCCTTGACCCGTGCGGCAAGAACCAGATCGTCCATGGCCTGTTGCGATTCCGCGGTCGCTTGAAACCGGCTCAACCTGGCGGCACGGCATATCATGTCCACCGCGTCATCCGCCGAGAGCCTATCGAAATGAATCACCAGGTCATAGAGGTTCGGATCGTCGGCGTCTATTCCATAGAGGTGGAGACTCCATTTTCTTCGCGCCCCGTCGCTGTCCTCTAAGATCCGCAGAGCCTTGTCTTTCGAAATCCGCGGATGCTTTGCTGGGTGCGACAGGCCTTCCCGTGACATCCCCATCATAGCAGAGGCGGCTTGCTCGAAGACCTCCGGGCGCCGCATCACGAGCTTTGCGCGGTCCTCCTTCTTGCCGATGATCCTGACCTTGAGCGCGTGGGTAATCCCTCTGACGAAGTGGTGGCCCGCCAGGCCGTGATACACCACCTTGTCTCGTTGCAGGCGATCCAGCAGGGCGGCCCGTATGTAGGCTACATACCGCTCTTTCCCAAAGGTGAAGCGATCCAGCACGGATGGGGCGTCACGCACGGCTCGCAGGAGTTTGATTTCCGGCACATTGAATTCCTCCGAAGCCTCGATGAGGATCTCTCGCGAAACGCACGCGAAGCCGAGCTCCCGAGCGACGTTCTCGGCGACCTCTTTCGCCTGGGTATATGATTCCTTGGAAATCGTGACTATACACATCAGCGGCCTCCCTTCATCCACCGACTCACGCCACGGTCCGATCCGCCAAATCAAGTTCCAATGAGCTGCCGTACCTTCGCGACGAACGATTCGGCGTCCACCGGCTTGTCCACGAACATCTCCGGCCTGACCAGCCCTTCGTCGCGCATCTCCCGAAGCTCTTTCCTCAGGGCATCCCGCAGGCTGTCGTACGGCTTCTCAAAGGTCTCCTCCATGTGTTCCTCCAGATCCTCGAGGACTCCGCTCACGGCAGTGAGCATGAGGATCGGGATGTCCCTGTACCGCTCGTCCGCCCTGAGCTGCTTGAACAGGACGAACCCCGTCTTCTTGGGCATCATGACGTCCAGAACAATGAGGTCGGGCTTGGCCTGCTCGACCTTGTCCAGGGCTTCGTTGCCATCGTAGGCGCTGACCGGATCGTAGCCGTGGTCGCTCAGCACCACGGTCAGGTATTTGACCGCGTTCCGGTCGTCGTCAACTACGAGAACCTGCTGGGCCATCACCTGCCTCCCTCTTGTTTCTCGGACCCTCTACCGGAAGATGAACACGGAATGCGGCCCCCCGGTCGGGTTCGGATTCCACGGATATTGCTCCACCATGTGCCTCAATGATTCTGGCGGTCAGCGCCAACCCCAGACCGGTGCCGCGGGTCTTCTTGGTGCTGAAGAACGGGGTGAAAATGCTCCGCCTGATTTCCTCGCTCATGCCACACCCGTTGTCACGGACCTCGATGATGGAAAAGTCCCCTTTCTCCGTCAGGGAGTTCGTGCACACCACCTCGGGACTCTCGCCGGAACCGTAATCCTTCCAGGTGCAGGCGTCGATGGCGTTGAGCAAGATGTCGGTTACGGCCCTGCGGATCAGATCCGCATCGCACAACACGGCCGGCAGTCCGTGGGGTGCTTCGCGGCGCAGAGCCACTCCCCGGTCAGCGGCAGCCTGTCGGTTTTGCTGGCAAACCTTTGCCACCAAGCTGTCGAGATCAACTCTCTGGAGTTCCGGCTTCCACTCCTTGCCGTAGTCCAGCATGCCGTGGGAGAGCCCGCTGATGAGTTCGATGCCCTCCTCGACCATCGCTCGGCCCTCCTCGATTCGCTGCCGGTCGTCCTTAGCCGTCCCGCTGCGGACCAGGTAGACACCACCTTTGAGGCCGTTGAGCACGTTCTTGATGGCGTGCTGAATGCCGGTCACCGCCTGGCCGATTCCGGCGAACTTCTGTGACCGGACGAGTTCCCGCTGGAGCTTCTGCTCCACGGTGATGTCCTTGCTGATCCCCAAGGTGCCGGTAGGGTTGCCTTCCCCGTCGCGCAGGCGCGACAGCGTCAACAGCACATTGCGGATCTGCCCATCTTTGGTCAGAAAACGGGTCTCGTAGTTCCTGACGTTGTCGGTGAGCTTCAGCCGACCGATGGCATCGTCCCTGTTGCGGGGGTCGGCGAACAAAATCTCGCTTTGCTTGCCGATCACCTCGTCTCGGCCGTAGCCCAGCGCCTGTTCCGCACCGCGATTGAAGGTCTGGATGAGCCCCTCGCGGTCGACGGTGATGATAATGTCGGCGGAGCTCTCGAGCATCCCTTCGAGGTGTTCCTTGGCACTGCGCAGCTCATCCCGGTCGGCCTGGATCGTGGCCGTCATGGTGTTGAACGACTGCTGCAGGACCCCGATCTCGTCGTCGCGCTTCTCGTCGAACCGGAACTCGAAATGGCTGTCGGATATGCGCTTCGTGCCGGCGATCAGCCCGCTAATGGGCCGCGACAGCAGCTGGGTGAACATGAACCACATGGCGGCAATGCCCAACAGCAGCGAAGCGAACACCGTGACCACGATGAGCATCCTGCGGTCGGCAGCCATGGCGTCCACCCGCTCCAGGGAGTAGTCGGCGTTGAGGAATCCCAGGATCTGGGGGTCGGTGTCGTGGGCATGGCAGGCGGCGGTGCGGCACCCCGGCTCGTTGAGGATCGGGGCTATGACCGAGAGCACCCGGTAGCCATCGGGGTGATCGATTATCGCATCGACAATCTCCGCGTCGTCGCCGCCGAGGTCCTGCTGATCGTGGCACAGGGCGCAGGCCGGGTCCCCGAGATCCAGTGTCCTTCCGTCTGCGCCGAACCGGGAGGCGACGACTTCGCCGGAATGGTGTGACACGAGCCGGACATCGCCATAGACCCTGCTATCCCGGGACATCTCGACAATCAACTGCTCGATGCCCTGGTTATTCCGGCTCATCATCAGCTGCCCGATGCCGTTGATGATCGATTCGGAGTTGAACCTCAGAAACGCCCGGGCCGACTCCAGTGAGTAGTGACCCGAGATGAGGTTATTGGCATACCCGGAGAGCGCGATCGCCACGGCCAGGATCACCACGACCACGGCGCTGACCCTCCAGACGAGTCTCGATCTCGTTTTCATGCCCGGTCCAGCCGCGCATCAGCATGCGCATGAGACACAAGACAGTCCTCTGGTAGCGGAGTTTACCGCACCCTGGACAGGAGTGCAAACCCACGTGGGGGGCATCCCGCCCAACTTCGGACCAGTGCCGAATTCTCACCAGCTACCTTATCGTACCTCGAAGGCCGTTCCGCCACATTCCCCCCTACGGCAGCAGCACCGGCATTCCCATGGCCGGCCAGATCAGCCACACGAACAGCGCCAGCACGAGGATCAACAGCAGGCTTGCCGGAATCCCGGTGCGGAAGAACTCCCCGGTGGTGAATTGGTTGCTGGCGTACGCGATGGCGTTGGGGGCTGCGCCGACGAGCAACAGGAACGGCATCCCCGCGGTGACCAGCGAGGCGAACAGAATCACTTCGGGGGCGAGCCCCACATACGGAGCGATCACCAAGGCCACCGGCATGGTGATAGCGATGGCTGCCACATTCATGATCAAGTTGGTCATGACGAGGACGAACACGGCCATGCCGAGGACGAAGAACAGCCAGTGCGTCCCATGGAACAGGTTGAGCCACTTCACCGCCAGCCACTCGGCAGCGCCCGTCTGCCACAGGCAGAAGCCGATGCTCATGGCGCCGCCGAACAACAAGATGATGTTCCACGAGGTCCCCTCCAGATCCTGAAGCGATACGATCCGGAGCAGAAAGAACAACACGGTGGCAACGAGGATGATCGCGCTCTTGTCGAGCGGCTGTAGCGCCGGTATGAACTGGCGAAGGCTCAAGACCGCTATCGTCATGAGCACGATCGCAAGCGCAAGGATCTCCTTGCGGCTCATGGGGCCGAGGCTCGCGTACAGGCGCTGCACCCGCTCACGCAGTCCTGGGATCGTCTTCTTCTCGGGTGGGTAGTAGAGCATGAAGAAAATCCAGAGCAGGATCGTCATCAGCACGCCGACCGGCAACATGTAGTAGCTCAACTCGAAGAAGCTGATCGTCCGGCCCGTGATGTCCCGGAAGAACCCGATGGCCACGGCTCCCCGGGCCGCACCGAGCAGCGTGATGATACTGCCCGCGCCGGCGACAAACGCCATCCCCATGAAGAGCCCCTTGCCGAAGTTGGTTTTCTCGCCCTCCTCCGAGTAGAGCGTGTAGATCGCCATGAACAACGGGAACACGGTAGCCGCCACCGCCGTGTGTGCCATGATGAGCGTGAGCGTCGACGTCATGACGAGGCAGCCAAGCAGGATCATGTCAGTCCGTTCTCCCACCAGGGAGAGCATCTTGTAAGCCATGCGCCGCGTGAGACCGGTCTGGGTGAAGACCATCCCGAAGATGAGCGATCCGAAGATGAACCACACCGACGGATCCATGAAATCCGTGAAGGCGACCCGCGCCGGGCGAATCAACAACAGAGCTTGGACCACCCCGATCGTGATGCTCGTGACCCCGATGGGGATGACCTCGGTGACCCACCAGGTGGCGGCCAGAAAGAAGAGCGCCAGAGCGGCCTTGCCTTCGCGAGTGAGCTCAAACGACTCGCCCTTGGGATCGACGGCGGGAGACAAGGGCGGCGCGAAGTACACCAAGGCAAACAGAGCCAGGCCGAGCAGAATACAGCCGATCCTCTTCCAGTCGACCTTCCGCTCCGCCTTACTGCTCACGGCGCGAACAAGGCCTGACGTGCGACGGTCATGCGGCGCCGGAAACGCCTCGGACGATGCCCCGGTCCTCATTGCAAGACAACCTCGCAAAGAGCTTGCCTCGCTGGGCTACGACTACTGCACCAGCTTCACAAGCTCGTGAAAGAGATCGACCGACCGGAGCACGCCCACGACACGCCCTTCTCGAATAACCGGGACCAGCGACAGGTTGTATGTGACCATCTCATAGACAGCTTTTATTATGTGATCGTCAGCATCGATCGTTATCTCGATCGGATGCATGACGTCGCTTACGGGTCTATCTGCCTGCTCGCGGATCCCCTTCACCACCCTATCGAACGAAAGCTCCAGCAAATTGGGGTCGATCGCTACGTCAAAAAGTTTCTTTCTATACTCCAGCGGCTGAAGTGTCAGAAACTTCGGCTCCAGGCCCTGCATGATATCCCGACGCCGAAGGTATCCAACCAACACATCAATTTCGTCAAACACCAGGAGCACCCGGGGCAGCGACTTGCGCCGGTCCACTTCGAGTTGCGCACCTTCGATGACCGCAATGGCATCCCGCAGCGTGGCCTTATCTCGCACCGAGGGGTATTTCTCCACCGGAATCATGATCTCCCCGACACGCTTCATGCCTTCCATCGCTCCTACCAGCCCTTTTTGCGCAGGATGTCGCTCATCTTCTTCTCGATGCGCTTTTCTTCGAGGGATGACTTCTTCGTCGCCGCCTGTGTGATCTTCACGACTAGCGTGTCGATATCCGCCGGTTTTTCCAGAAAATCCAGTGCGCCGAGCTTCATTGCCTCGACGGCCTGTCCCAATGTCGCCCGACCGGTCAGCAAGATGACCTGCAGGTCCGGGTTGATGGCGAGAAGCCCCTTGAGCGTCTCGATGCCGTCCATGCCCGGCATGGCCATGTCCAGCAGGATGGCGTCAAACGCTTTCTTCTCCGCCTTCGCCAGTGCCAGCTCGCCGTTCTCCGCCGTGTCGACCCTGAGACCGCGTACTTCCAGTCGCTCGGCAAGCACACTGACGAATTCCTCCTCGTCGTCGACCAACAGGACCCTGCTCTCCTCGCTCATCGGATCTGCCTCAAACGCGGATGATACCAGTGGCACCAGCGAGTCACTTGGAGCCCCCTCGGGGCACGCGTCCCTCTTCCCGGGCGGCGGCAGCGCGCAAGACCCGCACCAGCTCGTCGATCTTCACGGGCTTCATGAGGTAGTCGAAGGCTCCGAGTTTCATTCCTTGCTCGGCCTCCTCCGAGGAACCACGACCCGTCAGCAAGATCACCTGCAGGCTCGGTCGCTCTTCTTTGATCTTCTTGATGACCTCGAGCCCTCCAAGGCCAGGCATCTTCACATCGAGTAGCACCACGTCACACGGGGTGTCCGTCAGATACGCGAGTGCCTCCACCCCGGTGGTCACACCCGTGGCGCGAAACCCCCTCAAGTTGAGACGTTCCTCGAGGGCGCTTACTAGCTCGTCCTCGTCATCCACGATCAGAACACGTAGTGCAGCCATGTGGGCTCCTAGTACCGTTCCAACTTGTCTCCCCTAAACATCGGAGAGCCAACTGGAAAATCGCTGGCGGAGGTACCGACCTCCACGACCACTCTTCAGGTAGCGCTCGCGCCGATAGGCGTCGGTGGGACTCACGCAAGTCTCGTAGTACACGAGCTGCAGTGGTCGCCGGTACGAGGTCGAACGCACTCGTCCCTGTTCATGCGCTGCAACCCTTGCTCGCAGATCCTTCGTGGCGCCGATGTAGAAACGCCCGTCGGCATCACTTCGGAGCGCGTAAGTGTAGTGCATCCTCTCCCCACGGTTCGGCGGCACAAGTTGGAACGGCACTAGCCGTGTGCCTCACCGGTCGGTAGCGTGACCGTGAAACGTGTACCCTCACCCACTCTGCTCTCCACACCGATCTTCCCGCCCAGCTTCTCCACCATCCCGTACGTGATGGATAGACCCAGCCCCGTCCCTACGCCTTTCTTGGTCGTGAAGAACGGATCGAAGATCTGCTCCAGGTACTCCTCCGGTATGCCCACACCATCGTCCGCGATGCTCACCGCGACCGCCTCCCCTCCAACCCGATGGATGCCGATCTCGATGTGGCCACCATCCTCCAAGGCGGCGAAGGCATTGTTGACGATGTTGAGGAACACCTGCTGGAGCTGGCCTCGGTCGCTGACTATGGTGGGTGGCTCCTGTGGGTAGTTGAAGTCCACCCGAATGTTCCGATAACTCGCTTCCTTCTCGAGAAAGGCCAGCACGTCCTTGAGCAGCAGATCCAGATTGATAGTTTCCCGCTGCACGTCCATGTGTTTGGCGAAACCGAGGAGGCGGTGTGTAATCCCGCCACAACGATCGGCCGATTTGAGGACTGAGTCCACCAGGCCGACGAGCTTCCCTCTGGGCGGCACTTCCTCCGACACCGTGAGGAGGTCTTTCAGTAGGCCTGCCTTCTCAGTGATGATCGAGAGCGGATTGTTGATCTCATGAGCCACGCCTGCACCCAGGCGTCCGATCGCGGCCATCTTGTTGGTGTATTCCATCTTGTGAAAGAGCGCGGCGCGCTTTAGATCGGCATCCCGCACGCGGTTGACCACGTACGTCGACCCCCCGATGACCACGGCCAGGATCAGCACGATGCTGAGGGCCGGGAATACCACCAAGTCACGGCGTAAGGCGAGCCACCCCGCGTGCAGCGCATCTCGTGGACTCAACAGCACAAGCGTGAACGGGGAGCGGTCGATTTGCGCGTAGCTCGCAATCACCGATTCGCCAGTCCCGCCTTCCAGCTCGATCAGCTCGGCTTCTGTGGTTGGAGCCAGAGGTGGAAGCGGGCTGCGTTCGAGAACATCACCATACGATCGCGATGGCGTTTGAAGGATACCGTCGCGGTTGACGATGAACGCATCGCTGTACGGCTGGACTCCCAGTGAATGACATCTCCGACATGCCGTGCTCTGCTCGGTGCGACGGGACGTTCGAGCACGTACGAGAAAATGGAACACGTCGGTATCGATGGTCGCCCGCAAGACGAACGACCGATCGCCGAGATCTTGCTGAATCGCAATGACGATATGTGGACGGTTCCGGTATCCCAGAAACACATCGCTCACATAGGCCCCGCGCGCGCTCGTCTCGATGAACCAATCGTGGTCCTTGTAGCTCCTTCCCTCGAGATCGTAGGGCCCGGCGTAGGCGATCTGCACACCCTCCTCATCGATCACGCCGAGGTCAACGACGCCACCGAATGATTGCTTCATGTTTGCAAGCAACGAGTCCAACTTGCCGGAGGTTCGGAGCTCGTCGAAGGACGTCTCCCGAATGAGCATGGCGAGAGCCGACTGGCGCTCGGACAGGAATGACTCCAGTGACTGCTTCCCGGCCATGGCGAAGCGGAGCATGGGGCGAGTCAGCTCGGCATTGAATGCCTCCTGGTACTGATAGTAGGTGATGCCCGACATGATCACGAGCGGAAGAACCGCCACCACAGAAACCAACAGGACTGACGTCAGGAACATCCTACGATAGCGCCGTCGTGAGATCAGCCGATCCTGATCCTCTGGTGATTCGATCCTTCGGTTCCCAGCACTCACTGACCCTGTGGGGTGCCAGGGGAAGCTCAGTCTGCGCATTGGACGCTCGGGCCGTCGTGACGGGCTCTGATCATGTTCTATTGTGCCTCGCCGCGCGCGCGGCCGGCCCGCCTCACGGTGTCCATCAGGTCCTCGATATCGACGGGCTTTCGGAGGTAGGCAAAGGCTCCCAACCGGCGGGCCTCGTCCTCTTCCTGATCTGACCCGTGACCGGTCAGGATGATCACCTCTACCTGGGGGTACGCCTTCCTGACCCGCTGTAATACTTCCATTCCATCGATGCCCGGCATCCGCAGGTCGAGAACCATGACGTCCGGGATGTCGTCCTCGAGCATCTGCAGCGCCTGCTCCCCGTTCAACGCCACTTCGCTGCCGAGCTCACGCATCTCCATTCGGTCGGCCATGGTTCTCACAAAATCCTCCTCATCATCGACGAGGAGGACCTTGAGTGTTGGCGCAGGGGTTTCCGACGGCACCGGTTCGGGAGAGGCGGCTGCGCGGCGCGTGGTGGGCTCCATCATCTCACGCGCCATGTCAGGCACGCCCCCTTCGGCGAGGGCGGCAGCGGTCATGCTTCGGTCGAACTCGTCTTTGGAGGTCTTGAGGAAATCGACCGTGGCCTTCCAAGCGTCGCGAATCGTCTTCAGGAGGTGGCCGGTATCGGCCGGCTTCTCGAGATACTCAAACGCTCCCAACCTGCGGGCCTCCTTGGCTTCCTGCTCTGAGCCACGGCCGGTCAGGATGATCACCTGTACGCGGGGATGCTCCTTCTTGACCCGCTCCAGCACCTCCATGCCGTCGATGCCCGGCATGCGCAGGTCGAGCACCATCACATCGGGCGCATCATCCTCGACCATCTGCAGCGCCTCCTCACCGCTCAGCGCCACCCGACTCCCAACGTCGCGCATGTCCATTCTTTCAGCCATCGTCTTGACATAGTCTGCTTCGTCATCGACGAGTAGCACTTTGATCTTTCTCATCACCGCCTTCCTGTCACAGGCATGGCGTCATCATCCCGCGAGACTTCATCAAACGTCCTACAAGAAAATAACGACACATCATGTCGCACCACCCACCGGGAGGAGGACGCTGAAACGGCATGCGGTGTCGGTTGCCTCGACCGAGGCGCCCAGGCTGTCGAGAAGCTCCGCCAGCTTACCCCAGCCGGCGGCATCGGTGGGGGGACCCGCCACGACCTTCTCCCCTACCTCGCCAACGAACTCGACGGCCGGTCGATCTCCCTGGCGGCCGGGATGGATCGTCACCGTCCCCGGCTCCGGCAGCTGATCCAAGCAACATTCCACGGCCGTGAACAGCGCCATCTGAAGCTGCAGGGCGTTGACCACTACGGGTAATTCTCGGTCTCCAGGTCGTACCTCTACGCTGTGTCTCCCTTGCCTGGCGAAGCGCTGGCACAGAAAAGCGACCCGCTGAACCTCTTGATTCAGGTCGACCCTGCTCTGAGCCTGGTCCAAGCTGTGGGCCAGGCGGTTGAGGTTTGACAAAACCTCCGCACCACGGCCGATTTGAGCGTCAATGCGACCGACCGCCCGTATGAGCTTCTCCCGGTCAAGTGGCCTCCGTTCATCGAACGCGCGAACCATATCCTCGATCAGACCGGCGGACTCCTTGACGATGGCGAGAACGTTGCGGATCTCATGCGTGGTGCTCGCCGTGATCCTGGCTATGAACGCCGCTTCTCGGTTTTCAGACATGCTCATAGTTATCGGTCCACAGTTGGGCTCGCGTTGACCACTCGCTCATCTCAGCAACCGAGCCATCGATACCATCTGAATCAGCAGACAGTTGTACCACATTAACTCGCACGAGACATGCGTGGCTCGATGCAAGATACCATAATATTTCACACTCTTCCAAATCGCCACAATATCTTTACACTTCAGGCAGCCGAAACGGGCGGTGAACTAGAACTAAACAAAGAGGCTTCGATGGTGAAGAATTGCGTCTTTCTGGGCCCTCAGGGTTCTGGCAAAGGGACCGTCATTGGAAGGATCAGGAACGAACATGACGTTCCCCATATCTCCACGGGCGACATGTTTCGGGAGGCCCTCAAAGAAGGAACCGAGTTCGGCAAGCAGGCGCACGAGTACATGAAACGTGGCGAGCTGGTGCCGGACGAGGTAACCTGCGGCATGGTGCGGGAGCGACTCGCTCGCAGCGACTGCGCGAAGGGTTTCATGCTGGACGGATTCCCGCGCAATCTGAGGCAGGCCGAGGTTCTCTCCTGCATCACGACAGTCGACACGGCGGTGCTGCTCGACGTGCCCGAGGAGGTTTCCCTGGAGAGGCTCTCCGGCCGCCGTCAATGCCGTGAGTGCGGCACGATCTTCCACCTCAAGTTTGTCCCGCCCAAGCAGGAGGGGACCTGCGACAAGTGCGGCGGCCAACTCTACCAGCGTGACGACGACAAGGCCGACGCGATCAGGGAACGCCTGGCCACTTATCGTTGCGAAACCATGCCGATCGTGGATTACTACGAGAAGGCCGGGGTATTGGTGAGGGTGGACGGATCGGGCACGGTGGATGAGGTCGCTACACTGATCCTCGGCAAACTCGGCTCGGGCCGGCGGGTAGACCTGGCACACTTCTGAGGGAAGATCAGGAACGGACCAACCGGTCGCGCAACAGCAGATGCCGCAACCCTGGAGTCTCTCGGAAAAGAATGTATGAAATCAGTATTCTCTAATAAGGTCTCTTCGTAATCGACCCGTATTGGCCTCGTCGCTCCATGAGCCGCCTCGAGTCGAGCAGACTTTCCAAGACGGAAGCCGGTGTCGCCGGCAGATTCTACAAACGGAACGATCAGTCATCTTTCCGCAGCCACAGCATGAAGGGGTGAAAGGAGTGGGCAATGGGGGGTTGGTTTTATCTCATCCCAGCGGCGGGGGTGCTCGCCCTGCTGTTCGCGCTGGTGAAGTCCGCATGGATCGGGAAGCAGGATGCCGGAAACGAGACCATGCAGGAGATCGCCGGCCACATACATGAGGGGGCCATGGCCTTCCTGGCCAGGGAGTACAGGGTTCTTTCGTTCTTTGTCGTCATCGTCGCCGTGCTGCTGGCCCTGGGTAATGCAAATCTGGAAACCAGCCACTGGCTCATCGGCGTCTCGTTTGTGTGCGGTGCGATCTGCTCGGGCCTGGCCGGTTTCTTTGGCATGAGGATCGCCACCAAGGCCAACGTGCGCACCACGAGCAAGGCACGTGACGGCCTGAACGGTGCGCTCGGCGTAGCGTTCTCGGGCGGTACCGTGATGGGCATGTCCGTCGTGGGCCTCGCCGTGATCGGCATCAGCGTGCTGCTGATCGTGTACGCCAACCTCTTCATCGGCCAGGCGGGGTGGAGTTGGCCTCGCCTGCTCCAGGTCGTGACCGGCTTTTCGCTCGGCGCGTCGTCGATCGCGCTCTTCGCGCGCGTAGGCGGCGGGATCTACACCAAGGCCGCCGACGTCGGTGCCGATCTCGTGGGCAAGGTGGAGGCCGGTATCCCCGAAGACGATCCCCGCAACCCCGCGGTGATCGCCGACAACGTGGGCGACAACGTGGGTGACGTAGCCGGCATGGGCGCTGACCTATTCGAGTCCTATATCGGGTCGATCGTCGGTTCCATGATCCTGGGAGCCATGTTCATTCCCGTCATGGTGGACGACGGGTTCAGCGGGCTCAGCGCCGTGTTCCTGCCCCTCATCCTGGCGGGCATCGGCATCGTGGTCTCCATCGTGGGGACCTTTTTCGTACGCACCAAGGAAGGCGGCAACCCCCAGGCGGCCCTCAACATCGGTACCTTTGGCGCCGGCATCCTCATGGTGATCGTTTCCTTCTTTGTGATCAGGCAAGTCCTTCCCGAGACGTGGACTCTGGCCGGGCGCGAGTACACGGCCAACGGAGTGTTTTGGGCTACCATCGCCGGCCTTGCAGGGGGCATCGCCATCGGTCTGATCACCGAGTATTACACCGCCGAGAACCGTTCGCCCGCACGGAGTATCTCCAAGGCTTCGGAGACCGGCCCGGCAACGAACATCATCGCCGGCCTCGCACTCGGCATGAGGAGCACGGCACTACCGATCATCGCGCTCAGCGCGGCCGTCCTCATTGCCTACGAGTCCGCGGGCCTCTACGGCATCGCCATCGCGGCCGTCGGCATGCTGTCCACCACGGGCATCCAACTCGCGGTGGATGCGTACGGCCCGATCGCCGACAACGCGGGCGGCATCTCCGAAATGGCAGGCCTCGGCCCTGAAGTCCGTTCCCGCACCGACAAGCTCGACGCGGTGGGCAACACCACCGCCGCCATCGGGAAGGGCTTTGCCATAGGTTCCGCCGCCCTCACCGCGTTGGCGCTCTTCAGCGCGTTTACTACGACCGTGGGGCTCGAGAGCATCAATGTGATGGTGCCCAAGGTCATGGTCGGCATTTTACTTGGCGCCATGATGCCCTTCCTCTTCTCCAGCTTCGCCATGGCCGCCGTCGGCAAGGCCGCCTTCTCGATGATCGAGGAGGTTCGGGATCAATTCAAGAACATCCCCGGACTCATGGAAGGCAAAGCCAAGGCCGACTTCCGCCGCTGCGTGGACATCTCCACCGCGGCCGCCATCAAGCAGATGATCGCGCCGGGCCTCCTCGCCGTGTCCGTTCCCGTGGTCGTCGGTTTCTTGGGTAAGCCCGAGATGCTGGGCGGCGTGCTCGCCGGCGTCACCGCGTCGGGAGTGCTCCTGGCACTCTTCATGGCGAACACGGGCGGCGCGTGGGACAACGCCAAGAAGCACATCGAGGCCGGCCACTTCGGTGGCAAGGGATCCGCACCGCACAAGGCCGCGGTCGTGGGCGACACCGTGGGAGATCCGTTCAAGGACACGGCCGGACCTTCGCTGAACATTCTCATCAAGCTCATGGCGGTGGTGAGCCTGGTGATCGCTCCGCTTCTGGTCTGACACTACCTGAGCTGTAATCCACCATCTCATCAGGGGCCGTCACAATAGCGGTCCCTGTTTTCACTCACTTCTAATCCTGTCCGCCGCAGCCAAGTGCCAGAACGAGACTGTGACAACGGGAGTGCTGTTCCTGCAACACTTTCCACATGGTTCGCACGTCAATGGCCCCGTCGCCCGGAAGTTAAAGGGAATGAGGAAACAACCTTTTTTGGGCGAGAATCGGCTGATACATTACTACCGTTATCGTGATAACTGTCACGATTTGGCACCTGTCGCCGGCTCTCGCCCAGGGGATCGTCCGGGATCCGTCGCTGCGCGACAGCTCGTGACAACTGACTCGTCGCCAGGGAGAGGTCGCAATGCCTGAAGCCGTCCCGGAAGACACACAAATCAACAATAGCGTTGTCCGACTCATCAACGGCGACATCACCGACCTCGAGGTTGACGCCTTTGTCTTTTACGCTCAACCCGATCTCACCTTGGGCTCGGGGTTCGGGACGGCGATCTCAGTGCGCGGCGGACCGACGATTCAGAAGGAACTGGAGGAATTGGCACCAGTGGCGGCGGGCGAAGCCGTCGTTTCCGCCGCCGGGAACCTCAAGGCCCGTTACATCGTCCACGCCGTCGGCCCCACATTTCAGGAGGAGGATAGCGAAGGCAAGCTGCGGACTACGGTCATCAACTCACTGAAACGGGCTGAAGAGCATGGGATCAAGCGGATCGCCCTACCGGCCATGGGCGCGGGGTACTACGGCATCGCGTTGAGTCTTTGCAGCCGGGTGATGTTGGAAGTGATCAGCAGCCACCTACGAGACGAGACGAGCATCGAAGAGGTCGTTATCTGCGTACTGGAC
>JBDHFY010000075.1:0-15350 GCA_039590195.1 Gemmatimonadota bacterium | reverse complement strand
CCCATCCAGCTCCGCGGCGCCGACGTCGTTCTACTCGTTGGCGCGACGGCCAGCGCCGTCGTCGCCTTCCGCGTGACCTATCGGGCGGGACGCCGGAAACGCTCGCCACCCAAGGCGTGAGCGTATCTCGAAACAGGTTTGCCATTCGGGGCGCGCTCGCCGGAGCGACCTTGCTGTTGCTCTATGTGGCCTGGACCATCACCCGAATCGCCCGGGCGTACGATGGCACCTGCGGGGCCGGATGCCGCTGACCATCGCGGCCTTCGTCCTGGGGCCAACGCTTCTCGGGCTCATCATCGATCGCGTGCGGAGATCGAGAACAGCCAACGGGAGCTGAGACGCGGCTTCCTACCTCCCAATCCCGACCCACCGACTGCCAATTCAAGCCTGTGGCACGAACCCTACTTCACGGCTTCTTTACCTGAAATTCACGAAATCCATGAGATCGTCTTGTAGCTTAGGTCGGGGCCACAGGAGGTTCACCATGCAGGAATCCCTCACGCTGCGAGGCATGTCATGGCCACGAACCCTGAGTTTCGGTTCGGGGCTTGGCATGATGTGGGCTTCGCTACTCTCGATCAGACACTTCTTCGCCGCCAACTACCCGGTCTCGATCTATGAGGGTTCGGTGTGCGATATCAACGCGTTCCTGAACTGCGACAGTTCAGCGTACTCGGTCATCGCGCAGATCGCCGGCGTGCCCCTGGGGTACTTCGGATTGGTCATCGGCGGACTAGTCACGCTTGGAGCCGTGTTTCCCTCTCAGAGCTTCGAACGAACGAACAAGACCGTGGCCCTTCTCAACGTCATTGGGGTCGTGGGGCTTTTCTTCTTTTCGATTCTCTACCTGCGAAGCCTCTGTTTGGTGTGTACGCTTTACTACGCCTTTGCCATCGCAAGCTTCATCCTGTTCGCCAGGTACGGCATCGACAAGGGCACGCCGGGCTTGCTCGCCCGGTACTTGCGGCCGTCACCCAAGCACCTGCTCACGTACGGCCTCGTCATGCTCTTCGGCGCATACGGGTACGGCTCTTTCCACAACGCCAAGAAAGACGCTCAATCGGGAGGCGTCGCCGCCCGCGTCGTGCAGGAGTACTACGGGCTCGAAGAGGTCCAACTTCCAAGTATCATCTCCCCGTTTATGACCGTGCAATCCACGGAGCAGTTCGAGGACGCGCCGATCCGAATCGTCGAGTACGGAGACCTCTTGTGTCCGGACTGCCTGTACCTCCGTGAACAGCTCGCGAAACTCAAGGAGGAATTCGAGGGAAAGATCAACATTGCCTTCCAGTTCTTCCCCCTGGAAGCCAAGTGCAATAGCGTCGTGGAGAAGGATCTGCATCCCGGGGTGTGCGATCTGTCGTACATGGCCGCGTACCGTCTGGAGAAGTTCGTAGCGATTCACGACGAGATCTTCGACAACTTCCAGGACGCCAAGTACGATCCGGAATGGAGAGCCGAGCTTGGCAGACGATACGGTGTCGAGGCAGCACTCACAGATTCGGCCACCATCGATCTCGTGCATCGCATCATGAACACGGGTGGGGAGTACGAGAAGACACACGACACGTATACCCACGGGATCCGGTCGACACCGACGATGATCCTGAACAATCGGATGATCATCGGCACCCTCCCCTACCAACATTTGAGGGCGATCTTCCAGGTACTCGTCGACGAGCACGAAGGGCACGAGACACAGAAGTTCCTGGAGAACTGGGTGACGCCGTAGCAGCGACGCAGGAGGGACAGGAGAGGTAAAAAGCCTGGCACCCTTCCGCCCCACCGCCCTGGCACGCTACACACCAATTGACCCCACGGCGAAAGACGTACACTTTACTCGCCTTCAGCGACGGCTAGCCTGCCCCTGACCGGCGTCGGGTGGTGGGATTGACCGACGGTCAGCCAGACCGCCTGCACGCCCCGGAAGGGCGCCGGGGGGCAGGGGGCAGGGGGGGGTATGACCAGCGAGCCCCGAGAGTGGCTCTTGCTTTTGGAAGAGATTGCCGATCTCGCCGACGAGATCGCCCTACGCTTCTTTCGATCCCGCAACCTCCATGTGGAGCTAAAGGCGGACTCGAGTCCCGTCACAGAAGCGGACAAGACCATCGAAGCGATGGCCCGGGTCTACACGGGCAAGCGTCACGGTGATCTGGCCGTGTACGGCGAGGAGCAGGGGGAAGATGACAGCCCGACGCACCAACGGCTCATTATCGATCCCATCGACGGGACGCGCAACTTCGTCCGGGGCATACCAATCTTTGCAACACTGCTTGCCATAGAGGAAGCGGGAGAGGTCGTGGCGGGAGTCGTCACCGCGCCGGCACTGCACACCCGATGGCGTGCCGCCAGGGGTGGCGGATCCTTCTGCGGCTCACGGCGGCTTCGTACCTCAGGGGTTCGCAGGGTGGAAGAGGCGCAGCTCTTCCACTCGGACGTCGGCGGCAGTGCCGAAGTCCATCCGCCTCCCGGCTTCGCGAATCTGCTGTCCCGAGTGGAGAGGGCACGCGGGTTCGGTGATTTCTACCAACACACCCTGGTAGCGGAGGGCGCCGGCGAAATCGCCGTCGATCCTGCCGTGATGCCGTGGGATATTGCGCCCATCCAAGTGATCGTCGAAGAGGCGGGTGGGCGCGCGACGACCATGACCGGTGAACGCACGATCTACGGAGGAAGCCTGGTCACTTCAAATGGCCTGCTGCACGACGCCGCCCTCGAGCTGCTGGCGTCGGGGAGCCCGGCACCTCCCTCACCACGGGTGCGCGCCGGCGGACCGGCAGACCTTTCCCCCTCCCACCGCGCCGGGCGCGTGGCAGACAGCAGGTAGGTCCGGACGACATGATGCATAGCGTCTGGATCGTCGCCATCACCGTTACCGCCGTGAACCTCCCGTTCGGCTTCTGGCGCGCCGGATTGCGACGGTTCACGGTGGCCTGGTTCGTAGCGGTGCACGCCCCAGTCCCCATCGTGGTGGGGCTGCGCGTGTTTCTTGGAGTCGGCTTTCAACTCTCCACCGTCCCGATTCTCGTGACCGCGTATTTCATGGGGCAGTTCGTGGGGGGGAGATTTAGAGGGGGGGTATAGCCCCTCCTGCCCTTCCTGGGCCCTAGTCCGGCTATTGACAATCTAATCTGTCTAGACAATAATACCTGTCCATAACGATCAGGAGAGCCTTGGAGCCATGCAATCAGCTCTAGCCGTTGTCGACGGGCCCAACCCAGCCGCATCCATGCTCAAACCCGTCAGGCGCCGGATTCTAGAGCATTTGCGGGAGCCGGACTCTGCGAGCGGCACGGCGGCGGCCCTGGGCCTCCCGAGGCAGCGTGTGGGATACCACGTCCGCCAGCTCGAGAAGCAAGGACTTCTGAAGGCCGTGAGGGAGAGAAGGAAGGGAAACTTTGTCGAGCGCCTACTCCAGAGCACGGCCCGGCAATACCTCATCGGGCCCTCGGCCCTCGGACCGTTGGGAGCTCGACCTGACAGTATTCGAGATCGCTTTTCCGGGGATTATCTGGTGGCCGTTGCCGCCCAAACGATGCGGGATGTGGGCGCGCTCCAGGAGCAGGCGGCGCAAGCCGGAAAACTGCTGGCAACACTCAGCTTGCAGACGGATGTGCGGTTTGCCAGCGCCCAAGACCAAAACGCCTTTGCTCAGGAATTGACCGGAAGCGTGACCCAGCTTGCGAAGAGGTACCACCGGCCCGAATCCGAAGGCGGTCGGACATTTCGACTCGTGGTCGGCGGTTATCCGTCGCCACCCAAGGGTGAACGCGAGGAAGAACCCTAAAAGTTTGCGAGGAGTAGAGAAGGGGTGGCGTAGAGGCACCAGGTTCTATAACCGGGGGAGACGCACTGCAATGAGCGAGCAAACCGCATCAGGGACGAGGTCCATTGAACTCGAGATCGCAGTCGACGCCCCGGTGGCCGCGGTGTGGAACGCCCTCACCGATCCGGAACAGCTGGCCAACTGGTTTCCCCGAGAGGCGAGTGGATCGAGTGAAGAGGGGGGGACGGTGACGTTCTCGTGGGATGAGGGATGTGAATGGAGCACCACGATCGATCTCTTGGAGACCAACAGCCACGTGCGCTGGGTCGATCCACCGGCAGAGGGCTCAGATTCGGAGCAGCCAGCGGTGGCTGTGGACTTCTACATCGAGGCCCGGGGGGACAAGACGATCCTGCGACTCGTCCATTCGGGCTTCAGCGCGTCGAGCGACTGGGACGAATACTACGACGCTACGGAGGCAGGCTGGACGTACTTCCTCTATAACCTTCAGCACTTTCTGGGGCGGCATCCAAACACGTCGCGTTCCATGGTGTGGGAGCGCCGTCCGACGACGAAGGAAGCCAGCGAGATATGGCTGCAACTCTTCGGCCCGGAGGGTTTCCACCTTACCCCATCCCCAGACGAGGCCGGCCCTGGAGACCGATTCAGCTTTCAACTCGGTGACGACGCGTTTGAGGGAGTGGTCGGATACGTGAGATCGCCCGCCAACTTCGCGGGATCGATCAAAGCGTTGAACGACGCTCTCCTGTTCGTCGAGATAGAACCGGGGAAGGAGAGGCGACATTGCGGCCTCTGGCTCTCCACGTACGGGCTTCCCCCGGAGCGTGTCGGCACACTGCAAGAGCGGCTCACGGTGGTAGCCGACCGGATCTTCGGGGAACCAACCGGCCGCTAGCAGTTGCGGACCGGCAGACAAACCTCCCCCCGCTCACCCCCACACAGCGGGGCGGGCAGGCGGACCGGCGGATTGTCCCCGCACTCCCTCCGCACCGGGGGGATTAGCGGAAAGCGTGCCCTGGCCCTCCGGCCATCTGCTTAGTTAGGAGGCCCGATGATCTTCCGCATGACCGTGCTCGCACTCTTACTGACCGGAGCACTGACTCACACCGACATCGTGCGAGCGCAGAATGTCGAGCGTCCAAGGGCCCGGGACGTGGGGTTGGTCGTTGGGATTTTTCCCACCGGCCGGCACAATGCCATTACGGACGTCACGGGCGTTCGGGTGGGCCACGCTACAGTCATCGAAGGTGACAGCATCCGCACCGGCGTTACCGCCATCTTGCCCCACGCCGGCAATCTGTATCGCGAGCCAGTGCCGGCATGGATTCATGTTGGCAATGGATACGGCAAGCTCATCGGGGAAACGCAGGTACGCGAGTTCGGGGAGATAGAGACTCCCATTCTGTTGACCTGCACGCTTTGTGTCTGGACTGCCGCCGAGGCGCTCTTCGACTACCTGCTGCACCAGCCCGGCGAGGGCGAGCACACCATCAACCCCATCGTGGGCGAGACGAACGACAGTCACGTGAACGACATGTGGGCCAACCCGATCCGAGCCGAGCATGTGCGGTTGGCCTTGGAGAGCGCAGCAGGCGGGCCCGTAGCGGAGGGAAGTGTGGGGGCCGGCACCGGCACGCAGGCGTTCGGCTGGAAGGGCGGCATCGGGACCAGTTCCCGCGTGCTGCCGCAATCACTCGGTGGCTACACCGTTGGCGTCCTCGTGCAAACCAACTTCGGAGGGATCCTGACGGTCAACGGAGCTCCGGTGGGGCGGGAGCTGGGACGATATCCCTATCGAAACCAACTCGAAGGCAACGACACGAACGAGGAACCGTTGTCTCAGGGCGGCGGCTCCATCATGATCGTGGTGGCCACGGACGCTCCGCTCACCGCGTTGAACCTGGACCGTCTCTCACGCCGCGCCATCATGGGGCTAGCGCGCACGGGTTCCTACGCATCGAACAGTTCCGGGGACTACGTCATCGCCTTTTCGACCGCGGAGAGTGTCAGGCGCCAGCGGAGCAGCCCCACGCCCTTCGCGACCGAGATGCTTCTCAATCCCTCCATGTCACCGCTCTTTGCGGCGACGGTGGAGGCGACGGAAGAGGCGATCTATAACGCCATGTTCAGGGCTACCACGGTCTCAGGTCGCGGCCGCGCGCTCGAAGCCATTCCCCTCGACGAGACACTCGAGATTCTCGAGGAGTACAACGCGTTGCACTGGGACCGGATGTTGCCGCCTAAGCGCCGGTGAGCGTTCTGCCCCATCCGCCCTTCCGCGGACCGCCGAGCGGCCCGTTTCCCCCTCCCAATTTGGTTGGCCGAATCGCTACACGGCGGGGACTCCAGCTGGTAACTTGTCCACGTCCAAACAGTCTGGAACCGATGACTCCACAAACGACTGCCAGCAAGGGTACATCCGAGCCGGCCAAGCTGGCCGATCTCGTCGAGTATCAAGACGGCTCGGTGGTAAGCAGAGTCGTGCTGAAGGGCAAGGGAGGAACCGTGACACTCTTTGCTTTTGCCGAAGGCGAAGGGTTGAGCGAGCACACCGCGCCATTCGACGCACTCGTCCACGTACTGGACGGCGAGGCAGATGTCGGCATCGCGGGCGTTCACCACCGGCTCGGCAATGGTGACTTTATCGTCATGCCGGCCACCGTGCCCCACAGTGTCAGCGCCGTTGCGCGGTTCAAGATGCTGTTGACCATGATTCGCGAGGGTGGCGAAACGGGCTAAGGCGCTGGACGCTCCCGGGACATCCCCCTAAACTTCGCATTAGCTGCGCGGGCGCGTGGTGCTGCGCGGTTGTCGGCAGATTAAACCGTAGTTGGGCGGCTGGTGATCAAGGAGACTCAGAGATGCATGAGAAGAGCGTTGAGCTATTGAACAAGGCGATTGCCGATGAGCTCTCGGCCGTGAATCAGTACATGTACTTCCATTTTCACTGCGACGATCAGCGGTACGAGCAGCTGGCGGATCTGTTCAAGAAGACCGCCATCGAGGAGATGGGTCATGTCGAGGCCGCCGCCGAGCGCATTTTGTTCCTCGGCGGTGAGGTAGAGATGAAAGAGTCGGAGGAGGTACAGAAGATCCACGACGTGCGGAAGATGTTCGAGCGGGCGGCGGCGATGGAGAAGGAGAGCGCCCACGAATACAACCAATGGGCCAATGAGTGCAGCAACAACGCCGACTCGGGGAGCAAGCGGATCTTCGAGGAGTTAGTGGCTGATGAGGAGCGGCACTACGACCAATACACGACGCAGATAGAGAACATGGACAAATTCGGCGAGAAATACCTCGCCCTTCACTCTATCGAAGGTAAGGGCGCAGCGGGCGACGGTTAACGCGCTCGTTGGGCACAATGGCGTAATCGGGATTGGCGCCAGCTCGCGGCGGTGCGGGGGAACGATTTCGAGGGCTGGGTACGGGATGGCACATCGCACTGTTCGGTGCTGGGGCCCTGCTACCCCTCAACAGGAGTGCGCCATGTTCGCATTTGGCTGTTCGAGGCCTGTGCAGCGGTTGCTCGCCGCCTCTCGAGCGGCCACCCTCATCGGCATTGTTTCCTGTGGTTCTTGCGACACGTCCGCGGATGAGCCCCTACACCTCGTTGGCGACGGGAGTTACTCCCTCCAGCCGGTTTCCAACGAGACCATCTCTGCCCGCATACAGGAAGTGGCGGTCCAGTACCGCGTTTACGCTCCCATTCCGCGGGTAGGGTTCTTCGACATCGCCTTTCCGGCGAACGCAGAGGAGTACAATGAGATGGCGGGCTACGGCCTCATGCTCGTCTCGGTTCTCGTGCAGGATGAAGAAGAGCTGCCCCTGACCCGGGTGTACGTCGACTCCGACTCGACGCAAGAGGCCCTCACCCTCGTCACGTCCGTATTGTCCACTGTGAATCCCGAGGAAGAAGTCATTTTCACTACACTCGGACCGCACCGCATGGACGCCCTGTATCTGTTTCCTGTCGTGCACATCACAACGACGGCGTCGCTTCTCGCCGACTTCGCAAAGAACCGGGAGGGGTTCAAGCTGGACAACTTCCGCGGTGAGGTCCCAGAGATGATCCGACACTTGCCCATTGGGCCGCCGACAGACGACGCGCCGAGTGAGGAGCGATTGTTGCGGATGGTGGAGCGAGAGTTTCCGGGGTTTGTGGAGAGGTGAGGTCTCGGGGGCATGCTGCGGCGGCATCGGATGCCGAGAATGTAGCGTTTGGCTCAGGGTTTAGGCTCTCATTTGCACTGGCAACCTGGCGAGATGGAGCAGACTTCCCCAGAAAGCCTCGAAGCCAACACGTTCGTCCTGAAACGGAAAGGAAGAGACATGACCAAACACGCGACGGCCACGTTTACGGTGAAGAGCTGGGATGAAAAGCCTTACAACGAAATCGAAGCCGGGCCTAAGCTCACCCGCGCGACCGTGGCGAAGTCCTTCCTCGGGGACATCGAGGGAGATGGGACCGTCGAGTATCTGATGATGCACCGCGCTGACGGCTCCGCCAGCTTTGTAGGCCTGGAGCGTGTGGTCGGCCGCGTCGCGGATCGATCCGGAACCTTCGTCCTCCAGCACACTGGAACCTTCGAAGGCGGCACGGCGAAGGCCACGTGGTTCGTGGTCCCAGGGTCAGGCACCGGGAACCTGCGCGGTTTGCGAGGCGAGGGTGGCTTCGCCTCTGCGCATGCGGAGGAATACCCCGTCACACTCGACTACGACTTCGAGTGAGGTGCCCCCCTCCCCCCTCCCCCCTCCCCCTATGACCCCCACGTATACGTGTACTTCAACAGAATCGTCCGGTTGTTCGTAATCGGCAGGCTCGGCATCACACGACCGCGATCGGTATTCCACCCCTCGTCGTACACGAGCCAGAGATCGTTCCCCTCCCGGAAGTTATAGCGCAACCTGAAATTGGCCGAGAGCTGATCCTCTAGGTTACTGAACTGAATGAACGCGTTACCCGAGAGCTTGGTGTTGACGGCCGCTTGGATCCGGAGGCGGACGATGTGCGCATCGAAACCCTGGTCGCGTTCCGGGAACCGAATGAAATCGGCCTGGTACACGCCCCCCAACTCCAGAAAGCGAGACACGTTCCAGCGCGGAGAGATCCCGAAGTTGACCCGCCAGCCGTCGTAGAATCCAGCAACGCCCCATTCCAATCTGCCCCAGAACAAGTTGCCGTCGGGTGTGTCGAAGAAGCCCTCGTGCCGGAAGAACCAATACGACCCCGCAGGAATCGACGTTTCTTCCGGGAACTGCAGCGGCTGCCGAAGATCTTCGAACCATACCTCGATGTCCGCACCGAGACTCGCCCCGGATCTCCAGTGGAAGTCTACGTCGTGCTCAATAAACGCGGACTCCACGGTCCCGTCATCGTTCCGCCGCACGACCTGCCCAAAGATCTGAAACGGTTCCACCTGCCGCAGCGCCTCATCTCCTGTCAAGAAGTGGGAATACCACAGGCCGCCGAACACGTCATTGGTATTTTGCCGCGTGGTGAAACCCATGTCCGGCCGGTAATCTTCCCCGAACCAGCGACCCTGTACGAAGTACCTTAGCCCCTGCGCGCTGCGCCGGCTCAAGGTGAGAAAGGCGACACCGGCATCCGTGAAGTCGTAGGTATCTGCGTCGACTAAGGCGTCGTCGACGGTCTGCGCAAGACGTACCGTGAGGTAGTTTTCGCCAACGAGGCGAAACACGCCGTCACCGCCCACGGCGACATTGTAGCCTCCATCCTCGTTCAAACGAGTGGTCACCATGCCCCCGGCGTAGGAGTGCTCGTTGAATACCTGCCTTCTCAGCCGGTACACCCCGAAGTTCTCCGACGGAAGACCCTCGTTTCGGGCCGTCTGCATGTTGAGGAGGCCCACGTCCCAGTTGCCCACGCGCCCAATGAGACGGGCTCCCCCAAGGATCCTGACTTGCTCTCCGTCGTCGTCGAGCCCGATCCGCCGCGTGTGAAACAGGCGCGTGGCGTTGCCGGTGCTGAAGTTGAAGATGCCTGCGCGCTCCTGAAAGAACTGCCGCCTTTCGGGAAAGAAGAGTGAGAACCGGGTCAAGTTCACCCTCCGGTCGTCGGCCTCGACCTGGGCGAAGTCGGTGTTCACCGTCAAGTCCAGGGTGAGGTTGCTGGTGACGTTGTACTTGACGTCGAGACCGACCTCCTCCACCCCGTCCGAATTCATGTCGAAGTGCTGTGCGGTCTGATCGAACTCGGCCACCTGCCCGACTCCTCCCAAGGCATACGGCGTGAAGTAGACGGGCCTCTCGGTGTGCACCCCCTCGAGCAACACCCGCTGCGCCTTTGACGGCCTGAGGTGGCTGAACGACGGAGAGATCGCAGGAAAGACGTGCCGCTCGTTCTTCCGCGCGAGATACCGATATGCGGTGATACCCATGACGACCGCATTACCCTTCGCCTGGAACCCGAGGCTCGAGAAGGGAATCCGCATCTCGACAAACCATCCCTCGTCGGTTTGCTCGGTAGCGACGTCCCAATACGTGTTCCAGCTGCCGGTGATGGGGCCATTGGCATCGTCAGCAATGGTGGCGTCCCCCCGCACTCCGGCGGGGTTAGTCCAGAACCAGAGCCCGTTCTCGTTGTCGTCGAACGCATCGATGACAACCCCAAAGAGGTCATCACCACTCGAACGATCCCGGTAGAGGGAGTTCACGCGGATGCCCGCCGGTTCACCGTCGTAGAATCGCCCCGCCACGTATAGGTGGCTTTCGTCGTAAGCCACCCGCACTTCACTCTGCTCGCTCATCTCCCCGCGGTACACCGGCTGGTACATGGTGAGCGGCAACGGTGCAATCGCCTGCCATGCACGCTCCTCGCTCGACCCGTCCAGCTCGATAGGACCGGCGAGCTTGGCGAGACGCACGGGTATGACCGACTCCGGGTCTGCATCGGCCTGCGCGCGGGCCGGCGTGGCGGCAACCACCAGGAACAACCAAACATATGTAAGAAATTTTACACTTGTTGACACAACACATCGCGTGCACATCGTCGTCCCCTCCAGGTGGAAAATTTTTTGCACTTATCTCCATGAACATGCCCGCCTCGCGCCTCCGTGCGGGCGGGCTCGTCAATGCCTCTCTATGTAGTGCCCGTAAGCCCGATAGCTCGACGACGGGTTGATCTCGTCCAGGGCCCACACCACGGCCGTCCGGACGTCGGGGTCGGGATCGCGGATCTGGAGAATGAGCGCGTCCACCGCCCGCTCGTCACCCAGCACACCGAGGCTTCGCACTACCGCCTCCCGCACGAAGGGCGCGGGGTCATCCAGTCCTTGGATCAACCCGTCCACCACGACAGGAGATGCGTTCCGCATCAGGACCTGGGCCGCCAGATAACGGACGGAGTCCGGTGTGCCGGCGACATCATGCAGGTAGCCGAGCAGCGCCGCCCGCGCTCTCCGACCCCGAAGATTCGCGAGGGAATATGCCGCCATAATGAGCGTGCGCCGATCGGAATCATTCTCAAAGACTTCGAGCAGAGGTCCGGTCGCGTCGGGTGAACGGATTTCCCCTAGCGCCCACACCGCCGCAGCCCGCACGGTGGGGATCGGGTCGTCAAGGGCGCCGGTCAACGGCTCGACCGCCAACCCGCTCTCGTGCTCGCCGATCGCTTCGATGGTCCGCTCCCGCACGTAGACGTCAGGATCGTACATGAGGTCGAGGAGGGGGCGCACTGCTCGCTGGTCTTTAATCTCACCCAAAGCCCACGCCACTAACCCGCGCACTCGCGGATCCTCGTCGCGAAGGGCCGCGATGAGGGCGGGTACCGCTTCTCGCGCTTCCCGCTCGCCAAGCGACCACGCCGCCTTTTGTCGAACCTCCGCGTCGGGATTCGACAGAGCAGCAACGACCTCGGCGTGCGGCCCCTGGCCAAAAGGATCGAAGGCCGCGAGAGTGAGCGCGACGGCAGTAATGATGACAGCTCCGGGGAACACGAGCTCCCAACTCAGGTGACCCCGCTCGGAAGCCAGGTCGAGGACAGCTCTGACCCGCGCGCCAAGCGTCGAGCGTGGTGCCATGGCGACGGCACCGCCAAGGGTCGCGTGGCGACTCCGGCACGATCGCGCAAGCGCCACCAGGTGCCCCGCATACGCGTCGGGAGCCTCACCCGCTTCAATGACCCGGTCGTCACACGCCTGCTCCCGATCAAGCGCGGCTCGGCGCGATGCAATCCATACGAGAGGATTGGGCCAGTACAACGCCCGCGCCACAATAGCCACCACATGCCACGCGTAGTCCCACCGCCTCACGTGAGCCAGCTCGTGCAGCACGACGACACGGAACCGCTGGTCCGGCCACTCGCGGGCCGAATGCGGAAGCAGGATGACCGGCTGGAACAGACCCCACGCGACGGGGACCGTTATCTCTCCGCTGTACAGTAGCCGCGGAACACGGCGGATGCCCATCGAGCGGGCGAACTCGCAGACGCCCTGGCCAGCCGGCGTCGATTCGACGGGTGTTGCGCGGCGCGTGATCCCATGGATCTGCCCGAGCCCCACGGCGAATCGCAGGAACGAGATTCCAATGCCGGCGACCCACAGCAGCAGTATTCCCCTCACGGGAGAAACCAGCGATCCTCGCGTGCTCGTTGCGCGCTTCTCGGCAACCGGGCGTGCGATCTCAACGCGTGGTGGTGACGACGAGGCGGGCAGCACACGATCCGAAACCTGCACCGTGGCAATCGCTGGGGTGCCCACTGCCGGAGAGGCCGTCTCGTTAGCGGGGAGCGGAGCCAGGAGCCCTCGTCCCCATCCCGGCAGGCTGGACGAGATGGCGGGCACGAGGAGCAAGCTTGCGAGCCCGATGGTCCAGACTGCGTGGCGCGTGGCGGCGGACATGACCGTTGTCCAAGCCGTCACAACCCAGGCGAAGAGGAGCACGGCGGTCGCCGTGACGAAGACATGAACGCCGATTTCGACCACGAACGGCCAAACTCGGAGCCCGTCGATTGGGATTATCACCGGCCCCCCTTGCCGCGCTTGATGGAAGCGGCAATCTCGTCGAGTTCCTTATTGGACAGCTTCCGGGAGTCCATGTCGAGGAGGGCGAGAACGGCATTCGACACTGAGCCCCCGTAGAACGTCTTGACCAGATGTTTGAGCGCCTTGCGGCTCGCCTTGTCCAGCGCCACCGTGGGGCAATAGACGTAGCGCTTTCCATCCTCCCGGTGTTCCACGTGCCCTTTGCGCTCCAGGATGCCGAGCGTAACCCGCACTGTGTTGTAGGACGGGTTGTCCGGCATCTGGCGGACGACATCCGCCGTGCTCCCCTCGCCAAGCCGATAGAGAATGTCCATGATCTGACGCTCGCGCCGACTGAGCGCGGGCTCATCGCGTTTGGTCACCGATGTCCTCCAGGTGGCACGCCCCCTCCAAGCAATGTAAAAATATTTACACCGCCGACCACTGTAAAGTTCCCCGGCGGAGATACCCCTCATCAGCCGAATCAGCGGGTGTCATGGAAGGCAGCGATGCTTTCGCGAGGTGGCCTCCCTTCGGCCCACCAGATGACGTCGAAAGACATCTCATCGCCGCTGGACAGGAGCAGGCAGGGCCACCTATTTTCGCGCAAGATCCGGCCATCGCAGAAGAGCATCTTCCAAATGTCTGAGCCGGCTTCACACTAGGCGTCAAGGCCACCCCCGTGACAGCCGAAGACCCAAGAGCCCAGGAGAGCAAACCATGACGGATCTACGACCGCAGGAGCCCGATCCGGCATCACTGCCACCGACGGACTTGCAGGGGGGAATGGAGGAAGGTGTAGGCCGTGCGCTGTTCGGCGGCGCTGTTGCGGCCCTGCTTGGAGGAGGGATTTGGACCGCCATCGTACTGGGCGCGAACCTCGAAGTGGGCTGGGTGGCATGGGGCATTGGTGTGCTCGTTGGCCTGACGATGTCCAAGCTCACGCCCACACGCGGACAAGCGATCGGCCTCTTGGCGGCGATCCTAGCGGCCTTGGGTCTGGTCGCCGGCAAGACAATGATTATCGCGATCGGGACAAAGCCTGCTCTCGTACAAGACATCCAGGCCGACAGCACGTGGATGGCTCAGGCCGCGTTGGCGGACCTGCGTCAGACAGAAACCCTTCCGGCCGGAGTCCAGGAGCAGCTCGATGCGCTTTCGTTTACCGACACGCTTCCGGACGCTCTGTGGGAACAGATGCTAGCGGCCGGTGCGGCCCACGCGGCCGCGGCAAATCCGGCCGAACGTGAGCGCATAGCCACCGGTTACGCGACGGCGCTGATGGAGAGCGTGGGCGTGATGGGATTGTTCCGCTCGCAACTGGGTCTGTGGGATTTGCTGTGGTTTGGCCTCGCGATCCTCACCGCCTGGAGAATAATGACGGGTCGGGCTTCGGAAGCGGCAGGAGGCGAAGTCACGTAACACCATCAACCGGCCTGTGCCGGACGAGTTCGCGTTGTCACATTGCCCGGGCGCCATGCTAGAGAGTGGCGCATCGATCTACTGCGGAAGCGATCGACGACAAGCAGGGTCCGGCGCCGAATCCGATGACACACCTCAGCGATTTTCCGGCCACCTCATTTGAGAATTCCGGGCCCGATATCTCCAACGCCGATTCGCTGCGATGGCAGCTGGAAGAAGCACTCCTGCCTGTTGTCGCAGGTCAGGGAGCTGCCGGTCTCGCAGATGCAATTGCCGCGCTCAACCAGTACGGTCACGAGCTACGGCTCACCGAACAGCGGGGCATGCTGCACGAGTACAGTGAGGTGCTCAGCGACGGCGGGCGTAGACTTCGAGTCTCCGGATACATCAGTGACGACTTGACGGCGGTGAGCGTCAGCTTCGAGTCTCTCGAAGCGCCGGCCCTGACCGACGAGGAGCGGCGCGCGGAGGAACTCCGAGCGCGCTTCTACAAGAAGTTCATGACGCTCGGTCGCCACGGGGTGGAGCGATATCCCACCCTGAGTGAAGCCGATCGCGTCATCTACTGCGTCGGGTTGCTGGAAGCCGAGGTAAACAACGGTGGATTCAGCCAGTACGTTTGGAATACTGAGGGCGTTCTGGCCCACGAAACCTTGAACGTGCTCTATGCCATCGTGGCCACGGATGTCGCGTCGCTCCTCGAGAAGGCGATGAACCTGTTTCCGGAGCCCGCGGGCCGGGACCGGAAGGCTTGGCTCGCCCAGCTCGAGGCTATGGACGCGAAGCATGGTCGGCAGCTCAACAGGCTCGACGATCGTTTTTATGACACGGACGATGATCTGTCCGTGCTCGCCATGGAGTTCCTGCGCGACGTCACGGACTGATGGAGACGAGCCTGGGCGGAGCGACCCGATTCCTATAGTTGCTCGGGTCGAAGTCCTTGACAAATGCTACGGTTTGGCCACTCTTGAAGCCTTTTACGCACCGCTGGCGCACCGGCTGACCTGGAGGAAGTGGATGGAACGAGCGGAACGGATCAGATCCGCAATCGAGCGAAACGTGAAGGCGGTGACCCTCAGACCCGGCATCGGTCAGGGTACGGCCGTGACCCGAGTGCGGTCGCTGGGCGGACTGAAGTGCGAGATCGAGGACGGTCC
>JBDHFY010000074.1:0-17035 GCA_039590195.1 Gemmatimonadota bacterium | reverse complement strand
GGACTCACAACATCCTTTTGTGTCCAGGAGGAAACAATGAGAAGATCCGGCTTGATGCTCACGCTACTGGCGCTGCTCGTCGTGAGCGGGTGCGCACCGCAAGTCGACATCGAGGCCGAGCGGTCCGCGCTGCGCGAAGCCGCCGTCGCGTATCACGAGGCTGCGAGTGCACTGAATGCGGGGGCCGTCGCGGCGCTCTATGCGGAAGGCGCCGTGATGATGCCGCCCAACGCCGATCAGATCGAGGGACTCGCCAACATCCGCAGCTTCGCGGACGAGTTTGTCGAGGCCCCCGGACTCGAAATGCGCTGCGGGCCACCGACCGCCGAGGTCTCTCTGAGCGGCGATCTCGGCTGGACCATCGCCACGTGCGAGATGACGTTCGAGGGACCCGACGGCGAACCGGTCGTTGAGCGCGTGCGCGACGTGCACCTCTGGCAGAAACAGGCCGACGGCTCCTGGAAAGTCGTGCTGGACATCTGGAACTCGGAGCTGCCGGCACCCGGCTCGACGGACTAGCGAGGACGGATAGGGCGGCGGCTGGTTGCAGCGAGCTCTCGTTGCCCGCCGGTCTGGCACCACCATGTCCCAACCGGGTATGAACACGCACAGGCTCTCGCTCGTTTCTTTGAGTAGCATCGGTACGAGCCACCAGCGAAGAACACAACCATGAAGGATCAGGAGATGCGAACGACGTTTCACTCTCTCGGCTTGGCGCTGCTCGCCACCGTCACACCGTGTGCCAACCTCCCGGCCCAGACGTCGACCGACATCTACATTGGTAAAGCGGCTCTCATGGCCGGTCGGCTGCGGCCCGGAATGCTGGAGAACATCACCGACCGCGACGGCTACGACAATCAACCACACTTCACGCCCGACGGTGCAAGCATCCTCTACACCTCGATCCGCGAGGACGGCCAGGCAGACATCTACCGCTACGACGTCGCCGCGGGCACGACCTCCCGCGTGACAGAAACGGCGGAAAGCGAATACTCGCCGACCGTGATGCCGGGGGGCGAGACATTCTCGGTGGTTCGGGTGGAGGCGGACTCCACGCAGCGCCTCTGGCAGCTCGGCATGGAGGGACAGGAACTCGGCGTGCTGCTGGAGGAGATCCAACCGGTCGGGTACCACGCCTGGGGTGACGGGAACACGGTGGCACTCTTCATCCTTGGCGACCCACCCACCCTGCAGCTTGCTAACCTTCGCTCGGGGCGCGCGGAGATCATCGAGGAGCGCATCGGCCGGTCCCTCCACAAGATCCCGAGGCGCAACGCCGTGAGCTTCGTGCACATCGCCGGTCAGAACCGGCTCTGGCTCACCGAGCTCAACCTCACCACGAAGCAAACCACACGGATCGTGCGACTCCTCCCGGGCAACGAACACTACGCGTGGTCACCCGATCGCGTCGTCCTCATGGGACAGGACTCGAAGCTCTTCCAGTGGGATGCTGAGGTGGGCGGTGAGTGGCTCGAGGTGGCCGATTATGCCGGGGCCGGCGTTCAGGGTATCAGCCGAATTGCCCTGAGTGCGCAGCGGAACCGCATCGCCATCGTGGCAGAACGGCCTTAGCCGGCGGGCGCGGGACCGTAAATAGCTGTAGAATAATGACTTACGGTTACCACAAGCCATCGCCCGCCGCGCTGTCGGATGTCCGCAGTTGCCTCTCGAGGCTGTGCACCCTGTGACGCGGCACCTTTGCTTTGCCGGCGCCGCGCTTTGTTTCAGAACATCACGCCGCTGGCGTTCCCCACTCCCACCCGCCGTTTCACGCGGCCCGCCGGTCCGCTGAGTCCTGAGGAGCGTCGCGCAGCGACGCGTCTCGAAGGGCCGGCCCGCCCGGTGGGGAGGGGAGTTGTGGGTGTGGTGTTCGCTGGTTCACAGACCTCTTTGCCGGAAGGCGTTATCTTGCGGGCATGCGAATGAGAAGCCTTTTCCTTCTTATCGTCGTCACCCTGATCCCGGCATATCCCGCCACGGGCCAGGACCCGGCCATGTCCGCCGACGTCCGGTGGCACCCTCAAAAACCGGTTCAGGGATCGTTCGTGTTCGTCATCGTGCGTGTACCCGATGAGAGCGGCCGCAACGCCGAGGTCGCAGTCACCGGAAATCTCGCCGGGCAGCCCCTGCACTTCGAGCGAGACCGGCTCGGCGAGCACCGGGCGCTCGCCCCGATCCCGGTGAACGCGAGGGCAACGCTTCCGCTGCAACTCTCGGTCCAGCGGGGACGCAACACGGGACACCGCGTCGTGCAAATCGGCGTGCAGCCCGGCAATTACCGGATGGAGCGCTTGACCGTTTCGTCTCGGTTCACGACGCCGCCCGACTCGGCGCTCGAGGCGCGGATACGACGCGAGAGTGCGAGATCCGGCCGTGTGTCTCGCCAAACCCACACCACGCCGCGCCTGTGGTCCGGCGAGTTCGTGCGACCCCGCCCGAGCCGGATCACCAGCGAGTTCGGTACGGGTCGCGTGTTCAACGGGCAGCTGCGAAGCCGGCACATGGGCGTTGATTTCGACGGTGAGGTCGGGGACCCGATTCGCGCAGCGAATCGCGGTGTGGTTGCCGTAGCGGGCGACTTCTACTACGCCGGTAAGGTCGTGTACCTCGATCACGGCGCCGGACTCGTCACCATCTACATGCACATGAGTGCGGTGGACGTCGAGGAGGGTCAGGTCGTCGAGCGCGGCCACGTGCTTGGCAAGGTCGGCGCCACGGGCCGCGTCACCGGTCCACACACCCACTGGGTGGCCCGCTACGGGCGGGTTTCGGTGAACGGGCTCTCCCTCTTTGACCTGGATGTGGCACCGCTAGCGGAGCCCCCCAGCCCGCCGGTCGAGCCAGCCGAGCGCTAGACCAAGCTCACGGCGAGCGACGGCCGGCCGCCCGAACCGGAGCCTGCTCGTCCGCCGTCTTTCCCAACCGCACCTCCACCACGTGCCGCCCACCGTCATCGACTAGGGGAATGTCGCCCGATTCCTGTGGCGTACCGTCGAGAGTCAACTCCACAACCCCCCGGCTTACCTCCTCCGGGTTCTCCACCGTAATCCGGTACTCGCTGCGGCCGTGCCGAAGCGTCATTTCGAAACCGGGCCAGTCATTCGGCAGGCACGGATCGACGGTGAGACGGCCGTCCACCTGCTTCACGCCGAGGATCTGCTCGACGGCCAGACGATACATCCACCCAGCGGATCCCGTGTACCACGTCCACCCTACGCGACCGGTATGTGGCGGAACGCCGCACACATCGGCGGCCACGGCATACGGCTCGCCGCGATACCGGGCCGCCCTTTCCGGATCGGAAGCCCGGCGCACGGGATTGAGGATGTTGAAGAGCGCATACGCCCGCTCGCCATCACCGAGTTGCGCCGCGGCCCATGCTAGCCACACGGCAGCGTGGTTGTACTGCCCGCCGTTTTCCCGCACACCCGGAGGATACCCTTTGATGTACCCGGGATCCTTCGTCGTCTTGTCGAACGGCGGTGCGAGCAGCACAGCCAATTCATTCACCGGATCCACGAGCTGCTCGAACGCTGCGTCCATGGCGCTCGCCGCCCGCTCCGGGGCTGCGGCGCCGGAGATGACTGCCCACGATTGGGCGATCGAATCGATACGGTCTTCGTCCGACTGTGACGATCCCAACGGGGTGCCGTCGTCGAAGTAGCCGCGGAGGTACCATTTGCCGTCCCACCCGCTGCGCTCAATGGCCCCCTTGAGGCGCTCCGCGCTCTCGCGCAAGCGCTCTCCCCGTTCCGAATCCCCCATGCCCACGCAAATCGGGATGAAGCCAACCGCCGTGGCGTAGAGGAACCAACCCAACCAAACGCTCTCTCCGTAGCCCTCGATTCCCACGCGGTTGAGTCCGTCATTCCAATCGCAGGTGCCGATGAGCGGAAGGCCGTGAATGCCCGCCGTTATTCCTTTTTCCAGGGCACGCCAGCAGTGCTCGTATACCGACGCCGCCGTTGCGCCGACCTCGTAATGAGCGTACCGCTCGACCTCATCGGATCCCAGTGGATCACCCTGGAGAAACGGTACCGCCTCCGAGAGCACTGTTCGGTCGCCGGTCGTCTGCACGTAGCGAGCGACCACATAGGGAAGCCAAAGCAGATCGTCGGAACATCGCGTCCGAACGCCGCGCTCGTCCTCCGCGTGCCACCAATGCAACACGTCACCTTCGGGAAACTGATGCCGAGCCGCCTCGAGAATGTGCGCCCGGGCAATCTCCGGCGCCGCTACGAGGAACGCCAGCACGTCCTGGAGTTGATCTCTGAAGCCCGAGGCACCGCTCGATTGATAGAGCGCTGTGCGACCCCAGATACGGCATGCAAGGGCCTGATAGAGCAGCCAGCGGTTGACCATCACGTTCATGGCTGGATCAGGCGTTGTGACCGTCACCACCTTCAAGAGGTCACTCCAGAACTCGTTGAGTCCACGCCACGCAGACTGCACCGCTGCCGGATCTTTGAATCGCCGCACGAGCGAAGCGGCGTGTTGCCGATCCGTGCCCTGGCCCAGCAGGAAGTACACATCCTTCGTCTCGCCGGGCTCGAGCTCGACGTGTATCTGCAGGGCTCCGCACGGATCGACCCCGGGTCGCACCGTGCCGGAGAGCCCGATGCGAGAGAGCGCGGACGGTGCGGCCACGCCCCCATCCCGGCCGAGGAACTCCGCCCGATCCGTGGTGACACCGTGCGGCGCCTCGCTCGCGGCGAGGAACGCCACTCGCTCCCCAAAGGTGCTGTTGAAGGGATTCTGCGCCAGCAGTGCGCCCGTTTCACTCTCGTAGCTGCTGACGATGTGCGGGGCCGTGCTTTCTCTGGACGTGCCCAAAACCCATTCAGCGTAGTATGTCGCGGTGAGGCGGCGATTTCGGTTCCAGCAGTTCGTGAGCTGCAACTGAACCACCTTGACGGGTTCATCCTTCACGGCAAAAAGCCGAAGTCGCTGCTCCAGGCCGTGGCAGTTGAGCTGGAAGGTCGTGTATCCAGCGCCGTGACAAATCAGATAGGGCGACGCGTGGCCGGCCGGTCCCGGCGTCGGCGACCAGACCTGCCCGACCTCTTCGTCACGCAGGTACAACACCTCTCCGGACTCATCGGCGACTGGGTCGTTACGCCACGGCGTCAGGCGGTTTTCACCGCTGTTCCCCGCCCAGGTGGACCCGCTGCCGCGTTCGGAAACCGTAAACCCGAGCTCGGTGTTGGCGACGACGTTGATCCAGGGCGCTGGCGTGTGCACACCTGGCTTCAAGTAGATCACGTACTCACGACCATCAGGCGAGAAACCGCCCGATCCGTTGTCGAACAACAGGTTGGTCGGCCGCTCCAGCGGAGGCGTCGGCTCCAGCGCGAGCGGGGAGGACGGCATCGGAACGAAGCCTGGCAGCGTCTCCGGTCGTTCTCGGAGTCGCGCAAGTTGCTCCGGAAGAGAGCCGGCGTCCGTGTCGACAATGACGCGGGCTGAGCACTCGATGAGCGTGTGGTCCAGAACGGAGAGTTGACTCGCGCTCAGGAGGAAGATCCCGCCCGGCCTGCCCACCCATTCGTCTCCGCCCGCCTGCTGAACGACCTGGTGCAGGTCGTCGCGGAGCGGTTGCGCGTAGCCGCTCGACATTTTATCGAGAATCACGAGATCGATTCTGCTGCCCTTCTTCCGCCAGTAACGGTGGCCGGTGACAAGCAGCCCTACAAGTGAAAGGCCGGCCGACTCTCCGACGCGCACCAAGAGGATAGGCTGGTCACCCGAGATCCCATGGCCCCAGAGACCGGCCTGGCTCGGACGGTCGGCGGACAGCGTTTCCGGCGGCGCTCTGAGGCTGTGATACGGGTAGACCAGCGCGGAGAAGAGCTCCTGAATGCCGCGCGCTTCCCCAGCCGGAAACTCGATGTCCTTCAGCTCGAACGCGCTGTACGACTGGGCCTGCTCGAACGCCCACTCCGCACGGGCAAGCGATCGATACGTGTCCTGAAGTCCCAGCACCTCACGACGCGTGCGGGCGGCGGCCGTGGCGAATACGACGGTCGCTTGGGCGCGCGGAGCAAGTTCAAAGCGACAGTCGAGTGCAAAGATCGGATCCAGCGTCGCTGCAGCGGCGTTGAACTGCAGCGTCCGGCCGTCGTTGAAGACCGCCGGACGTTTTGTCGTGCCGCCCCGGCCAATGAAGGCGGCCCGATCGGACTCGGCTGAAACGTCTGCACCGACCTCCGGCGTTGTGACGACGCCGTGCGATAGATACACGGGATCCTCGGACGCCGCACGGAGTCTTCTTCGGAAGAGCAGCACACGGCTTGCCGGGAGGTACGTGCTTTCCACAAACAGCTTGCTGAACGCCTGGTGCCGTCGGTCCTCGGCCGGATCACCCAGAATGACCTCGCCGCAGCTGGTGAGGGCAATCTGGCGCGGTCGGTCAGTCTGATTGACGAGCGTAAGGTGACGAAGCTCCACCGCGTCCGACGGAGGAACTGTCACCTTCATATGTAGAGCAATTCCGTGGTCCCGTCGGCGAAATTCCGCCATATGCATGGCAAACCGAACGTCCGAGTCCTCCGGCTCGACCTGTGTCGGCTCGTACCCGGCTGACCAAACATCCCCCGTCTCGAGATCTCTCACGTAGATCCAGCTGCCCCAGGCATCGACGGCCGGATCGGCACGCCAACGGGTCAGCGCAGTCCTCTTCCATCTACAACCCCCTCCACCTGTGGCCGTGAGCAACACGCTGAAGCTGCCGTTTGACAACACGTGACACGGAGGCACAGGTCGCTTGAAAGGAACACGCCACGCTTCGGGCGCCTCGGGCCCGGCAACCCTCACGCGGGAGCGTTCCACCAGCATCCGCTCTCGCTCCACCGGGACACGCTTCGGCACCTGCTCGTGGAGAAGAGGTTCCACACTGGCCACGCGTGGATCCGCGTGAAAACGACGGACGATGACGTCGTCGGCGACGAAATTCGTGAGGGAAAGAAGGATCATGCCCTGATGGTGCGACATGTACGAGCGGACGATCTGAGGTTGGCCTTCGGATTGATCGGAAACGGGCCCGAAGTCGAGCGCCTCGAACAATCCGTATGGCCCCAGCATTTGAAGGGCCATCAGGTGCCGCAGGTTCGCCACGACCTCCGCTGGGCTCACCGACAAAGCCAATATCGAGGCGTACGGAGTGATGACCAGGCGGTTGCCCAATTCTCGCTTGAGCCCCAACCCGGGAACTCCAAACGAGCGATACTGATAACTGGCCGCAGCATCGAGGCGATAGTACGCCGACTCCGAGATCCCCCACGGGGCCCCGTGCAACCGGGCGAACGTGATCTGTCGCCGAACGGCGGCACGGCAACTCTGCGCAAGGACGCTGCCCCGCGGAGCGGCGGTAAACACATTGGGCAGGAGGTGCTCGAACATCGAGCCGCCCCAGGAAAGGAGCGTCATCCGGCCCTCCACCCGACCGAAGGGGCGCCTGAGGTAGAGCCAATGGCTCTCAGGGACCTCACCGACGGCAATGGCCACCAGGCTGGCGATACGTGCTTCCGATGCCAGGAGATCATAGAAGTTTGGATCGTAATCCCCGGCACTGGCGTTATAGCCGATGCGGAACAGCCGACGCGATCGGTCGAACAGAAACCCGAAGTCCATGTCGTTGACCTGGGTCTCGGCGAAGCCCATGACCGCGACGAGATCGGCGCGCACTCGCCGGGCGGCTTGCCGCGCACGGTCGAGAGCCTCCGAGAGCCTGCTATTCCACGCCGTGGCCTCCTCGAGGATGTTCACGGGGGGTGCAAGCTCTTCCACGTAGTGTCCGAGACGCTTTACGAGATCGTTCGCTGACTCCACAACGGATTCGATTCTGTCCAACGCCGGAATGTCTCCCAAGACACGAGTCAGCTCCGCTACCGTGCGGGTCACGTCGGGGTAGACGTCGGTCGCCTGGTAGAGCACCGGCGGCCGTCGAAGCAGGGGGTGCCACGGGATAAATGAATCGAACTCGCGGGACGCGTACTGGATGCTGTGGTGGATCCGATCTGACCAACTGCGGAGACTCTTCAGGGTGGCGGTGTCGAGGGACCCGAAGCCGGTGGATACCATGCCCGCAATGAGAGCATCCAGCTCGGGGATCCAATGCTCCTCGAGGACGGCGAGGAGTTTCCGCCAATCGTCGATACGGTTCCCCATGCGCAGCGACCTCTTCCGCAGTTCCTCGAGGTGTTGATGGATGGCCGTCACCATCTCCTCGAGCTCGGGCGCTGTGATATCCCGGATGATCTCGTCAAAGACGGCCGCGGTGTCGAGCAAGCCATCACGCAGGGTGGGTCCCGTCACGGGAGCGGCTTGGGCGGCCGTACAGGCCTGCCGCAACACTATCAAACAGGCCGCCAGATTGCCGCTGTCGACCGTGGAAACGTAACGCGGCTCGAGGGGGGTTCGGTCAGAGGTCGCGTACCAGTTGAGGAAGTGCCCTCGATAACGGTCGAGCCGCTCCATGCTCTCGGCCATGTTCCGCGTTGAGGCGGCGAGATGCATGACGCCGATGTAGCCCAGATCGTAGGCCGCGACCGGAGCGAGAATTGCCACACCCATGTTCGTTGGTGACGTTCGCCGCGCGACGATATCGCCGGGTTCCTCCTGGAAGTTGTCCGGCGCGAGCCAGTGATCTTCGGGCGTGAGGAACCGTTCGAAATAATGCCACGTTCGCCTCGCCAGGAGTCGCAGCGAGCGCCATTCCTCTTCCGTGAGGATCTTCTCTTCCTCGCGGGTCGGGCGGCTGAGCACCCAGGCGATCTGTGGCGACAGGAACCAGACCGCCAGGAATGGAAACGCCGCGGCCAGAGCGGCGGGATTGGCGGTCCACACGAGAACCCCGGCGATCAACGTGAACGCCGGGGCCGCAATCATCTCTCGCCACACCGCAGGTGCGGCGTAACCGCCTGAGAGCGCACGCGCGGTATGGGCGGCCGATGTCCACTGCAGGAGGCGCCGTCGGCTCACGAGCATGCGGTACAGCGTACGGCTCACGGCGTCGAGCACAATGGCGGCCTCGTGAGGCAGAAACGCCGCAGTCACTAGCAGGCGGTACATCGGCGTGCGCAGCGACCACCCGGCCCCTCGGATGGTCTCCCGACGCACTGCGCCGCCCGCAACCCTGGTCACCGCCGACGCGGCACTCAGCATGACGGGTGCCACCAGCACACCAACAGCCAGCAACCCCCACAACCACGGTGACTGGGACAGCACCATCCAACCAACAAGCATGAACGCGAGTAGTGACGGCGCCAGGAGACTTCGTCGCAGATTGTCGAAGATCTTCCACCGGTCGATGACCGAAAGGCGATTTGGCACCCTCTTTCCATCGACCGCCGGCACTTTTGGAAACAGCCACGGGTAGATCTGCCAGTCCCCACGGACCCAGCGGTGCATGCGGCGCAGGTACGCCAGGGCATGCGACGGGTACTCCTCGAACACCGCGATATCCGAAACGAGACCCGCTCTGCCGTGAACCCCCTCGAAGAGATCGTGACTCAGCAGGGTGTCGTCCGGGACCCGCCCCGACAGACTGCGTTCAAACGCGGCGACGTCGTAGATCCCCTTGCCCGCATAGATACCTGCACCGAAGAGATCCTGGTAGACATCGGAGACCGCGTGCGTATAGAGGTCGAGCCCCATGTCTCCATGAAACAGTTCGGCGAAGAGGCTTCGGCCGGCCACACCGGGAGCAATCTCGACGCGTGGCTGCATTACGGTGTAGCCCGAAACCATGCCGTCCCCGTCGCTGTGGCGCGGGCGATTGAGCGGGTGAGCCAACGTGGCCACCAACCGGACGGCGCTCGATCGAGGCAACATTGTGTCGGCGTCGAGTGTGATGACGAAGCGGACGCCGGAGAGCGTGCTTGGATCTCCTATCTCGATGTTGAAGCTCGTGTCGGTCACTCCGAGAACCAGGCGGTTGAACTCCATCAACTTGCCGCGCTTCCGCTCCCACCCCATCCAGCATCCTTCGCTCTCGTTCCATTGGCGCCGCCGATGAAGAAGCAGGAACGGATTCTTGCCATCGGATCCGTGCTTGGCATTGAGACGTTGCATGCCCTGCGTCGCGAACCGCACGAAATCCTCGTCGTCCGGCATGTGCTCGCTGGGGGCGTCGCTGAAGTCCGTCAAGAGCGCGAAGGATAGGTTCTTGTCCAAGTTCCCCTGGTAGTTGACCTCCAGTCGGCGGAGCAGCTCCGAGATTTCCCCTTCGCCCGAGAGGAGCGACGGCATTACGACCATCGTGCGGAAATCCGATGGAATCCCGCTCTCAAAGTCCATTTTCGGTAGTATCGCCGGCGGGGTGGCGTGGGTCACAATCCAGTTGATGATGCTGATGGCGACGGTCGAAGCCGGGACCAGAGCGGCAACGAGCACAGCGATGAGGACCGGCACGCTGAGCGTAGAGACGTACCACCACAGACCGGTGAGGAGCACGGCCGAACCGACGGCTACGCTCCCGAGGTAAGTCAGGGCCGCGTGTCTCCTCACCCACCGAGCGACTCGAGAGCCAGTGGGTGCACGAATGCTGAGGACGTGTTCCAACTCCCCCCGCCCCGGGCCGATGAGATAATATCCGACGTGCGCGCCCTCCGTTCCGACGACGTGCCCGCGCTTGCACAGCGTGATGGCAGCTTGCGCGACGGCTTCTTCCTCACGATCAGCCCATCCGGCGATCTTCTCTACCACTTTTCGATATCGATCCCTGGTGGCAAAATCCATTCGCGGGTAGACGCGAGCCCGCGCCTGGCGGAGCACATGGTCAACTCGGCTCAACGACTCGAAGAAGACCTTCCAGTCATGGCTGTCGAGCATGTGCAGTGAGCGAATACAGCTTGCCACGCGACTCTGGAGATCGATCTCCTCTTGATGGAGGAATCGGCTCGGTCCCGGAAGATTCCGTCCAGACCAACCCACGACCGTGGAGGCAAACCACGCAAGATCCTCGAGAATCACGAGCCGCAGCATCATGGGAAGCGCCCACAGTTCCCCCATCGTGAGGGGCGCTTCTCGCTGGAACGCCGATAGAAAGTGGGTCAGCTGCGTGATGTCGATCAGGTGGTCGCCCTCTTCAGCCAGCGTCCGCGCCAGTGCGTACGTGCGTGGCTGTCCGGCGAGCGACGTATTGACGAGCCTCGGGAGCTTACGGTAGAAGGAACGCGGGAGGCCCGCTTTGATGTGGTGGAGTGCTTCGGCTACGAGATACGAGTTATCCAACAGCCACTCGGCAGCGCGACCCGTCTCCGGGACCCCGCCGGTGCTTTCACCGAGTCGCCGCTCTACCTCGCGGAGCCAGCGCTTGAGTGAGGCGAGGTGGGTGCGTAATCCGCCGCCGCGCCCTGCTGTGGTGTCACGATAGACACGGGCCAACTCGAAGGCCCGCTCTTCCGCTGGTGTTCCTTCAACGTGCTCATCGGGCATCAAAGGGTCATCGATAGGAGATCTCTCGCACCTGCACCACGGGCTTGAGACTGTCTTTTACCGGCGTGACATCCTGCAACACCAGGATCGGCCCTGTGCCGTACTGCAACAAGGTACCCGCCACGCTGCCGTAAGGCCACTTCGTACCACCCGACTGACCGTGCGCACTCAGGATCACCAAGTCGAAGTGCTCTCGACGCGCGAGGTCCTCCAATGCGTCAACTACTCGGGGCGAACGGATCACCTCAGTGCGGATGGAGAGATCCGGCGACGCAAACCGCCTGGCCATTTCACCCAGGTACGCCTCCGCGGCGGCGCGATTCGACTCGATGACCCGCTCCGCGAGCGCCGTGTCCTCGCTGGAGCGAGGGAAGCGGCGCGCCATTTCGGGGGCGGGGACAATATGAGCGTTCCACAGCTCCGCGTGATGGGCGCGTGCCAGCGCCGCCGCCACGTGCACCGCCCAGTCGCCCCGCGGCGAGCAGTCCAGAGGAACGAGCAAACGACGATACGCAAGCTGGTTCAGATCTCTCAGCTCGACCTCTTCCGTCGGCCGAACCAGCAGGATCGATGTGTGGGCTCCGGATATGATTTTGTGAACGGTACTGCTCATACTGAAGTCGGTCAGTCCAGCACTGCCGTGGGTGGACAGCACGATGAGGTCGATCTTCTCGTGACGCGCAAAGGACATGATCTGCTCGGCGGCATTGCCGTCTGCCTCACTCGCCTTGACCGGGACTCGGCCTATTCGCTTCGCCAGAGTGTTCAGGTAGGCCGCGCCTTCAGCCAGATTCAACCGCCATTCCACTGTGTCCACCACCGAGGCACTGTCCTCGGTGACCCGGAACAAAACCACCTCGGCGTCGAACGCTCGGGCCACGGCAACTGCGTGGGGTAATGCGACTTCTGCTAGGTGAGAACCGTCTAATGGAACGAGGATGCGGTGCATCATACGCCACCCCCGAGGCAGAGTACCGAAGGTAAGACTATCATTAACATTACCTAAACGAGGAAGCGCAAACCAAGGCCGAAGATCCCCTCCGTTGCCGTTTTTTCGGAGAAGGTCGCACGAAATATAACCAAATACGAACTGTCGGGATTCTATCTCTTGACTGGGCGCAGTGCGATCAACGCCCCAAACCGCGACGACGACCCGACCCACGGCCGGCCTCGAGCATGGACGGGCTCCGTCGTCGCCGGTTGGCCGCGGCCAGGGCCGAGATGAACTGATCGGTGGCGGCCAGCACATGTGAGCGCAGCGAAACGAGGTTCGACGCGGGAACCGTCCCTACGATGTCGCCAGCCTGCCATGTGGGAGTGAACACCGGGATGGTCGAATCCCGGGCAAGCACCACGAGCTGCTGCAACTCGAGCTCGATGTTGTACAGATAGAAGAAACGCGACGGGTGAACGAGGTTCAACTTGAGCACTAGCAGAGGATTGCCGAGCGTCATCTGCCACTCCTGCTGGTTCAGCAGTCGTATGCCGGCGTCCTGTAGCTTCATCTCTATTGCCTGACGCAGACTGTCACCATGGAGGCCGTCCGACTCGGCTGCCCGGTCGAAGGGCTCCACGACCACATGCACGCCGGGAAGATCGTAGAGACTCAGCGTGTCGAGCGTGGTCTGCGCACACAACGCACCCGTCACAGTGCAGACCGCAAAGGCCGCAACCGAGCATACCCAGCCAAGCCGACCGCACGGATGCACAACGCTACGCCCTCGGAGACACTCGACAGGCCTCATTCGCACGCTTCCTCCACGCCGTTCGCCTGGCGCAGCAGGTGCCAGGGATGGCCAACCATACAACAGGACGGGAACGTCCGGCGGGGACCAACTCCCCCCGGCGCATGACGAGAATACCGCCCCTCCGCGAGGTCCGCTACACGAGCCTTCCGCGCGCGGCCGTGACATGGGCTCGAGAGGGCCCGAATAGCTCTGGGGAGATCTTTGAGGAGGGTGCCAGCCCGCCGCTTCCACGCATCGTGCGTCGGAGGCGGCGGTAGCGTGGGACACCCTCGGCTTCACTCAGCGCTCTTACCAGCCAGTCGTCACGGCACGCCTGCGGCCAGGTGGAGACTCGAGTATGCCAAATGGTTCTGGACCCTGAGCACCATTACCTGTCCGGGCTCGACCACCACCTGGTTGGTCGTGAAGGAAGCTTGTGATCCGATAGGTCGAATCATCAAACGAATCCATCCGGCGGGGGGGTGACGAAGCCGGAGAACTCGCGAGTTCAACCCCGATACCGCACCGATACGGGTCGGCATAGCCCCACCATCTCGGAGGAGATAGATCGTCACGTCGTGCCAGTTGTCGTTGGTGACGCGAAGGGCCATCGATCGTACGCCAACACCTGCTGGAGCGTCGTAGGAATAGACTCTACCGGACGCGCACCCCGCGGTCGCCACTGCAACACTCGTGACAAACGCGGTCGCCAACAGCCTGGCGAGCTGTCCCGGTGTTCTCATTGGGCGTTCCTTTCTCCAAACGTATGCAGGGCGAACACGTCACAATCGCTACGCAATTCCTCCTGTGGTCTGACTGTTTCGTTGCCACCCGTAAAGGGGGCATGACCTGTGCCAGAAATGACGCCGGTAAGGAAGCATGGGTAAGTCACCAAGGCCGGTGCAGTTAGATCGGCAGCTCAAAGACAAGGTGACGAGGGTCACAGTTCTCGTGACGCTCGGGTCGGGAGAGTTGCGAAAAATGCCGTGTCTCGCCCGCGAACGCGGTGCGGCGTCACGCACGTTTCACCTGTGATCAACCTCACTCGCGTTCACGACGCTGAAAACCGGTTCGTTGCTCGAGGTCCGCGACACACGGTGGACCATTTCAAATCGTTTCGTCCGGATCAGCATTCCCCACTTGTGCATTTCGCTTTGTCGATTCGTCCGGGTGACCATCGTCAGACCACGAACGGGCCGCGTTGAACAAACGGATGCGCGAAGGGACCCTCCCCACCCCCCCCTTGACGATTTAGGGGAAGCGATCTACTGTTCCCTAAATCGATTAGGGAAGAGATCATGAGCAAGCCGTCTGCCGAACTGCTTCAGGGGACCCTGGATATGCTCATTCTCAAGGCACTCGCTGGGGCACCGGCGCACGGTTTTGGCGTGGCCCGGTGGATCGAGCAGGTGACGAAAGAGGAGCTTCGAATCGAGGAAGGCGCCCTCTACCCCGCTTTGCATCGGATGCATCGGCGGAGGTGGATAGATGCCACATGGGGGCTGTCCGAGAACAATCGCCGAGCCAAGTACTATCGCCTGACCGACGCAGGTCGAAGGGCGCTTCACGAACGCGTCGCCGGCTGGGAGAGTGCGTCGGCAGCCATACAACGGGTGTTGCAGGCCGAGGGAGGAGCAGGTGATAAGAGGGAGAAGGGAGAAGGGAGAAGGGAGACGGGGTGACGGGATTGACGGTCGATCCGTTCTGTCTTGCCTCGCACTTCTCACTTCTTACTTCTCCCTTCTCACATTTCCTACTTCTCCCTTCTCCCTTCTCCCTTCTCCCTTTGCATCGGTTCCGTCACCCACCTCGCGGCCACGAAACACGCCGCCATCACAGCATAGCCGGCCGCCCACGGCCAGGCCGGGGAGAGTGACACGGCAGTGTCACCAAAGGTCCACCGATACGAGTGAATGAGTCCGAGCGCCGCGAGCAGAGCGGCCACCCCACACCACACGGCGGCCGACGTAAAACGCCGCCCGATGATGGCGACCGTCGCCGCCGCGGCAATGAGGTCCTCGGAGAATGCCGGCCCCCCGGGCACGCCAAAGCCCGCGGCCCGGAGACCGTTCTTGGCAACGAGCGCTCCCCAAGCGGCCACACCCGGCAACAAGCCCATAACCACCGCCGGGGCGTGCTCGCGCGGCGTAGCCTGGAATGCCTGCGCGGTAATGACAATACCGATCCACAGAACAATTGCCATCCCCGCGTCAACAGGCACGGCCCAAACGATGAAGGATAGCGTCCCACTCAGCAGTATCACCGTGAAGAACAGCGCATTCAACACGGAGTAACCTGCTCTCGCCCCCAACGCCTTCCAGCCGGGGTGACCGATGTAGATGGTCGTGGGGAAGCACGATCCAAAACACGCGGCGGCAATTGTGCCGATGCCATTTACGGCAAGGGCAGGGGTGGTTTCGTAGCTATCTCCCCCCGCTTCCGCCGATTCGATGTTTTGCAGGGAGCCGAGGACGTTGAACAGGCCCATGGGCAATATCACCGACACGTAAGTCAGCCACCGCCCCCCGGCAAACGCGGCGATCAGATCGCCAAAGACAGGAATCGGTACCAAGAGGGCGGCGCCACCCTCGGGAAACTCACCCACCGGCGCCACGCCGCTCAACCAGGCGAGGATCGTACCCAGCACCACCGCCACCAGCCCCCCGGGGATTCCCCCTCGGAAGCGTACCCGCCCAAAATAGACCAGCATGATGATGCCGAGTGTGGTCAGTCCGATGAGCGGGCGGGCATACGTGCGGAAGAGAAAGCCCAAAGAAATGAACGTGAGCGCGATCCCGGCAAGTGTCGAGAGGAGGGCCGCTCGCGGCGTGGCCCGGCGAATCCGTTCGGCGACGAACGCCCCACCGAACTCGATCAGGCCCGACCCGAGGCAAGCCACCAATCCGGCGCGCCACGCAATCGTGGCTGGATCCTCGGCGCCGGCAGCCTCTGCGGCGAGTTTCGCCGGAAGCATCACCAACAGGACATACGCAAACAGCGACGGGGTGTTGATTCCGTACGGCAAGGCGCAGACATCGTCGCGGCCCGTGGCGCGGGCCAAACGGAGAGCCTGCCTGGCGTAGTAGAGGTTTCCCACCAAAAGCGACACGGCTACCGCCGGCAGAATCCGGCCATACACCAGTTCGGGGGGAAACCCAAGCACCGTGCGACACAGCGCATCGATGACCAGCACCTGAACTAGATTGTCCAGCGCCAATCCAAAGAAACCGTCCACATCACCGCGGACCATCCAGCGCATTCAGGCCTCCTTGACGAGGACCGAGAGGCTCCGACAGCCAGAAGGCGCCGACGCCTCAACCGGCTGTTGCTGTCTGTTTTTGGATCGCTCCGCGTCGACCTCCACGCCGCCTCTTATTGCCGCCTCGTATTAAGGAATAGGTTTTCTAGAGCCGGCGACCCCCCGGAGAACGCGAAACAGCCCGAAGGTATAGTGGGATCGGTATCGGGGGAAGCGTTTCCTATGGTGTGTGGTCTTGGGGCTTGGGGCTTGGGGCTTGGGGGAGCCGCAGATAAATGCTGAAACAGGCAGAAACAACGCTGATCGACTCGTCTTGGCCACGGGCAACACCCCGCTGGCCACCTGACCGGCCTGTCTGGCCGCGCATGAATGTGCAGCTACGCAAATGGGTGCTTGCGCTTCACAGCTGGCAGCGGGCCGCTGGCAGCCTGGTGGTGCTGGGTGCGGTGGCTCACTTCCACCTCTCACTCTTGGCAGCTACACGCTGGCCGCTGGAAGCAGGAGTGGAGGGGCGAAGTCCAGTGAGGTCTAGGACCTGGGTGAGCGCACTTCCATACCGCGACATGGCGGCATACCACAGGCACAGTTGCCGCAATACGGACATCCCTCACCT
>JBDHFY010000073.1:0-22927 GCA_039590195.1 Gemmatimonadota bacterium | reverse complement strand
TCGAACGCTCGGCGAAGGGCGGCGTGACTTGCTTCAGTCCTTCCGAGGCTCTGGCCCAGAATATTTCCGAGCTTACGGTACGCCATGGCGAACGTGGTATCCAAGGTCACCGCTTCTTCCAGAAGCGGCACCGCACTCACTGGATCGCCCTCCTCTTCGTCGACTCGTATGGCCCGGGTGAACGTGCGTAAAGCTTCCAGGGACGATGTCGTGACCCGGTTCAACGCGGGACTGGCGCGAACGTCCTTGAGTGACTCGCCGATCCGCTCGCGTATCCGGGCCGAGAGCTCATCAATCGCGGAGATCAGCTCGGCATCGTCATCGGCAGTCACGCGCTCTGCGCCGAGCAACGCGCCGTCCGTCGGCGAGATCAATCGAGCAGACAACATGTAGCCTCGTCCAACTGGCGAGACATCGCCTGCTAGTACCGCCTTTACTCCCTCGCGTTCCGCCACCTGGAGCGCCAACGCCTCGTCCAACGGAGCGCCAGGGTCCAGCACCATCCGTTCCAGCGCAGCGGTCACCGTCGCCGGCTCGACCAGTTGCACAACGCGCGACTGCGAGAGATCGATGCGCAGACCCCCGGTGATCGTCGCGGCGAGCATCGAGTCTGCGGTTCGGTTCTCGAAGTCGGCCAACAGAATCGGATCACGTGCCTCCAGCACGCCTTTCGCCATCAGGGTTCCGACGGGCCCGATGCCCAGCGCCCGCATCCCCATGAAACCCGCAGTGACCATGGCCAGGCTCATGAAGGCCAGGCCACCACCCTGTACTGCTCGCCGCCAATTGAGCCACCGATGCGCGCGATGCACCCTATCCGCCTGGGCCATCCGCTGACGTTCCGATAGGGAGGTGGCTACAATGACCGGCAGGCCGATGATCAGCAACCCAACCGCTGCCGGTAGGACCCAGTCCGGCAGGCCGAGCTGTAGCATCACGAGGTAGACAACGCCGAGAATCACGAGAGACGCACCGCCGAACAGGGCTGCGACCGCTACCGGATGATTCCAGTGGGTGGCGGGACGCGTGACGTCGGTAGCATCGGGCGTTAGTGCGGCGGCAAAAGCCGCCGCCGACTCGTACCGATCTGCGGGAGATCGGGCAAGCGCCTTCACCAGACTTTCGTTGAGGCGAGTGGGTACGGTATCGCGCAGTGTCGAGACGTTGGGTGGCGCTTCGGTGATCCGCTTCGCAATCACCGCCTGAGCAGTATTCCCGATGAACGGCGGTTCGCCCGCCAGCATCTCGAACAACACACAGCCGAGCGCGTATATGTCACTGCGCGCGTCCAACTCTTGCTCCCCGGCGGCCTGTTCGGGGCTCATGTAGTGCGGCGTACCCAACGAGAACCCCGTCTCCGTCAAACGCGTGCCGCCTGCCTCACTGATGGCGAGCGCAATTCCGAAATCCGTGACCATCCCCTCGCCCTCGTGCAGCAGCACGTTCTCAGGCTTGATGTCCCGGTGGAGCACTCCCTGGCGGTGGGCATAGTCGAGCGCCGAGGCGATCTGTTCGGTAAGACGCACGGCGTCGGCGATGGGGAGTTGGTTTTCGCGGTTCAGCCGATCGCGCAACGACTCCCCTTTTACCACCGGCATCACGTAATAAAGGAGAGCCTCACCCCCTGTCCCCGGCTCCGCCGAGCGGAGCGGGGGAACGACGGCCTGACCCGAGTCAAACAAAGGCAGGATGTGGGGGTGATTGAGCTGAGCGGCGACTCGGATCTCATGCAGGAATCGCTCGGCGCCGAGCGCCGCGGCGAGCTCCGGCCGCAACACCTTGAGGGCGACCTGGCGGTTGTGCTTGACGTCACGCGCCAAATACACGGTGGCCATACCGCCTTGGCCCAACTCTCGCTCAATCGTGTACCGGTCCGATAGTGCCGACGCGAGTCGCTTGAGTGGATCAGTCATCTAGTATCATCTGCGTGCATCTGCGCCGATCTGCGTGATCTGTGGCCCGCGTTTCCCCTGGCTTGAAAGCCGGGCTCGGCCCCTGCGGGACGTGTCCTGAAGGACATGACGCAAGAGCGTCTTTTAAGACGCTGCGCGGCGGGTTCACGCGCCGCGCCGAGCCCGCGCTTTAGCGCAGGGAAGCCCCGCGTGATCCGTGGCTCCAATCGCAAATCTGCATTCTGCATTCTGCATTCTACAATCTGCAATCACTAGTTCCCCACCTTCGCCTTCAACTCCTCAAAGAAATTCTCGACCACGATCAAAGCACCCGGCGCGTCATCCTCGTCCCCGGAACCCGCGAAACGCACCATCAGGAACCGCTGGTCGTCGGGGCTCACGTTGTACGCACGGTGATTGTTCGAGTTCACGTACCCTGCACGGATGGGGAACAGCACCCGACGCTCCCCAACGCTGAAGCTCGGCGTCGTCACCACCTGCGCCGCGACCATCTCGCCGGCTCCGTTCACGTAGAACAGCTCGCGACCGCTGTGCGCCCACAACGGCGACCGGCCTCCGTCGGTTGAGACCTGCCACTTGCCGCCATCTGTGTCTGGAAAGGGACGCACGTACACCTCGGAGCGCCCGGTCTCGTCGGACGCGTACGCCAGCCACCGCACGTCCGGCGAAAGCGCTGGTGCGATCTCCTGAAACTCCGTGGCGGCGAGCGGCACGGGCACACTATCAGTGCCTGGACGAATACCCAAAATGTCGCGTTGCGCTTCCGCAGTGCCGCCTACCCGTACGACGAGCCACGTGCCATCGGGCGACCACGATGCCTCCCAGATTGGCACATCGAGATCCAAAAGCAGTTCCGCCGGGCCGGTGCCGTCCGCTCGCTTCATGTAAAGGTCCATCTGGCCGGCCCGGTCCGACACGAATGTGACCGACTGACCATCCGGAGTCCACCCTGGGCGCTGTTCACGTTCGCCGTGGAACGTCAGGCGGGAAAGCGGGCCCTGCTCCAACTCCTTGATCCAGACGTCATCCCCTGCGTCGCTTAGGATCTTCACGGCAAGCCGTCTTGCGTCGGGCGACATGACCCACCCGACGTTACCGCCCGGATCGAACGTCCAATCCGGATCAATGGGGGTGGCCGTCCCGTCGCGAGCGACCCACACAGCTTGCGCCGCCGTAAGCGCCGTACCGGTCGGGCCAGCGATCATCATCAGCATCCCCCCCGGCGATAACGCGAAATCGGGGACGATTAGCTGATCCACCTTGACTCCTTCGAGCACGGGCACGGCCGCGCCCGCGAGCTCGAGCGCCCCGAGATCGAAGGGAACGGCAAAGACGCCGCCATCCGGGCGCACATAGACGAGATGGCCCGTGGCGGAGTACCACGATTGAGCGACGTCGGCATTCAGCAACCGCGCCTCGCCCGACTCCAGGTCGAGCACCCAGGACTCCAACACGCTGCGACAATTGGCGTCGCACAACGTAAACAGCACGCCGCGACCCCCGGGAAGCCCGCTTGGCAGCGCGGCAAAGGACCTCCGCAGCACCGCCGACGTCGGGCACCCGCATCAGGCTCCAACCGACATTGGCGAACACGAGGCTCCCGTCGTCCAGCCAAGTCGCGGAACGCAGCTGCATCTGCACGGAATCGGTGAGCGTGATCGCGGACCCGCCGCCGGCGGGGACCTTGCGGAGCTGGCCGTCCGCGATGAACGCGATCCACTCACCGTCAGGGGAAACGACGGGGCCTTGGGCCCCGACCGTCCCCGAAAGCGGTGTCGCCTCGTAGCGATCCCGCGCCTTGACCCAGAGCTGTCCGCCGCCGTCACCCGGCCCCACGTACACGGTCCAGGATCCATCCGGAGCGATGGCGAATGTCGGGTGGAATGCATCCGTCAGTGGCTGGTCTGGTGGCAGGGCCAGGCCGTACCGCATAACAGCAGTCGGTGGCTCGGGCCGCAGCCAGCCCCAGAGAGCAAGGCCTGCGATTACGGTGGCAACTGCGGGCCATGCGAAGCGCGCCCACTGCGCGCGCCGTGCCACGGCCAAGTCCGCCGGTGCGCCCGGCGCGGCCGTCGTTGGCAGCGCGAACGCGGGATTGGTGAGCGCCGCGGCAAAGTCCGCAGCACTCGTGAACCGATCGGCCGGCAACTTGGAGAGCGCCTTTGTGATCGCCGCCGCGACGTGTGCCGGCACGGTATCCCGATGCGTCGTGACGGGTGGTGCCTTCTCGGTGATCACCTTGGCGACGATCGCCTGCGCCGTGCTGCCCGTGTACGGTGGATCGCCCGCCAACATCTCGTACAGCATCGCACCCAGGGAGTACACGTCACTCCGGGCGTCCAGCTCCCGATCGCCCATCGCCTGTTCGGGACTCATGTAGTGCGGGGTGCCGACCGAGAGCCCCGTCTCGGTCAACCGCGTGCCTCCGGCCTCGGAGACGGCGAGCGCGATCCCGAAGTCCGCCACCAACGCCTGGCCGTCGTGGATCAGTACGTTCTCGGGCTTGATGTCGCGGTGAATCACGTCGTGCCGATGCGCATAGTCCAACGCGGCCGCCACCGCCTTGGTAATGTCGACCGCCTCGTCGATGCCCAGCTGCTTCTCGCGCTGGATTTTTTCCCGCAGGGTGTCCCCTTCCACGTACGGCATCACGTAGAACAAGAAGCCGTCCGCTTCGCCCGAATCGTGGAGCGGCAGGATGTGCGGGTGCTGGAGGTTGGCGGTGACCCTGATTTCGTTCAGGAACCGCTCGGCACCGATCAGGGCCGCGAGTTCCGGGCGCAGCACCTTGAGCGCCACCTTGCGGTCGTGCTTGGCGTCATCGGCCAGGTAGACGGTGGCCATCCCGCCTTGGCCCAACTCTCTGTCGATCTCGTAGCGATCGGAGAGTGCTGACGTGAGTCGTTCGACTGGATTACTCACCGAGTGTTATCCCCGTTCGTCTGTTTTTTCTGGGTGATCTGCGGCCTCGTGCTCGCGGTCGGTGGCGGGCGGTGGAAAGCCGAGAGGTGAAGTCGGATATAATCGCGAAAGATAGAGTGTACTGTGCGTCGCGGGGAGTGTGCCGCCCTAATCTCCCACACGAAATGAGCGGTATCCAGAGCCGGCTCATTTTGCAAGTCACTGTAATTGAGGGACTTACCTAGTTGGGATCGCGGAAATCGACGCACGCGCCAATTACATCCCTTCCAACACCAACGCAGACAGCTCGCCCTCCAACTCACGGCGACGTTTTGCATCGACGGATTGTCAACGAGGTTAGGCAACTCGTAGCTGAGCGGAGGGCCACCGGGGACGGCGGTCGGGGTCTCCGCGCAGCCGGAAGCTCCGTGGCCTGTGGAGATCGCAGCACCACGGATACGCGAACTTGAACCAGACTCCATAAGAACCAGACTCTATAAAAGGAATAGCCGTGGTTCCGGGGGGGTAGTTGCACCTACGCCGCATACGTGACGATGGACCAGGAAACGAAAGTCGCCATGACCGTCAGGCGGTTGAGCGAGCTCAGTCGGCTCCTTACCGTGTAGCCTCGTCTTCAGTCCCTCGGCCCGCAGTAACGACAACGCCCCCGCCAAACGGCGGGGGCGAGTCGAGAAAGGGCCGGATCCGAGGAGGGCGGACCGGCGCGGCGGGGCGCAGAGGGTGCATCCGGGGGAGGTGTTGAGGAACGATGAGGACCCGGAGACCCGGGGAACCGGGTTTGACAACGCCCGGCCCACAGCCACCTTAGTGCTGATCGGTTGCGCCGGCACCTGCCGGTGCCCGTACGTCTTACCCACCCACCGAAGGAGGCAGCCATGGGCAGCGTCAGCCCGGGCGTGTCACGCCGTCACTTCCTCCGCGGGTCCGTGGCGGCCATCGGCGCCCTGTCGGCCGGGCCGTTTGCGCCGCGACTCAAGGCCGAAACCGTACGATCCCGCGCCGGATTACCCCATAGCGGGTTTCGACCAAAGGGCCCGCCCGACGAGGCCTATTGGCGGATCATCCGCACTCACTTCAACCTCAAGGATGGTCTCACCTTCATGAACAACGGGACGCTGGGGCCGACGCCACGGATCGTCAACGAGGCCATGGAACGGTACCTGCGGGAGCTGGCCGAGGACCCAACCGATGCGTCGCGCCGGGAGGACGTGGAGGTCGTGCGGGAGCACGTCGCCCGATTCGTCGGCGCCAGCCCCGACGAGATCATCCTCACCCGGAGCACGACGGAGGGCATGAACATCTTCGCCCACGGATTGGACTGGCGGGAGGGCGACGAGGTGCTCATGTGTTCGCACGAGCACCGCGGGGGCTGGGGAGCGTACCGTACCCTCGAGGAGCGCCGCAGCATCAAGGTCAACGTCATCGACCTTCCCTCGGCGCCCGACAGCGCCGATCAGATCGTGAGCCTCTACGAGAACGCGATCACGCCCAGGACACGCCTCATCATGGTGAGTCACGTGACCTACGTCACCGGCCTGGTGACGCCCGTGCAACAGCTATCCGAGATGGCACACCGTCGAGGCGTGTTGGTCTCCGTGGACGGCGCACACCCGCTGGGGATGATGGAGTTGAATCTCCACGATTTGGGCTGCGACCACTACGCCGCCTCGGGACAAAAGTGGTTGCTGGCTGGCACGGGGACCGGTGTGTGCTACATCCGGCGAGACCTCCAGGAGCAGGTCTGGCAGCTCATGAGTTACCCGAACGAGGAACGGCCCGCCGCGAGAGAGTATGAGGAGGTGGGTCAGCGCAACATGCCGTCTCTCCTGGCCATGACGGCTGCTGTGGAGTTCCAGAACGCGATTGGCAAGCAGAACATCGAGATGAGGGTCCGTGAGCTAGCGACTCGCTTGATGAGAGGGCTACAGGAGATTCCCGGGGTCAAGCTATGGACGCCCATGGACCCGACGCTGTGCTGTGGGCTCACCCTGTTCTCGGTCCGCGACATTCCGATGGAGAACGTCCAGCAGGCGATCATGGAGCGGGACCACATCTACATCCGCACCATGACCACGGGCGGCCTCAATGCCTGCCGGGCGTCCACGCACTTCTACAACATGCCGGAGGAGGTGGACCGCCTGGTGGGTTCCGTTCGGCATCTGTAATAGGTCGAACGACGGCGGGCCGCGCGCCGTGAGCGTTAGAGGCGCCGGCTCGCCGCCGAACAGAGCGGATGCGAGCGGTGGTGTCGGGCAAAGCGATGATCGTGCCGGAAGGCTTTGGAATCTGCAAGCGTCTAGTGCGTGAGTCCCGTCTTTTGCGCCAGAGCGACGAATCGTGGGTGCGACCGAAGTTCGTCGAACGAGGGATTGGGGATCGCGCTCACCACCGGAAACGCGCCGTCTTCATAACCGCGCTCGAGAAAATCTAGGGCGCGCTCGTGTTGGCCAAGCGAGGCGTAGAGTCCTGGGACAGCGAACGGCGGGAACACTGCTTCTAGGTCGAGGTCGGTCGGCGCCTGTGACTCGCCGGTACTGGCGTATCGAGCCGCGAGGTCACCCACAGCGCGTCAACCCCACCGAAACATTGAATTGAGCGCTTTCGTCTTCTTGCTTATTGGTACCCTCGGCCTCCTGATGAATGAGTATGCATTCGATTGGGGAAGGAACGCCACGTTGATATTCGCTGCTGCGAATGTGATAGGGCTTTTGGCCTTAGGTTTTGCATACTGGGGTATCAAGCAAGGCACGTAGCGCGTCAATTTCAAGTGCTATCTCGACTTTGCCACGATCAGGGTTGCCATGGAGGGGCTGCCGCGCGCCGGCCCCTTAGACGTCCAGGAAAAAGGAGAAAAGGTGGACCAACTGTTTCCATACGCAAGTATCATTGCGGGTGTGCTGGTGCTTCTCGTTGCTTTCTGCTTCCATTGGATTGGCCAGCTTGTCTCGCTTCTCAACTGGGATTTTGCGACACGAATCGGCCTTCAAGAGAAGGACAGTCCGGCTGAGTACTTGGTTTACGAACATGGCACTGCCGTAGCCGACGTGGCCATCGGTTGGATATACGGTATTGCCGGAGTGGGACTCATTCTGGGTGCTCCGTGGGGCTTCACGCTGGCCTGGTTTCCGGGAGTTGTACTCATCTACCACAGCATCAGCGCGTGGTTCTGGTTTGGGAACCAGACCAAGGCGGGGCACCCGCTCGTGAGCGACGCAAAGAGGATCACTTGGTGCCTTGCAAACCTCGCTACGGGTGTGCTTGCCGTCGCGGTTGCATGGAACGCGACTTGATTGTGGGAAGGCGTACGGAGGGACGACATGTATGAGTTGTCGACTGTCTCGCGGATGACCCTTTATGTGCTGCTCGCATCGATCGGCGTGCTGGCCCTCATCATTTGGGTGACTCAGCTGGGTGTGCTCAAGGGCAAGGCCCTCAAGAATCCGGATGGCTCGGTGGATGACTGGCACGAGCAGAAGATTTTCTATGGTATTGCCCTCGCCGATGCATTCCTGGCCTGTCCTGCAAGCATTACAGGGATTGTCCTGACATTCGCGACCCCTAGATGGGGATACTACCTCCTGGCTCTAGTTAGCTTCTGGTTCCTTTGGGCCAACATCATGACGACGGCAACCAGTCTTCGCTTTGAGAATCCAAGGATCACCCTTCTTTGGCTCATCGTATTTCCCTTTGGGGCAGTTGTGGGGCTTGCATACATCGTGTGGACAATTGTGCACTTTGACTTAGTCTATTCGATGTAGCCCAACGGCCGCACAAGGCCCGTTGAGGTCTGAGAAGCTCACAACAGCGTTGTTCACAACCCTCGCGGTGTTGGCCACACGGAAGCACCTGTCGCTCACGGATGTCGCGGAGGCTGGTGGCTGGAGAGATCTGAGGACGATGCTCACCCCAAACGCTCTTCATTTCACAACGCAAAACCTCGACCCGACTAAGAGGTTGTCGAATTGAGGCTTACGAAGTCGGGACGGCGGGGTTTGACGCGGCGTGAGGGTGAGAGCCGCAGGCTCGACCCCCAACAGAGCGGATGCGAGTGGTGTGGTGGCGTCGGGGGGACGCTGAGATCCACAAAGCAACCCCCACGTGATCCATGGTGTATCACACGGATCGTGTCTACATCGCCCAACCGCCTCGAGGGGTGGCTCCGGTTGCCGCTTCTCGGCCTCGGCCTGTCCGCCGTCATGGCGCCGGCCACGGCACAAACCGGCTTCGATTCTTTCGTGTCGGTTCATACCGCGGCGTTGCCGTTGCCGCCCGACTCGTATCGGAGCTTCGAGCCCTCTCTCGCCGTGGATCCGATGAATCCAAACCGCGTCTTCGTGGGCGCCAGCCGGCGGCAGACGGGTCCGTTCAGAAACCGCGACTACTTCTGGTACAGCGACGACGGCGCACGCACCTGGCGGGCGCCGGAATTCCTGATGGAGTTCGCGTATTCGGGTGTGATAGACGGCGGGGGCGATCCGGTCGTGGCTGCCGGACTGTCCGGGGACTTCATCGCCACCACGCTGGGCACGAACGTATTCAGTTCTGTCGGAACGAGAGTGCGAGGGAGCGGCTTGATCCTCGGACGGTGGGCCGGTCCGGACGCGACCCTGACTCACGTTGCTGAAATCGTGCTGTACGAGGTGCCGAGCCCCGATGCCGAAGATCGGCCGACCTTTTCCGAACTGCGCGAGCTAGACGTTGGAGACCCCTCGATCGAAACGAGACCGACGGTGCGGAGGGCGTCAGTCATTCCTGAGGACGTGTTCGTGGACAAGGAGTGGTTGACGGTCGACCGGTCCAACGGTCCCCGGCGAGGCTGGATCTACGTTGTCTGGGAGAACAAGATTGGCACGCCGGGCCCGGCAATGCTCGCGATCTCGCCGGACGGCGGACGGTCGTGGGAGACCGGCCTCCTGGAGATCGTTCCGCCGCAACGAGAACCGCGCATGATGCAGCTCGTGAGTCGTCCATCCGGGGTGCTCGATGTGGTGTGGATCGATTACTCCCGGCGCGGTCTGGCGCACACATCATCGTCCGACGGTGGGGCGACGTGGACGGACCCACTCGTGATACGGCGCATCTCAGGCATCGATTTTGGATCCGGGCCGCAGTATCTGGATCGACCGTCCCTTGCCGCAACGGCGGACGGAGGGCTGGTCGTGTGTGGGGTGGAGTTTCCGAATTGGGGATCGCGCTCTAACGCAGGCCTTCCCCGAGAGACGGTGTATTGTGTCGCATCCCCCGACGGCCAGAGCTGGCACCAGCCGGTTCGGCTGGATCCCGACTCGAGCTCCACGACACGCCTGGCGATTCCCGTCGTTGCCGCAAGTCAGCGAGCCCTGTGGGTCATGGCATACCGGATGGACGAGTCCACTACCCAGGTCGTGCTGTATCGATCCGACGACGCCGGGAGCACTTGGGAGGAAGCTGCGGTCCTGACGGAGCGGGCCTTTGGGTCGGATGGGATACGGTCCTTGGTTGGACGGGCGGACGCAGACGTGGGTGATTACATGGGGATGGCAGCGGCGGGACACCGACTTTACGTGGCTTTCATCCTCCCGCGCACGGACGATCCGGGCGGTGAGTTGAACGTGTACGTGAGTCGCCTCGAGCTTCGATAGAACGCAGGGCAGGCGAAACGAGGAACGGAATCAACGGAGGTATCACGATGTCGTGGTCGTGATGAAGGCTGGCATTCCCGACGACTTCGGTATACGCGTCGCCGCGCTTCGGGGCAGGGTCGAGCGAAAACACGAACCAATCGGTGTGGTTGTCACCGCCGCCGCCGCCCTCTTGCGGCTAGTCGTAGACGGCGCCGAAGCGCTCCCGCTGATCGGGGCTGCCCAATGCGACGAGCGTTGAGCCCTTCGCTAGCCGCTGGTTGGGCGGCAGATTCGTGACGATCTGCCCGTCCTGCTGGACGCCTATCACGTTCAGGCCGGTCCGCGCGCCGATCCCCGCCTCGTCGAGCGTTTTGCCCGCGAGCGACGGCGGGAGCGCCACGTAGAAGAAATCCACGCCCTCGCCCAGCACGACGAGCTCCCGTCCCTGGACGATCGAGTACACTGTCTGCACGCCTAAGGACGCGTAACTCAAGACGAAGTCGGCGCCGGCGCGCTGGATGGCCTCGACGTTCCGCTCGTGCGTCACCCGGGTGAGGATACGCGCGTCGGGATTGAGCCGCCGGCAGTACACCGTCAGGTAGATATTCACCGCATCGTCGTGCGTCGTGAGCAGGACGCACGGTGTCTCGGCGATGCCCGCTTGGTCGAGTATGCGCCGGTCGGCGGCGTCGCCCAGAAACAACCGGTCGGGAATGCTTGCGATTTGCGGCTCCAGCTCCGGGTTGCGTTCCACCATGTGTACGGGGATGTGCCGGCGCTTGAGGGCCGCCGCGGCGGCCCGCCCCACTTTGCCCCCGCCGACGATGAGCACCGGATTCGGATTGGCGTCGTATATCACGAGCACTTCGTCCAGCTGCGCGATCTGCTCGGGCGTGCCGATGGCGACCGGCACGCTGAGCGGCGACAGCTCGAGATCCGGCCGCGACGGCAGGAACCGCGCACGTTCCCACACCCCGACGATCGTGGCCCCGGTAAACTCGCGCAACCGTGTGTCGCGGATGGTCCGGCCCTGGAACGGCGTGTTGTGCACCGGGAACTCGGCAAGCAGCAGGTCATGGAACTTGCCGATCACGTTGGCGTGCGTCGTCCCCGAAGTCACCCGGTTGGCGAGGTGCTCGCCGAGTTGGTGCGTGAGGGGCAGCACGTGCGTGGCGCCGCTGAGCTCCAGCACGTCGATCGAGTCCTCCACTTCGGCCAGCGCGACGATCGGCACCGATTCAGACAGCTCGCGCACGGTGAGGACAATGTTGGAGTTGACCGTGTCCGATGCGTTGGCCAGGACGAGGCGGGCCCGCGCGGCTCGGGCAGCTCGGTAGGTTTCGGCGGAGTCGAGCTCGCCCGTGAAAACCGGCACTCCGACATCCTGCATGCGCATTGCGAGCTCGGCGTCGGGCTCGATCACATAGGCCGGCAGGTCCGCCAGGTGCAGGCGGCGGATGAGCCCGAGAGCGATGGGATCATTGGCGCAAATCAGCACGTGGTCCGCGAGGCCTTCGGGCACCGACTGGAGCGACCGGATGCGGCTGCGGCTCCGCTGCTCGAGCCACGGGGCGTACACCACTCGGATGAAGAGGAACGGGAGGATGATGAGGAACAGCAACATGCCGCTCAGCAGCACGACGGTGCTGAACGCGCGGCCGACGTCGCTCTCGAACGTGATATCCCCGAAGCCGAGCGTGCTCATCACGGTGAGCGCCCAATAGACTCCCGTGAACCACGAGTGATCCTGACCTTCCCACGCCATGATCACGTGGAACACCCAGCCGTAGAGCAAAACGACCGGTACGAGGAGGACCACGTATTTCACGAACGGGCCGAGTTGCCGGCGCAGTTTGGTTTCGCCCGTGAACAGCGCGGCCAGCTGGGAGCCGACGGTCTTCATGCAGATATGTTAATACGTGCTGGAGGTGTGCGGTGGTAGCCACCGGGCCAATCGGCTTCTGGGGAAGCGCCCCTCAGCACCGGCAGCGCACACGAGCGCAAGAAATGAGCGATCGCTCACTCTGTAAGTGCCTATCGATCTTAGACTTACCTCAACTGGGGCGGCGGGATTTGAACGCGGCGTGAGGGTGAGAGCCGAAGGTTCGACCCGCAAGGTTTACGTGAGACGAACCACGTAACTGCCCCCGTCGATCGCGCGTTGCCATTCCGACACGAACTCGCTCAGCTCTCCCAGCTGGCGCTCGAGGGCCGGCCCGAGTACCGGCTCATCCTCGGAGCTGGCCCCGCGGCCGGTGATGATCCGAACGATATCGGCCGGGTGATGATGCGCCATTCGTTGCAGAAAGCTGCGCACCGCCCGGTTGGCCTGTGCCACGGTCTTGCCGTGCAGATCCAGTTCGGCCTTCGCGAGCTTGTAGCGGAGCTGGTCTCCCAGTTTGGGATTACCTCCCTGGATCAGCGGCGCTCGGCGTTTTCCCATTCGCTACAGGTTCACCGTTGAGAGTTCACGCGACTCGCGATAGGACGGGCATCACTGGCCTGCAGAAGACGACCTCCGGGCTGACGCTCGGAGGTCGTCGTCGTCTGCAGAAGCCCTGTTACTCTACTCAACGTACCTCAAACGCAAGAGTGGCCCACTTGGACTCGTAGTCGATGTCTGCTTCTCCGGACGGCGCCATGGAAATGAACTCGATGTACCATTTTCCGGCTGAATCGATCACAAACGTGATCTTGCCATTGTCATCCGTCCTCTTTCGCACTTCATCGACCAGGTTGCCGCCCTGCTCGCCACCCAGGATCACGAGTTGGTTTGCCACCGGTTCCCCGTCCACCAGGCAGAGGAACGAGTACTCGTCACCCACGTTGAGGCTGTACGGATTCACCAGCGGAACTACCTCGGCCGGATAGCCCAGGCGGACACCATAGGCATCATCTCTCACATCACCAACTTGAAGCACGGCCTTCACGTGCTTCGCGTACCGCTCCCAAACATCCTTGTCCAGCTCACCACTCCGCCGACGCGCCTCCAGGACATCAGGGATCCCGTCGTGCTCCAGGTACTCGTTGAAGTCGGCTCCTGCCAGCCCAAGTTCGCGTGCCTTAGTCGAGGCGCCCACGATGTACGTGCCTGGATCACCTGTCTCGATTGTCAGATACGTCGTGTCGGCATACGTGGTATCACCGGCCCACGCCGTCGTGTCGATGCGTGTCCGGCCAGCCGCTGACACGAGGCTGATATCGATGACTCGATCACGCATGATCGCGTTCTCACTCGACACGAAGCTCCCATTCAGTATCGGAACGGTGACCGAAGTGTGAGGAGCGAGGAAGTAGCTTTCCAGCTTGACAAACAAGTCATGGGCATTCACTAGGGATGCTGCACACAATAGTACAGACAGAATCAGTGTCACACGCAATCGCACGGATCACTCCTGTTGAGATTGAGAGGGGCTTCCTGACAAAGATACTCAGCGTGATGGGGAGACTGGCCAGAGGCGCTCGGTCTTTGAGATCCGGCAGTTCCCGGCCCGTGCCGGGACGGGGGGTCTCCCGTTTTCTAAGTTGTTGTCTTCTTTGCGCTTACCTCGGTCGACATCTGATCGGAGATGCCACGAGCCGGACCCTCCCCGCCTTCACCATGCTCGCCGCCACCCTCGGCCCTCGCGTGCTCGCTACCGCCCTCGGACCTCGCATGCTCACCGGCTCCCTCGCGCGCCGCGCCTGACTCACCCGCCCCCGCCCCCTCGGCACTCGCAGGCTCACCCGCACCCTCGGCACTCGCACGCGGTTCGTCGGAGCACGCTGCCATCCCAAAAGACACCGCCATTGCGGCGGTGATCGCGAGCCATCTGCAAGTTGACTCCCTCATGGCGTGATCTCTCCACTCATGTCGCCCGCGCATGGTGCACGCCTGAGGGCACCAGTCGGCGAGACCGGCAGTCAAAACCCGGGCTCCGTTGCAAGCGTCAAAGGTAGAGTTTGGACTGAGCGGTGGCCAGCGGTGAGGGCAGGATCTCTGGCGATCTCTCGTCTTTCATTGCAGAATGGTATGCGGAAACGGGAGGAGGGAGAGACGGACAGAGGGATGTCTGGGCGACCAGTAGCCCTGGCGTGGGCCGCACTCTCGCCTGGTCGCTTTGGTGGTATGGAGGGGTGGTGAGCCGGGGCCGGGTCGCCATTGTGAAACCAACGAACCCCAAGTACCGTCCTGAAACGAGAGCCCATGAAACGCTACGACAAGCTCACCATCGTCAGAAATCGCCACCGGGCGCGGGATCTCCGTGTGTTCCGAGAGCTGGTGAAGGCATACTTCGAGCGATCCGATTACGACGCGGATGGTCTCCTGGTGGACTGGGAGGGCGCCCAAGCCGCCCGCTCGCAGATCAACCGCATGCTCCCGCGGGTCGTCCAGGTGGTCCGGGCGGCAGCGATCGGGTCGCCGGAGACAGCTACCGACCCCGGCGTGGGGGTCGGCGATCCCGATGCGCTCCAGCAGATCTTCACCAACCGCTATGCCGATACGGGCGGGCAGCAGATCCTCGACGTCGTCGACATGGCCTTGGGGGTCTACGAAGCCAACCGCTTCATCGCCCTGGGCCGCACCGTCAATCCCTTCCACTACGTCGCCACGGTGCTGGCGTTCGTGGTCAGCCTCCCCCTGCGTTGCCTCAACGCGCTTGGGTTGCGACCGCGGCGCTCACGCGCGCCGGGGATCCGGGCGGAAGACGTGGCGCGGCTGGAAGCGGTGGCGGCGCGACTGGGGGACACCGAGGCATTGATCGAGATGCGGTTCTCGGAGATGCGCGACCGGCACGCACAGCAGCTAGCGGAGAGCGCCCGTCAACTCGCGGAGTTGGCGGAGCGTCTCGACTTCACGGAGAGGGTGTTGGCACAACAGCGACCGATCAACAGCCTCCAGTCACCCGACGGCAGCGACGTCGCCACACCCGTCTAGGCGCAACGTTACGACGACTTGCTCTCGACGAGTTCCTCGACCAACTCGGGGCTCGCCTCGCCCCCGCATTCCTTCATCACCTGACCCACGAAGAAGCTGAGGAGTCCGCTCACTAATTCATCGCTACCGTCCCGCTCGGCATCGCTTGCAGCGGGTTGATCGTACGGGAGTCCGTCGGACCGCCGTCACCCATCGGATTGCCAAACGGCTTCAGTTGAAACGGGACGGCCGTGAGGCTCGGCTCACCCTCATCGAACGCGGGCTCGATGGAAATGACGTGCATCCATTCACTGTCCCCGGTCACGGCGTCATCACCATTGAAGTCGAACGGCACAGTGAGGCCGCCCGGAACGACGTTCCCGTTGTCGGCAATGAAGTCACCGCCGGGGAACGGTGGCCCCGCCATGAGGTCGCCGGGCGCACCGGAGAGCGGTCCACCAGCATCACTGTCACGGCCCGACAACGTTCCGTCGCTTTGCGATCGGTACTTGCCGTACGAGATGGCGACCTGCTGTGCCGTTCCCGCCAGGTATACCAGCCACCCTTCGTAAATCCAGCCCGCGTTCAGTTCGGCCAGCCCGGTCACGCCGGCGGTTGGAGATCCTCCCGGCGCGGGCGGATTGAGCAACCAGATCCCCGCATCTTCGTTGGTGTCTGATCCGTTCGTGGGCGTGAGCAGCACGTGTGTGCCCGGACTTGTCGAGAAATCTGCGGCTGCATTCACGCTCACAAAGCCAAGCGCCGACAAGGTGCCCCCGCCGATCGATCCGCCCAAGATCTTTTGGTCCGAAGGCGTCTCATCGGAGTCGCCAGGGGGCTCCACGGTGAGCACGAACATTTGCGGATCCTGGATGGGACTCTCGAATACGTGTTGCCCGTCGGCGCTCAACGTGAACGTGCCGGTAGAGTGCGGAACTCCCTGTGCGTCGATGACCCAACCTTCGTACGTTCCCTCGGTGGCGGCGTCGAGCGTCGCGAGATTCGTAAAGGTCACTGACACTTCGACGGCCTGTGGCTCGGTGACATCGTCGCCGCACGCGCTAACGACGACGATGCAGGACAGTAAAGTGCGAAGCGTTTGCCCGAAAGACATGATGCTCCTCCACGTTCAAGTGCGTTGGTACGATCATGTGGAGGAATGTCGCGAGCCGGTGAGCGTGACTGAAGGGCCAAAACGAAAGGTTAGAAGATTCTCACAATGCTCTAATCCATGTTTGGCAACCAGACAGTAAAGGCACTCCTGCGCCCCGCTGTGCTCTCAACCGTGTTGCGGCCCTGTTGCAGTTCGGCGAGCGCTTGGGCAATCGGGAGATCTACACCGGCACCACGGTGCGCGCGACTCCTGGAGCCTCATGGGCTTGCCACACGCAGGAGAGTGGCCGCTATGTAGCGCAAGCATCTCACACGCCGTGGCCGGCGTCGCTCACCTGCCAGATTCGACGAGGCTCGCGAACTCGGACCACGGCACCGGTCGCCCGTGGATTGGCACGATGGTGTCGACCTGCAACCCGAGTCGTTGCACGTGACGGTAGAGACTTTGGTTCGCCGGGGTGGGGCCAGTCGGACGGTGCTCACCCGGACCGGGTGCGTCGAAGAGATCCGCCTCGATCAAGATCCTTTCCGTTGGGAGATACGCCACCAGCATGCCCTCGACGTGAGCGAGCGGCTGAACGTAGGAGATGTGCATGGCGCGCGTCTCGTCGTTCAGCCAATAGTTCTCCCGAACCGTCTCATACTGGTAGCCCTCCGCTAACTCCGTCGGCGGCCATAGTGCCACCATGTCGGGCTTCAGAGTACGCGGCGCGTAGTTGAGCACGTCACGCGTATAGAAATCGTGGTTTTTCCAGTGCGTGATGATGGTTGCACCGATGTGCATGTACGTGCGGAGTCCCCCGATGTGATCGTGGTGCTGGTGCGTGTTGACCAAGAAACGAATAGGCTTGCCCGGGATCAGCCGCGCGATTTCCTCGATCACCGCCAGGTTGTGCTCTTCGTCGAGGGGTGCTTCGACCACGGCGACGTGGTCGCTGAACTCGACGGCGACGCTGTTGTGGGAAGTCCCTCCCAGGTACCACACTCCTTCGGCCAGTTCCTGGGTCGTGACCCGGATCGGGAAACTTGCCTGCCTGACGGCGTCGGGAACCACAACGGGGTCCTCACAGACGTTCGGCCTGATGTCCGCGAACGTTCCGCCGAATGCGTTGTGGCCGGCGTTTATGCTCTGTGCTTGGAAGTTGTCGTCCCATCCTTCGTGGTGATGCCAGCCGGTGGGAAATCTCACGCCGTTGCCCAGGTCCACATAGCTCTCGTTAGTGAACTCGTGCTCGTAGTTCATGTCGCCCAGCACGGGGTCGGGAACCCACGTGTGGATCCGTTGAAGCAAGTGTTCTTGGTTGATCGTGGCGTCGACCCGGAACTTGCCGAGCACCGTGATAGAGACGACGTTCACCTTCTGGGGAACCGTGGTCGCGCCGTCCCGTCCCATCTCTCCCAGCTCCCACCGCCACACGGCCGTCGGGTTGGCACCGGGCATCATCGCCGTCTTGAGAAAGCCGTGTGGGTTGAGCCACAAATCGAGCTGCCACCGCTCCGCGTCCTCGGGCCGGGCGGGAACCGGGTCGTTCCCCGGTCCATCCACGTGCCAGGCATAACTCCCGTTGACCATGAATTGTTGGCGGGTGTTCCGCTGGAGCGGCGTGCCACCTCTCCAGCCAAGGCCGTACTTCCACGACGCCGGGTTGTGACCCGGTTCGCGGTCGAACTCCTCCACCATCGTCCCGGCTTCCCAGTTCATGGTCCGGCGGTAGTTGGTCAATGGTCCGCGCGGCCAGTCCACTTCGTATCCGTTCAGGTACTGCTGGCCCACCATGCCCGTGTAACCGTTCCCCGAGATCGTAAGGCACCGGAGGCTGGCGGTGCCTATCGCCTCGGCGGCGGCCTCGAGTATCGGCTGTGGATCGACATACCCGGGCGGCAGGTCTTGTGCCGCGGCCGCACCACATGTCAACGCTCCGGCGAAGGCGAGACCCCACGGTCGGATGGCCATGTTCCCTCCTCTTTACGATGACCGCTAGGTGAGCATCGGTCCGCACATCAAACACTACGGGATCGGTCCAAGGCTCGGCATGAATGTGTGGAGCACGGCGACCCTCACGCGGCCGCTGCCCACGCGATAGCGATTCAAGAACACGATAATTGCGGCTTCCTGCTCCGGCAATCGGGAGAAGTTCGCGACGAATCCGGCAACCTGGGTCGCCTTGGATTCGGCGCTCAAGAGCTGATCTCCGTAGAGCGCTTCGTCCCATTTCACCAGGTCATGAGCCGAGCTCAGGATTCCTCCAGCCCCGAGGGTCGACGACGTCTCAGTGGGACGCCGGTTGATCAGTTCGCCGGCCTTGTTAACCCAATAGCCCGAAGCACGGTGCGGGATGATGGCCTCAGGATCCGCCAAGCGCGTCTGCGTCATTCCCAGCGGTTCGAAGATGCGAGACCGCAAGACTTGGCCGAGTGGGCGGCCTTCGATCCGCTCTACGATCATGCTCAATAAGAAGTAGCCTGTGTTGCTGTAGTACCATCCTGCACCCGGAGCAAAATCCATGGGGCGTGAATGTGCGATCTGGATGATTTCCTCCGGCGTGAGGCGAAAGCCGTACACATCGTATGTCCGGATCTCCTCGTAGTCGGGAATGCCTGACGTATGCGTCAACAAGTGCCGCACCGTCACGCCGAGCCACTCGCTCGGGAGATTCGGCAGGTATTGATGAATAGGGTCGTCCAGCTCGAGCCTGTCTTCCTGGACGAGGAGCATGACGGCGGCGGAGACAAACTGCTTGCTGATGGAGCCAATCTCGAACACGGTACTGTCTGTCACGGGCACCGACAGCTCCACATTGGCCATTCCGTAGGGTTTCAGATGGACAATCCTCCCTCTCGAGGCCACCGCCACGAGGCCTCCCGGGATGTTGTTTTCGTCCAGATAGGCCTCAATTCTTCTGTCCAGTTCAGCGAGCGCGTCGGCAGAGGGTTGGACGAGTTGGGCGGACGCGGTTGCGGTACCACACAGGAGGGCCATCGAGATCAGAGCTGATCCGATGGCGCGATAGAATCGGCTGCTTCGCACAGGGCTGGCACTCATGAATTCCTCCTGTTGGCCGGTGTAGCGGTCGGGAGGGCGGCCGAGAGGCGGGAGGTGATCTCGTTCATGGTGGGAAAGATAGGATTCGTCGCATCTAGCGGCGAGTCGGTCAGCGGGGTTCTGCTACCTGTATTGACTTTGTATTACAAAGTACTTTACATTGACGAGACCAAAACCGGACCGTGCCTATGAGCCTGCCAAGCCAGCGGGGCCTCGGCATCCTAGGGTTGGCTGCCCTCCTAGGAATCCTCGGCGATGCCCTGTTCAGAGCCACACCGTGGGGCCTCAATCTCCCGCTGTTTGTGGGGGTGGCCGCCGCCGCCGGGTGGGCCCTCCTCCCCGAGCCGGCGAACGGCCGCCCGCAGATCACGGGTTGGCCCCTGCTTGCCGTGATCTTCTTTGCCCTCTGCTTTGCGTGGCGGGACTCGAGCTTCCTCCGGTTCTGGAACGGCGTCGCGATTCTCAGCGCCATCTCCCTCCCTGCGCTGCAACTGCACGGCGTTCGACTTCGCCTCGCTCGCATCACCGACTATGCCATGGGACTCGCCGCCAGCGGTGTGAACGCCGCCGGCGGAGTATTGATGTTGACGCCCAACGATGTCCACTGGCACGAGATGTCCCGCCACGGCCGACGGGCGAGAGCCGCCGCCGTCGGTGTGGCGCTGGCCGTTCCCGTGCTGTTGGTGTTCGGTGGGCTGTTGATGTCGGCAGACCCGGGCTTCGAGCGAATCGTGCGGTCATTGGTGGACTGGGACTTCTCCACTATTGCATCGCACGTTCTCCTGGCCGGATTCATCGCCTGGACCTCGGCCGGATACCTGCGCACGCTCGCCACGGCTAACGACCCGGTCCTCAAACTCGGAAGCACGACACTCGCCAGGGCCCCGCACAAACCTGCACTCGGCATCGTCGAGCTGGGAATCCCTTTAGGAGCGTTGAGCCTGACCTTCCTGGTGTTCGTGGGCCTGCAGGCCCGCTACCTGTTCGGTGGCGAGGCGGTGATTCTCGAAACGGCGGGCCTCACGTACGCCGAGTACGCCAGGGGTGGTTTCTTTGAGCTGGTCACGGTTGCCACGCTCCTGTTACCGGTGCTGCTCGGGACGGAGTGGTTACTCGACCAGCGCAACCCGCGGAATGTGACGCGCTTCCAGGCGCTCTCCGCCACGCTGCTCGTGCTCATCGGTTTGATCATGTTGTCGGCGGTCCAGCGCATGCGGCTCTACATGGACGCATACGGCTTGACGCAGGACCGCTTCTACGCCATGGCCTTCATGATCTGGATCGGTGTCGTGCTGGCACTCTTCGGCGCCACGGTGCTGCGGGGGATGCGGAACCGATTTGCGTTTGGGGCGGTCACCACGGGCTTTGCGACCCTAGCGGTCCTCAACATCATGAACCCGGATGCGGTCATCGCGCGCACCAATCTGTCGCGCGCCGAGGCCGGAGCGGAGTTGGATCTGGAGTACGCCGTGCGGTTGCACGCAGATGCGATCCCCGAGTTGGTTGCCCGAGCCCCGGCACTGCTCTCGGGCGACCAATGTGAGGTGTTCTGGAACGCTATTGATCGCTGGACGGCGCAGAGAGCCGCCGATTGGCGGACTTGGCACCTCAGTCGCGCGAAGGCCCGTCGCGCGGTACACGAAACGGTGCGCACCTGTCACCAACAATCGGACCCCAGAAGAGATTCAGGCTCCGACGTCAACGCCAGGGAATGGCCTCCAGCTCAGCCTGAGTCATCGGTGGCAGCAGCGCCTCCCCGCGTTCGAAGCGGTGCCCCATCGCATCCTGGACACAGAACCCCAGGCCGGTGACGGCGCCGTCTTCTCCCAGACGGCCCCGCACGGCGCAACATCCGTATTCACCGTTCTTGTTGAGGGCGACCAGCTTCAACCCGAACATCGGGCGGCCGTCGTGCCGTGACGCCACACTTTCGCAAACGGAACGACATGCCGCGGTCGGGGAGAGGCCTTCTCTCATCTTCTCCACGACGATTCTGCTCGCTGAGATCTTGACGCACTCTTCCCCGTGGCCGGTTGCTCCTGCTCCGCCGATGTCGTTGTCCACGTAGAGGCCGGCTCCAATGATCGGTGAGTCGCCGACGCGTCCCACTATTTTGAAGTGGTGTCCGACGGTACTGGTGACACCGGCGATATCGCCATTCACATCCAGTGTGAGGAGGTTGATGGTGCCGCCACCTTCCGGCTTCTCGGGATCTCTCGGAGGGAAGTAGTAATCCCGATCACTCAGCGTTTCTTTCCAGTGTAGCCAGTTCTGTCGTGCCTCATCCGTCAGGAGGTCTTCCTCTTTGAACCCGTGCATCTTCGCGAAGCGAAGAGCGCCCCTCCCGACCAACAGCCAGTGGTCGGTCCGTTCCATCACGAGCCGGGCAACCGAGCTGGGTGTCTTGATGTTTTCCAACGCCGCCACGGCGCCGATGTTGTTGCCGTCCGCCCCGTTCATGACCGACGCATCGAGCTGAAGAAAGCCATCCTCGTTCGGGTCGCCGCCATACCCCACCGTCCGGTCCCGGGGGTCAAGCTCGGAAACGTTGGTGCCTTTTTCAGCCGCATCCAGGGCAGAGCTACCCGCCTCCAACAACTCCCAAGCGGCGCCCGTCACGGCCTGCCGCACCGAGGCGTTGGTCTTGCTGGTCACCACGAGGGGGCGGTTGGCGGGGCCAGAAAGGCGTCCTCCGGCGAGCGCGGTATCGGTTTTCAGCAGCGGGAGCGCCAGGCCACCGCTCAGGAGAGTCGAGATGAAGGCTCTGCGGTTGGGATCCTCGTGAGCCATGTGGGTCCTCCGGTCATGACTTGAGATTGCAAATCGGCGATTAACGATTGGCGATTTGGTTTCGGGCCTCGAACCCAATCGTAAAATCTGCGGTCTGCGGTCTCCAATCGCCAATCACTCGCTCCCTCCGTTCTCACTTCTCCCGCACTCTTGGGGGATGGAGAGGCCACAGACGGGGTGGTCTCGTCGCTACCCTGCCGGGAGCGCGGAGAAAGCCTCGACGAGCCTGCGGCTTTCAGGGCGCTACGCCGTCGATCCAGTGAGCGGAGCTGGTTCGGCCGAGAGATCGCGTGTTCGCGCCAAATAGCCGACCAGCGTGAGCGTAGCCACGATCTGCACGAAGATGAGCGTCGCAATCAATGTGGGTCGGTGGGCGAGCCAGGTTTCGGGTCCCGGGATCGCCGCCGCGAACATCGAGATGTTGGCGACGTTGAAGAAGACGATTGCTGCGAGCAACGCCCTACCCCCACCGTAGTACCACCAGCACCAGACCCCGAAGCCTAGCTCGAACGCGAATGCGACGAGTGGTGCCGCCCCGTAGAGCCCGAGGCCCAGTTTCGGGTCAGAGACGAATGGCGCAAGCTGGATGTCCGGCTGGTGTGTCAACAGATCGAGCACCAGGTGCGATGCAATCCCGATGCTGACT
>JBDHFY010000072.1:0-16863 GCA_039590195.1 Gemmatimonadota bacterium | reverse complement strand
CGACGGCGTCCACCACCTGTCCGTTCTGGAAGAAGACCACGTCGAAGGTCCCGCAGCTTTGCTCGCACCCGTTGCGGAAATACATGTAGGTCCAACCGCCCATTGACCGGTCTGTCACCGGTTCACCCCACAGCTGCACGACCTGGTCCTCCGTCATGCCCGGAGCGACGGTCCCGGTATCCGTCGGAAACCATGGCTCTTCACCGAAGGTCGCCACCTGGGGCGGCGGCCGTGTCGGCTGACGCGGGGTTGAAGGGGTCTGCGCCACCGGCGTCGGCGGCGGCTCGGCGGCCTGAAGTGCCGAGTCCGGTTGGTCCTCTTGAGCGGCCGCCGTGTCGCCCGGTGCTTCGGTGACCACCGAGTCCGTCGCTGTCGTGTCAGCTGGAGCCAGCTTGTTGCCGATAAAGGGGATCTTCTCGACGGGAATGTCGCACCCGGCGACCGTCGCCGCCAGAATCGCAACAGCTGCGAGAGAGCGCCAGTTCATTGCGAACCTCCTCGTAAGAGTCCGACGCCCGCCACCTCAAACACCTCGGATGAAAGATAGCATCTGCGGTCGGCGGGTTGCCGATCCAAAGAAGGTGTAGGCCTCGATACATGGCCCGGGGGTCGACCGCCAGGCCCTAGGCATAATACCTCTTGGAGGACCAAACCGTGTCATCCATCACCGCCGTGGCGCGCGTCGATCTCACGGTCGAGCCCGGATTCGGAGACCTCGTGCAGGGTCAGTGACTGAGGAGGCTCCAAGCCGGCCTCCTCCTCGTCGCTGCGCTCCAGGAAGGCCAGGACCGCCCACCGGCCCAGGCCGTACGAGACGTACGCCATGCCGAGCGGGAAGAAGAAGATATCCCGGCGCCATATGCCGAACCACAGGACGGTCAGGTTGACGGCGAGCCCGAGGAGCCCGCGGGACGTCCGGAGACCGATCCGGGGGAGGCGAGCGTATCCGACGTTACTGACCATTGCCAGGCTCAGGGCGATGATGAGAAAGATGAGAATGAGGGACCAGGGAAGGTTCGTGAGCTGACTCTGATAAAACGTCGTCTGGGTGAACGGGTAGTACGTGGCCAGGGTCATGCCCGCCGCCGGCGAGGGAAGCCCCTGGAACGTGCCCTTGTGTTCCTCGTCGCGTTGCGTGTTGTACCGCGCAAGCCGAAGCGCCACACATACGACGAATGCATAGGAGAACATCCACGCGAATGGCCCCAGAGTGGACAAGAAGAGAAAATACATGAGGACGGCTGGGGCCAGACCGAAGCTCACGATGTCGACCAGCGAATCGAGCTCCCCACCGAACCGGGACTCGGTTTTGCTCATACGGGCCGAGAGTCCTGAAGAGGCTGGGAACGACGATCACGACTCGGCCGACAGCCGGTCGACGCATGCGCATTCTTCTCATTGGGGCCACCGCGCCAAAACTGTTGATCCAGCCGCTGTCCGGTCACCGACCTGCACCTCAACACGGGTATCGACCGGCACGAACGTATCCACGCGAGAGCCGAATCGGATGAGGCCGAGCCGTCCGCCCTGGTGTACCGCGTCGCCGATGGCGGGGTCGGTCACGATGCGCCGGGCGATGAGTCCCGCGATCTGCCGCACCAGGATCGCCCCACGCAGCCCACGGATCCCGAGGGACATCTGCTCGTTGTATTGACTGGCCTTGTCCAGGGTCGCATTGAAGAACTTCCCAGGACGGTAGTCTCGATGCTCCACGGCCCCGTCGATGGGATGCCGATTCACGTGAACGTTGAACACGTTCATGAAGATCGATACTCGCACGGCTCGGTCGCAGAGATAGTCTGGCTCGCTGACCTCGACGACGCCCACGACCTTTCCGTCCGCCGGCGCAATCACCAGTTCGGGCCCCCGCGGCCCGTCGCGATCGGGGTTCCGGAAAAACCACGGTACCCAGAACGCCACCGGCGTCCACAAACCCAGAGGCATCCACCAGCTGGATCCGCCGAGCCACGCGCCGACGAGCAAAGCGAGGAGTACCGCCACCCCGCAAGCGACGAACGGCAATCCTTCCGGGGCCAGCTTCATGGAGTACTCGGCAGAGCCTCACCGGTGATCCGCTCGTACGCCTCGAGGTAGCGAGCGCTGGTGCTCTGGACGATCTCCTGTTCGAGGGACGGAGCGGGCGGCTGACCGTCCCACGATCCCGCTGCACGCAACCCGTCCAGGTAATCCCGAACCGGCTGCTTGTCAAAGCTCTTTTGCGATCGTCCGGGCTGGTAATCATCCGCCGGCCAGAACCGTGAAGAATCGGGCGTTAGCACCTCGTCGATCAGGAGCAACTCACCCTCCGCGGTCTTCCCGAATTCGAATTTGGTGTCGGCGATGATGATCCCACGTTCTGCCGCTCGTTTTCGGCCCGCAAGGTAGAGTGCGAGACTGAGTCTACGTAAGCTCTCGGCCAACTCGTTGCCGAGGCCCTCAACCAAACGGCCGTAGGTGATGTTCTCGTCGTGGCCCGATTCCGCCTTCGTGGCCGGTGAGAACAGCGGACGGTCGAGCTGTTGGCTCTCGACGAGCCCTCCCGGAAGCACCTCTCCTGCCAGCGTGCCATGGGTTCGGTATTCCTTCCACGCCGACCCGGAAAGGTAGCCGCGGACCACACACTCGAAGGGTACGGGAGTGGTTCGACGTGCGAGCATCGCGCGACCCGCGATGGCACTTTCGTATCCCTCGAGAGCCGGAGCTCGAGCGATAATGTCCCCAACGTCCGTGGTGAGATAATGACTGGGCGTGATGGAAGCGAGCGCGTGAAACCAATAGGCGCTCATCTGCGTGAGGACGGCCCCCTTCGTGGGAATCGGCTGGTCGAGAACGATGTCAAAGGCACTGATGCGATCACTGGCGACCAGGAGCAGCGCTTCTTCATCGACGCCGTACACCTCGCGCACCTTTCCCTGGCGGATCAACGGGAGGGGCAGAGTGCTCGCGGTGAGTGGCATTGGGTGCGGGGGCGGGGGCGTCGTCATACAGTCACCTCGGCTTCATCTTCCGTCTCGAAGCGGCTCAGGGATTGTAGCAGGGGGTCGAGGACATCTCGCACGAATTGCGTGACCTGGTCAGGTGCGCATCCCACATATCGCGTCGGCTCCAGCTCGGCCTGGAGGGCGTCCCGATCGACCATGGCGAAGGCCTCGTGGCCGGCCAGTCGATCAAGCAAATCGTTTTCCGCGCCTGACTCCATGGCTTCATTGACCGCCCGGCTGGCTCTTCTGATGACCTCGTGGAGTTCCTGGCGATCTCCTCCGGCGGTTACGCCCAACATCAGCCAGCGCTCCGTTGCCATGAATGGCATCACCCGCTGTACGTTCCGCATGATCGTGGCAGGCCGGACTTCGAGCCCGGCGCAGATGTTAGTCAGCAGGATGAGGATCGCATCCGCCGCCAGGAATGCATCGGGAAGCACCATGCGACGGTTGGCGCTGTCGTCCAGTGTGCGTTCCATCCACTGGGTGGCCGCGGTGTGTGCCGTGTTTTCCCGCAACGATATGAGGTAACGGGCGAGGGCGCAGATTCGCTCGCACCGCATCGGATTCCGCTTGTAGGCCATCGCACTGGAACCCACCTGCTCGGTCTCGACCGGCTCGAGCACTTCACCCTCGTGCTGCAGCAATCTGAGGTCTGTCGCGAACTTGGAGCTCGACTGGGCCACACCGGCCAGCAAGTCGAGGACGCGGCTGTCGAGCTTGCGCGTATAGGTCTGGCCGCTAACGGGAATGGAGTGGGAGAAACCGAAGGCGCCGGCGACGCGCTCATCCAAGGTTGCGACCTTGTCACGGTCTCCACAGAACAGCTCGAGATAGCTAGCCTGCGTTCCTGTGGTGCCCTTGCATCCCCTGAATGGGAGCGAGGCCACGGCGTCACGCAGTGCTCCAGCATCCATGGCCAAGTCCTGGAGCCAAAGGGTCGCACGCTTGCCGACGGTCGTGAGTTGAGCTGGTTGGAAATGTGTGTACGCGACCGTCGGAAGAGCACGCTGTGCGGTGGCGAAATCGCCAAGTACGCGAAGCAATGCGGCCAGTCGGCCCAAGAGCAACTGCATTCCGTCCCGCATGACGATCAGCTCCGCGTTGTCAGTCACGTAGGCGCTGGTTGCTCCGAGATGGATGAACGGCCGGGCGGTGGGCGCCTGGTCGCCGAATTGGTGGATGTGCGCCATGACATCGTGCCGCAAACGGTGCTCGTAGCGACGCACCTCGTCGAGATCTACCGTGTCCAGGTTGGCGCGCATCTCGGCCAGGGCCTGTTCGGGGATGTCCAGCCCCAGCTGGCGCTGCTCCTCTGCCAGGGCAAGCCACAGCCGACGCCACAACCCGGCCCGCTGCTTGGCGCTCCACAGGCGCTGCATAGCCGGGGACGCGTACCGACTGCCGAGAGGCGATTGGTACCGTTCGGAATCGGTCATCGGACGTAGAAGTCGGTAATGCGTACCCTCCCACTTCGCTCGAAGTAAACGCGGATCGCGTTTCTCCCTGCTGCCCGGCGTAGGATCTCTTCCACCTCCTCGGCTTCGGTGATGCGGCTACGGTTGAGTTGCAGGATGACGTCGCCTTCACGCAGGCCGGTAGCGCGCGACGCCGCATCGCCAATCGCGTAGATCAACGCCCCGAAGTCTCGGGACAAGTCCCGTTCCTGTTGAATCGCCGCCGTAATGGTTATCAGCTCGATGTCCCCGAGCACCGAGATCCGCTCAGCCTGGGTGGTGGGGAGCGATTGCACGACCAGGTTCCCGCGGCGTTCGCGTCCACGTCTGGTGTAGACAACGTCGAGGGTGTCGTCCGGGCTGACGTCGAGCTTCACGGCTTCCCAGTCGAGGAACGTTCGCAACGGGCGTCCCATGGCGGAGACCAGCACGTCTCCCTGACGGAGCCCCCCCTGGGAGGCCGGACTGTCCTGGGCCACATCAACGACCTCCAAGCCGCCGACCCTCTTCCACGCCCGCAGGTCCTCGGTATTGACAACTTCCACGCCAGTCCAGGAGCGCTGCACGGCGCCGTAGCGTCGCAACTCATCGGCGACGCGCAACGCTCGTTCGATGGGAATCGCGAACCCGATCCCCACAGACCCACCGGAACTCGTAAATATTGAAGAATTGACCCCGACGACCGCACCTATGGCGTTCACCAGCGGGCCGCCGCTGTTACCCGGGTTAATGGCGGCATCGGTCTGTATCATGCCCACGTAGACTCCCGTCTGATTGCCAGACGGAAGAAGGTTGCGACCGACGGCGCTGACCACGCCTGCAGTCACGGTGGGCTCGGAATTCCCGAGCAGGTAGGCGAACGGATTGCCAATAGCCACGACCCACTCGCCGATCGTGAGGTCTTGACTGGTCCCAAGGGGGATGACTGGCAGATCTTCCGCGTCGATCTGCACCACCGCGATGTCAGTCAGCGGATCCTCGCCCAGCAACTCGGCGGGGTAGTCCACTCCCGCCGGTGTCGTCACGATGATCTGCTCCGCGCCCTCGGTGACGTGCTGGTTCGTGATGACGAGGCCGTCCGACGAGACGATGAATCCGGACCCCACCCCCTGAACGAGCCGCTCGTACTCCCTGGGCATCGCGAAAAAATCGAAGAACGAACTGCGCACCACCTGCCGCTGCCGTCGAGTCACGTTCACGCTCACCACGGCGGGGCTTGCCCGCTGGGCTGCCTCCGCGATGGCCGACCGGCGCGCGTCAGTGATCTGGGCGCTTTGAAGTTGCCGGAGAGTGTCCTGCCGGAACCAGGGAGCGGGCTCAGCCACGACCGGCCGGCTGTCGGATTCCGAAGACAGCGGGGTTTCCGGAGTGGCTTCGCGGCACCCCGCGCTGACTGCGAGTGTCAGGGCGATCAGGAGAATCAAACGCTCGCCTGAGATGGCGCTTGGAGTTTCTTCCAGTCGCTGAGGAATTGGTCCAATCCTCGATCGGTGAGTGGGTGGTGGAGCAACTTTCTCAACACCGCCGTGGGCATCGTGGCGACGTCAGCGCCGATCATGGCCGCCTCCGCCACATGCCGCGGATGTCTGATCGACGCCGCGAGAATCTCGGTCCCGAAGTCGTAGTTGTCAAAAATCGTGCGAGCTTCCCGGATCACGTCCATCCCATCCTGGCTGACGTCGTCAATCCGTCCAATGAAGGGTGAGACGTAGGCCGCGCCCGCTTTGGCGGCGATGAGGCACTGCATGGATGTGAAGCACAGCGTCACGTTGACGCTGCATCCGTCCGCGTACAGCCGGCGGACCACCGGCATCCCCGCCTCAATCATCGGGATCTTGATGACGATGTTGTCAGCCAGCTTGGCGAGGTCCTGGGCTTCGGCATACATCCCGTCTTCCTCGACCGAAACGACCTCGGCGCTCACAGGGCCCTCCACGAGCGAGCATATCTCCTTTAACACATCCTCTGGGTCGAGGTCACCCGCGACCCTGGAAAGGAGTGTTGGATTGGTCGTGACGCCATCGATCAGGCCTGCCTGCGCGGCCCACCGGATGTCACCGATGTCGGCGGTATCGAGGAAGAATTTCATGTGCCATGTCCAAAGCAGGAGTCAGGGTACCGGGCGCAGACCATGTAGAGTCCCTTGGGAGGTGCCGGCGGACTCGCTTCGCTGTTGTTGCTGAGTTGCAGGAGCCGAGTCAGATCCTCCCCAGGACGATGACCGAGCGCGACCTCCACCATCGCTCCGGTAAGGAAGCGCACCATTCTGTGCAGAAACCGGTCCGCTTCGATGGTAAAAATAAACCCTTCTCCTCCGGGTCGCTCATGCCACTCGGCGACGGCGATGCGGCAGCGGTGGTGAGGCTTCTCCGGCCCAACAGTGGAATAGGCCCGGAAGTCGTGCTCGCCGATGAAGACCGCGGCGCCGGCCACCAGCGCGTCGCGGTCGAGCGGCCGCGCGAGATCCCACTCGCATTCTCGCCGAAAGGGGGAGGCCGCCGCCGGGTCACACCCTACTACATAGCAGTAGCGCCGCGCCATCGCGTCTTTGCGGGCGTGGAAACCCGGACGGGCCCGGCCAACCTCGGCGATCCACAAGTCGGACGGGGTCGTGGCGTTCAAGGCTCTCTTGAGCTTTTCCGCCTCCCACGGTGTGGGGGCCTCGAAGCTCACCACCTGCCCGAGAGCGTGAACCCCGGCATCGGTTCGCCCGGCCGCGTGAGTGACCGCGTGCCGGCCCATGAGACGCTCGAGAGCATCCTCGAGCACCCCCTGGACGGTTCGCTCACTGCGCTGGCGTTGCCAACCGCAGAAGTCCCGGCCGTGGTACTGGAGGATGGCGTAGTGGGGATGGCCCGACATGGCCGAAAACGTACGATGCGATCAGTCTATCCACAAGCGGGGCAAGGAGTTGCAGGGTGGGCAGGTGTAAGGCCCAGCGTGTCTCGCCCCCAACGCGCCTACAGCTTCCGAATGACCCCCACAACCGCTCCCTGGATCACCAGATTGTCTTCATGGACCCGAATCGGCGCGACCTTCTCGTTGGCTGGCTGCAGCCGCACCCAGCCGCCCGCCTCACGATAGATCCGTTTCACCGTGGCCGATGTCCCATCCACCAGGGCGATGACCGTCTCGCCGTTCTCGGCGGCCTTGCGGCTCTGCACGACGACGAGGTCACCGTCCATGATGTGCTCGTCGATCATGGATTCGCCGGTTACTCGCAGCACATAACTCGAGCCGCGCCGCGGCACCAGGTCATTGGGGACGGCAATCGTCTCAGGCGTGCTGATGGCCTCGATGGGCGCGCCCGCCGCCACACATCCCAGCAGCGGCAACTCCGTGGCCCCGGCCTGTCCGGGTTCCGGGGCGATTTCAATGCCCCGGCTCTCATTGTGAGCCCGACGGATCAGGCCTTTGTGTTCGAGATTTGTGAGATGCTCGTGGACCGTTGCAAGGGAATTGAACGAAAAGTGCCGGGCGATCTCGTCGAAGGACGGAGCGTATTGGTGGTCCGTTATGTACGTCTTGAGATAGTCGAGTATCTCTCTTTGTCGCCTGGTTGTCGGGGGCATGACCGTCTCCTGGAGCGTACCGAAGGGATGCCGAAACCAGTATACCCGAATACTTCCCGAACCGCAACGGCTGGATGTCTGTTCTCCTCCGCCTGGCAGGATTTGGCAGCAGATGCGTTGATGCGGGGTGGGGTCGTTCCCTGTTAATCCGCTGGTCACCATCCCATCCTCCCATCGTCCGGTGGGCTCAGCCTGAAAGTTCCGCCGCTAGCAGATCCACCGCCCAGAAGGTACCGCCGGTCCTCATCGGTACTGTTCGGGTTCACTGTGAGACCTGAGGTGTGAGATAGCTCACTCTGTCGAATTCGATGCTGAGCTATCTTGTTGTCACAGCGTGAGTTAAGTATTATTGGAGCGGCTCCCCCAGGTCAGCCACGGCCACCCGGCCACCCGGCGACATGGCGGCGCCTATATTGGGTAACTCACGACACTAATGACACCTAGCGACGTCTGTGTGGGGCCGGGCATAGGCGCGCGCCCATTTGGGGGGCAGCTGGTGTGAGTCAGCAAACCGCTTCCGAACCGAACGTCGATCCACCCATCGTGGAAGAACTGCTCCAGACCCTGTCCAAGGGCCTGCGAGTGTTGCAGTTGTACCTCCCCAACAACCCCATCTACCAGCAGGCGCTCAGTAATATCCGCGAGGGGTTCCGGCCCGTCTGGGACTCCATGGACGAGTTGAGCCTGGAAGTGACGGAGACGGAGTTCCAGTGGGAGGAGGAAGTCGTTTACGAGAACCCGGAGAGATCTGAAAGCCTGGCTTGGATGGTGTTCAAAGACGGCGTTCGATTGTTGAAGCTGTTCCCCGGTGTCGAAGGCGAGGAGATCGTCGAGTTCCTTTCCATCCTGCACAAAGCCCGGACTCTCCCCGCGGGCGCCGAAGACGATTTGCTGACGCTCCTGTGGGAAGCGGACTTTCAGAAGATCCAGTACGAAGTGCAGGAACTCGCCGATGAGGGCGTCCCCCGTCTGGAGAAGAGCACGGCACCGCCGCAACCCCCTCCCACGCCCCTGGCCCCGGCGCCCGAGGAGGGGCCAACCGTGGTCTCCCTGGACGACACCGAGGCTCCCAGCCTGTATGTCCTGACGGAAGAGGACCTCGAGTACCTCGACCGCGAGATCAGGCGCGAGTATGAGCAGGATCTGCCATCGAACGTCGTCGCCGTCCTGTACGACATCTACGAGTTGCAGCCGGGTACGGACACTCGTCAGGAGGTGACGTCGACGTTGGAGATGTTGGTCTCGCATTTTGTCGCCAAGGGTGATTTCCGAACGGTGGCATGTCTGTTTGCGGACCTCGCGGTGGTGCCAGAGCAAGCCGAAAGGTTGACGGCGGAACAGCAGCAAGCGTTGGAGGTTGTGCCGCGCGCACTCTCTCAGCCGGAAACACTCACGCAGCTTCTCGAAACCATCAACGTGGTGGAGGAAGCGCCCACGGACGAGCAGCTCCAGCAGTTGTTTGGCCAGTTGCAGCCTTCCGCCGTTCCCACCGGTCTCGCCCGGCTGCACGGTCTCCACAACGAACTGGTTCGCAGGCGGCTTCACCAGGCGATCCTGCGAGTCGTTCAAGCCAGCCCGTCGGCGTTGGTGCCGGCTCTCAGGGACCAGCGGTCGACGGGGCTGATCGAAGCCATTCGACTGGGCAAGCTTCTGAAGCTGCAGCTGGTTTTGCCGGAGCTGGCGAGTCTGCTCGATCACGCGGATGGAAAAGTCAGGCTGGAGGCGACCCAGGCGCTGGTGGAGATCGGAACGCCTGATGCCATGGCCCACCTGGAGAAGGCCTTGGGGGATGAGCGTCGTGAGGTCCGGGTCGCGGCCGTGCGGGGTATCGGGACCCACGGCCATCACGGGGCCCTGGCGAGGATTGAGGCACTCTTGTCTGACAACGCGCTGAAGGGAGCAGACCTCATCGAAAAGAAAGCGCGCTTCGAGGCGTTCGGATTGCTGGTGGGTCCGGCGGGCATCGAGAAGCTGGTGGCCATGCTTCGCCCCAAAGGATTTCTGAAGCGCAAGGCAGACGGCGAAATGCGCGCGTGCGCCGCGATGGCGCTGGGGAAGATTGCCACACCGGAGGCGCGTTCCTTCTTGGAAGGGGCGAAGGACGATCGCGATCCTCTGGTGCGGAATGCCATTCACCAGGCTCTTCGGGAGAAGAACTGAGATGACTGGAGCAGCTGACCCACGGCACCCATCGCGTGTGGCCGGACCTGAGCCGGGAGAAAGCAGCGGCGTTCGGGAGGCCGGTCGGGTATTCCTGCGAGCGCTCCATACGACGTTTCGCAGTGTGAAGCTCTATCCGATGGAAAACGAGCAAACGCAGCGAGCGTTCGACGATCTCGCGAAAGCCGCCGCCGTGTTACATCTGAAGGAGGCCGAACTCGAGGTACGGGTCGCAGGGGAATTCATGTTCGTCAACGCCATGCGGCTGCGGCTCGACGTCGATGAGCAACTGAGCGAGTTGCGTGATGTGCTCTCGATAGTCGGAGTTGGGGGGCTGCATGTCGGCGAAACCGTCCAGCGGAACGAATGGCAAGAGTTCATCTCGACGTTCGTGAGTTTCTCAGCGCGGGAACCGAGCCCGACCATACTCACCGAGTTCCAGGAGCACCTCAAGCGCTCGGGGGTCACGGGACTGACCGTTGAGGCCCCACCGGAGACCGAGGAGCCTGACGATGATTCTGCGAAGGAAGTCGCGAAGCGCACGTACGAACGGTCAGTAGCCGTCACCAAAGAGATCGTCAACAGCGTGCGCATGGGACGGACCGCGAACGCCAACAAGGTGAAGCGTGCCGTCCAGGGCGTTGTCGATCAGGTGCTGACCAACGAGACATCGATCCTCGGTTTGACCACCATCAGGGACTACGACGAATACACGTTCACGCATTCGGTGAACGTGTGCACGTTCAGCGTAGCAATCGGCAAACGACTGGGCCTGACCAAGCTTCAGCTCTACGATCTGGGGTTGGCCGCGTTGTTTCATGACGTGGGTAAGAACCGTGTGCCTGTGGAGGTGCTCAACAAGACCTCCGGGCTGGACGAGAACGAGTGGCAGGTCATGCGGGCGCACCCGTGGCTCGGAGCCCTGACGCAGTTTCAGTTCATCACGGGCGGGGACTTGCCATACCGCGGCATCATCGGCGCCTATGAGCACCACATGAAAATCGACCTGACCGGGTACCCCACGCCCAAGCGCTCGCGCCAGCTTTCCTTGTATTCCAAGATCATTGCCGTGGCGGATGGCTTCGACGCCGCCACCACCCGACGCAGCTACCAGACCGTGCCCATTCAGCCGGATCAGGTGTTGCGCGAGATGTGGGCGAATCCCCGTCGCGGATACGACCGCGTGCTCGTGAAGGAGTTGATCAACCTCGTCGGCATCTATCCGGTGGGCACCTGCCTCGTGCTCGACTCGGGTGAGATCGCCATGACGCACACCGTGAATCCCAGTTCGACACACCTCAACCGGCCGGTGGTCCGCATCGTGCTGCGGGCCGACGGGAACCGGCTCGAGGAAGGCCCTTTGGTGGATCTCGCGGAGACCGACGAGCAGGGTGGCTTCCGCCGTTCGGTCGTCCGGGTTGCCGATCCGTCGGAATATGCCATCAATCCGGCGGATTACTTTGTGTGACCTGTGAGCACCGCATGAGCGCATGAGGAACGTGACATCCAACCAGCTCGGCCGGTGGTTCACGACGGGACTGTCGGTCGTCGGTCCACTCTCTCTTCTCGTCGCCCTGGTTCTGGACACAAGCTGGATTGGTCACTGGCTCGCTGTGGTGGCGCTGACGATCGGGATTGCCGTATTGCGCACGCAGAATACGGCCGTGGGGAAGTATTCGTACCTCTCCAGTAGCGGGATGATCACCCTCTCAGGCGCCCTCTTGGTTGGACCGGTGCCGGCTGCGCTGGCACTGGCCATTGGGACGTTTGGGGGCGATTGGGGGTTGGTCAAGAAGCACTATCGCGCCGCACAGGTGAACACGGGTCGCGAGGTGCTGGGCCTGTTCGCCGGGTACGGTGTGTTTGCGACGGCCATGGTCCTGACCGAGGCCGAGACCGCTCTCTCACGTGAAGCCCTTCCGGCGCTCTTTCTGTTCGCCGTCGCATACTTCCCGGCTACGCGCCTCCTCTTTTACTTCACCTTGCTCATCAGGCGGAAGCTCAGGGCGGACGAGCGACAACTGATTCTGCGCTACGAGATCATTGCCTACGGCCTGACGGTGCTGGGCGCGAGCACGGTTGTGCTGACCGTGGTCTACTTGCCGGTGCTGGCGTGGCCGTTCGTGGGCGTGGCCGTGGGTCTCGTTGGGGTGATGATCAAACGCATTCTCGAGGAAGCGATCCAAGCCGAGGAGATGAACAAAATCCATGCGATGGAGACGCTGGTCGGTGCCACGAATTTGGAGGAATCGCTCGTGCAGATCGAGCGCCTCGCCCATCGCATTCTGGATTGGGGCGATTTTCGCATTTACGCGGTCAAGGACGGCGGGTTCACGATGCTCTACCGGGGCCGGATCGGCAGGAGTGGTCGTGGCGATCCGCCGCCGGCGTTCGAGGCCTTGCGGTCCCAGGTGCTCGAGACGGGTCGGTCGGTCGTCATCGGCGACGCCGATCGCGATCTGCCGCAAGCCAAGTTCCCCGGCTCCGTCCGGAGCCTCGTTGTTCACCCGTTGCGGTTGGGCTCGGACGTGATCGGAACGATGGAACTCGAGAGCCACAAGCGCCGGGAATACGGACGCAACCAGCTCATGCTGGTGGATGCCTGTGCGCAGCGCGTTGCCACGGTGGTCCACATCGCGGATCTCCGCCGGCCGCTCGTGAACACCGTTGAGCGGATCGGCGTGGAGGTCGGAAGCCTAGGTCTGGCCGCCGAAGCGCTCCGCGCAGCCGTGGCGGCCATGACCGACTCCAGTGGGGCGATCGGGGAGGGGTTGTCCCAGCAGGATCGCGAGGTCGCGAGCGGACTGTCGGCAACGGAGATCCTCGGCGAAACCACCAAGAACGTGGTGGGGGAGGGTGCGGAGGCCGCGAAGGCGAGCCGTGCCGCGCGTGAGGTCGCGCAGCGAAACCAGGAGACGATCCGCGACGCCATTGAGAAGCTGGTGGTTCTGAAAGGCTTTGTGAGCGAGAGCTCCGACAAGGTCAGTGAACTCGAGCGGGCCAGCCGCCGCATCGTGCGGTTCATCGCGTCGATTCGTGAGTTGGCGGCCATGACGAATCTGCTCGCCCTCAACGCCGGCATTGAGGCGGCGCGGGCAGGTGAGCACGGGAGAGGCTTTGCGGTAGTGGCGCAGGAGGTCCGGCGCCTGGCCGAGCAGAGCGGCCAAGCCGCGGTGGACGCCGGACACCTCGTCGCCGACGTGCAAATGCGGCTCGGCGAGGTCGTGGAGCAAATGCGCCGCGGGCAGGTGGCGGTCGCCGGTGTGGAGCAGGTGAGCACAGAAGGTCTCGGCGCACTCGATTCCATCGTCACCGCGACCGTCGATGCCACGGATCACGCGGAGCGAATCGCGGGGACCGCCGAAGACCAAGGCGGCGCCATTGCCGGGTTGCGGGATCGTATCAACGCCGTGGCCGACATCTCGTCACGAAACCGCGAGGACGTCGAGGAGGTCATCCAACGAGCCGCGGACGTGGCGGCCCGCCTGGACGACATGGGTCGAGCAACGGGGGAGCTCGAATCGGTGGCCAAGATGCTGGCCGAAATCACGCACCGCTTCGCGGCGGGCGACACCTCGCGCAGGAGTCTATGACCGCACACACTTCTTCCACGGGACCTCCGGCCGCGCCGGCGCGCGACAGGATCTCTCTCAAAGGCATGCGCTTCCACACGTGTGTCGGGCTGTTGCCGCACGAAGGACACGTACCACAGCCGCTGGAGCTGGACCTGACCGTGCGACTCTCGCTCCATGATGTCGGCAAGACCGATTCGCCCGAGAGCCTCCTCGACTACCGGGACCTCTACAAGCTGGTGGCGCATACGGTGGGGAAGAGCCACCATCAGTTCCTCGAGGCCCTCTGCGAGAAGATCGCAGCGAGAACCCTGGCCATGGACAAGGTCGAGCAGGTTTGGGTGGCTGCCCGGAAGCCCCACGTGCCTATCGAGGGACCGCTGGACTACGTAGAGGTTGTGCTGGAGCGAAGCCGAAGCGACGCCGATGCCTGAATGGGCATTCGTCGCGCTCGGCTCCAATCTCGGAAACCGTGAGGCTCACCTCGCATCCGGGAGGTCATTTCTCGCTGCGAGCGCCAACACCACGGTGGTCGAGGAAAGTTCCATCGAGGAGACCATTCCTCTCGGTCCGCCAGATCAAGGTCCATACCTGAATCAAATGGCATTACTGAAAACGGAACTCTCACCCCGGGAGCTTCTCGAGGTGTGTCGGGCCGGCGAGCAGCGAGCGGGTCGTGAGCGGGCCGATCGTTGGGGTCCGCGCACACTGGATTTGGATATCGTCCGCTTTGGAGAATGCGTGGTCAACGAACCGGACCTCGTTGTTCCGCATCCGGAGTTGGCGCGGCGGGGATTCTGGCAGCGAGAATTGGCCGAGCTGTTGCCCAAGACGCTCGCGCCAGGGTCCGAGAACGGGCTGCCGCCATGGGCGCAGGTCGAGGAGCATCGCCGAGCACACATCAGACGGGTCGCTGGGCTGGTCGAGGCCTGGGCAGTTTCGATGGGAAGACCGCCGGCTGAGGGCCACCGCTGGGTGCGAGCAGCCTACCTTCACGACGCGTTGCGGGATGCACCCCGGGACGACCTGGCGCGGTGGTCCGGGGCGCGCTGGAGCACGCCCTCGCTGTATCACGGCCCTGCCGCCGCGCAGGTCGCGGAGGAACACGGCGAGACCGACCGCGGAGTGTTGGACGCTGTGCGATTCCATTCCGTGGGCTACGCGGGGTGGGACGACGCGGGTCGCATGCTGTACATGGCCGATTATCTTGAGCCGGAACGATCCTCTGAGGACGAACAGCGGGCCGACCTGGCTGCGCGCGTGCCCACGGATCCAGTGGAGGTTCTGCGCATCGTGGTGCGAGAGCGTCTGGTGTGGAACCTGCGGTCCAACCTACCCGTGTGGATGGAGAGCTCCGAGTTTTGGAACGCCGTTTTGCAGTCAGGTTGATCAGTAGCCTCGTGGTCGTGCTTCTCCTGGGCGGCGGGGTGTGGTGGCTCTCCCGTGCCTGGAGTGAAGAACGCGGCGGCCCCCACATCCCGGGCGAGGGTCGCCGGATCACGGTCGAGGTGTTGAACGGGACGGATGTGGATGGGCTGGCGCGTGAAATGACCCGCCGCCTGCGAGCCAAGGGTATCGACGTGGTGTTCTTCGGAACGGCGGACGTGTCCGACCAGGATTCCACGATGATCATCGTCCGGGGTGTGGATTCTACCGTGGCCAGTGTGGTACGGGAGGCCGTTGGGGTTGGGCGGGTCACCATCGAACCCGATCCACGGTTGCTGCTAGATGTCACCGTCATCCTCGGGCGCGACGCCGCGCCCGACAGACGTCTCGACCCGTAGTTGACCGCACGCCGCTTGGATATCCAAGCCCCGGCTCCGGCGCAGCATCACGTTGACCCCGAGGGCGCGCAGCCTCCCCTCAAATGCCCGCATGACATCCGAGCTCGACGGTGCCAATGCTGGTGCTCCTCCCGGGTGAAGAGGAAGCAAATTCACCATCGCCCCTAACGGTTTGGCGATCTCCGCCAGCGCCGTGGCGTCTTCAGTCGAATCGTTGGCCCCCTCGATCATTACGTACTCCAACGTCACCCGCCGCGCGAAAGTGTGCAGGGCGCCGATGAGTCGGGTGAGGTTGTACTTGCGTTCGACCGGCATCAAACGCTCTCGGCGTTGACTCGTCGACGCGTGGAGTGATACGGCGAGGCGGAACTGTTCGGGTCGCCCCGCCAGCTTAGCGAGTTGCGGCAATAGGCCAACCGTGCTCACTGTAATGTGACGGGCGCCGATTCCGAATCCGAGCGGGTCGTTGAGTGTGGTGAGCGCGACGTCCAGCGCCGGCCAGTTATGAAGTGGCTCACCCATCCCCATAAACACGACGTTCGTGGGCCTTCCGAATTCTGTGTCGAGCAACATCTCCCGCACCTGGCCGGTGATCTCCCATGGCGCGAGGTGGCGTTGAAACCCCATGCGACCCGTCGCGCAGAACCGACACCCAAACGCGCACCCGGCCTGTGACGAGATGCACAGTGTCCGACGCCTTCTCCCCTCTGGTATCCACACCGATTCGATGGCGAGGCCGTCGGGCAGTGTCCAGAGAAATTTGATAGTGCCGTCGCTCGACGTCTCACGGGCACATGGCGTGAGGTGGCAGATGGGGGACGACGTCTCCAGTGCATCGATGAGACTTCGGGGCAAATCGGTCGCTTCACTCCATTGACTGACGGGTCGCTGCCAGAGGCGGGGTGCGATCTGTCGCACGCGATACGCCGGATCTCCGCGCTCGGCGAGCCACGCCGACACCGTGCGGTGTGCGTCAAATGGGGTGAGATCGAGGAGGTTCATCGTGCAAACACCACATCAAGGCCTACTCTGTAGTTGGCGCCGAGTTCGTTGAGCCCGCTCGCCCTGGCAAAGGCGATGGAGTACCGACCCACAGCGAGTTCGAGATCCAACACAGATCGCCACGATCCAGTGCCGTACGCGCGCTCATTAATCAAGGCGCCGTTGAAATGGAGCAAACGATCCAGTGAGAGGCCCGCCCCAAACGTATGGTCCACGCCTCCGGGCCGGTGATAGCTCGTCCCATAGCGGCCAATGATGACGGCCGCCATACTCCACAGCTCTGTCTGGACGGCCAAGAATTCGATGCCTCCGTAGTAATCGGTCGTGGCTTCAGT
>JBDHFY010000071.1:0-16863 GCA_039590195.1 Gemmatimonadota bacterium | reverse complement strand
TAACCCAACAGCCTGAGCACCCTCAATATGCCCGAAGACACCGTCATCGTCGGCGCGGGCCCTATCGGCCTAGCATGCGCCATCTCAGCCCGGCGCCGCGGGATCGATCCGCTGGTCATCGACGCCGGCGCACTCGTCAACTCCGTTCTCCACTACCCCGTCGGGATGTCCTTCTTCACGACTCCGGAGCTCCTGGAAATAGGAGGCCACCCCTTCCCCTGCTCCGGGGCCAAGCCCACGCGGGAAGAGGCCCTCAAGTATTACCGTGGAGTCGCGCGAACCGAACAGCTGCGGGTTCGCACGTACACGAAGCTCCTCGGGGCACAGCACGACGATCAGGGAATTCTCTGTGAGATTGCCGACAGCCACGGGTCGCAAGAACTCCGCTGCGACAGGCTGGTGCTCGCAACGGGTTATTATGACCACCCCAAATTGCTCGACGTCCCTGGCGAGGACCTCCCGCATGTGAGTCACTACTTCGACGAAGCTCACCGGGGGCTGGGCCTCGACGTCGTCGTGATCGGTGGCAAGAACTCGGCGGTGGAGGCGGCGCTCGAGTTGTTTCGCGCCGGTGCGCGGACCACGCTGGTCTACCGGGGAGAGCGATTCCGCAAAAGCGTCAAGTACTGGCTCCGCCCTGACATCGAAAACCGCATTGCGGCAGGAGAGATCCAAGCACACCTCGGTGCGCAGGTGACCCGAATCGACGAGCGACACGTCGTCATCCGCACATCCAGCGGGAAGGAGAAGGCGTTGCCAGCGGATCGCGTGTACGCACTTACTGGGTTTCATCCGGATACCGACCTCTTCCGCCGCATCGGTATAGAGATCGACCCGGCGGACGACCGCCCCGCCGTCAATCCGGATACGCACGAGACAAATATCCCCGGTGTGTTCATGGCGGGGAGCATCACCGCTGGCTACAGGATCTCGGAGATATTCATTGAGAACGGACGATTCGACGGCGAGAAGATCTTCGGACAGCAGCCGCTACGGCATTCGTACGGTTAGCAACTCGGCGCCGGGCGGCGGGCAAGCCCTGTGGTTGGTGGGTAACGCTATCCGGAAGACCCGACGAGAATATCGCGAGCGATTTCGGTGTCCAACGCCAGTTCTCGCACGACGCATGACGGCCGCTGCTGCACCACCGTCACTTCTGCACCCGGGACGAGCCCAAAGACTGCAAGCGTGTTGTGGCGTGAAGAGGTCCCACCGCCCAGGCAGAGAACTTTGGCACGCTCACCACCTCTCATCTCTCGCACGGTGCGGACGCCCTCCGGCAGATCGGCACGCTCTCCGTTCCCCCGTCTGAATATTCGCTGCAGCCAGGAAGGCTTCGATGGGGACGTCAGGGGGAGGGGGAACTCATACTCACAGCTTGGACAGCGAATCAGGTTGCACATCGCCCCCAACGGGCAACCGTGAACGCAGAGGGTGTCCGTTCTTTCGAATTCGAATCCGCAAAGCGCACAGCTCAGGTATTCAGTAGCCATCTGCCCAAATGATTCAATACGCCGCCCACGAAGAACGCGAATGGGAAGATAAACGCGGCCATCCCCCACGCGATCTTCAGGCCATGCTCCTTGGCAATCATCAAGAAGTTGGCGATGCACGGCATGAACAGCGTGATCGTAACCATCGCCACGAAGATCTGGTGCGGCGACAGCAGCGGCTGAGCGCCGGTGGCAGCATCCAAGATGTACACCGCACCAAAGTCCCGTCTCATGAAACCGATGAGAAAGGCATTCGCCATCTCTTTGGGCAATCCCAGCCAACCCGTGACCAGCGGTTCACCGAGCTGCCCAAGCAACTGCAAGAGATGAACCTTATCTAAAAGGAAGAGAATTCCGGTCCCAAGAATGAATAGTGGGATGACCTCCCGAAGATACCAATCCAATCGACCGACGGTCTTGACGACGACGTTCGAGAGATTCGGTCGCCGCATGGGCGGGATTTCCATGATGAACTCACTGCTCTCGCCATTGAACAGCCGGGCCGTGAGCCAACCCACCAGAAAAATGACGCCGAGCACGATGGCCACCCATGCCAAGGCTCCCGCCGGATGGAGCGTCGCCATCATCGCCAGCAGCACGCCAAGTTGCGCCGAGCACGGTACCGCCAGGGCGAGGAGCATCGTGGTGACGATGCGCTCCTTCCGCGTCTCGAGGATTCGGGTCGTCATGGTGGCCATGGTGTCGCAACCCAAGCCCAGGATCATCGGCAACACCGCTTTGCCGTTGAGCCCCATCATGCGAAAAGCCCGATTCACCATGATGGCCATGCGGGGGAAATAACCCGAATCCTCCAGGACGCTGAAGATCAAGAAAAACGTCGTGACGATCGGAAGAACGATGGCGAAGGCATAGCTCAACGCCATGGTGATTGTGCCGTATTCCCCAACCAACAAGTCGTGCCCAAATCGCATCGTCTGTTGAATCCAACCCAGCTCCGCCCCAGACGGGATGGAATACGCCGGAAGGATCACGTCGTTGCCGACTGTCGCGAGTGGGATCTCGTGCACCGGTGTGAGTGGCAGGGAGATCTCGTGCGACACGGCAGCCGCTTCGTGCACGTGCGGAAACCGCATGACCGCATCGACACCACGGATCGCCACCGGGCTGATCCGCTGCTCGAAGACGCCGGCCTCCAGAAGGTCAACGAGTGTTCCGGCGCCGAATAGCCCGACGAACCAAAAGACCGCCATCACCACGACGGCGAGAAATGCCAGCCCTCGCACCGGATGCATCGCCCAGAAGCCGAGCCGCACCCGCAGTGATGCCCGGTCGGGCTGGACGATCGAGTAGGTCTGCGCGAGGATCTCATTCACCTGCGCCAGCCGGGCCCGATTCTGTTGGTATTCTTCCTCCTCCGGAGCCGGCACGCGTTCGGCAATCTTCAGCCGGCGTGCACGCGGGAGGGCCTCGATCAATTCCTGCGTGCCATAGTTGCGGGGGGCAATCGTGCCAACGACCGGCACACCGAGAAGCCGGCTCAGCTTCTCTTTGTCGATGCACCCTCCCCGCTCCTCCAGCTCGTCCATCATGTTGAGGACGAGAACCATGGGGCGGTTCAGTTCGGCTAACTGAAATGTCAAGAGAAGCGCCCGCCGCAGATTCTTGGCGTCCGCCACCTGGACGATCGTCGCGTCGTCGTTCTTGTCGAGGACGTTGCGGGTCACCCGCGCGTCGTCACTTCGTGGGGCAAGATCGTTGAGCCCCGGCGTGTCGATGACCTCGCGCTGCTGGCCGTTGAAATTCGCCCGGGCTCGGACGATCTCGACCGTCGTCCCGGGGAAGTTCGATACCGTCACGTAGCGGTTGGTGAGGTTCTTGAACAGAACGCTCTTGCCCACGTTGGGATTCCCCACCAGCACCGTGGCCTTGGTCGGCGTCCGACCGCCTTTTGGACTCGCGACGGCCCGATCCCGGTTGGATTCTCCGATGGACATGATACTCATTCTCACCCAGTGAATATGGGGGATTGAGTCTAAAAGAACTGTGAAGGGATTCTCAAAGGACGTTTAAACTCCGAGTGACCCGTTCTGGATTTCCGCCACCACGCGAACCCGTTGGATACCGTAAGCCATTGGCGCACAAAGTATTAGCAATCCAGGATTCCACGTCGTCGGTTACCCCCGCCCCTGGCAGCGCACCCGCCCGTCGGGCGCGCCAGGCCACGGCAGGCTGAGTCACGTGGGCCGCTCAGGTCCCGCACAGCCGGACCGACCCCACTGCGCCTGAGCCGCTCCGGCTGGCCGTCGGGACATAGCCAGGGTATGCTACTATTCCCGTTTCTCCGTCACGCATCACAGGCCACATCCCCGGCGTCTTGGCAGCTCAACCCTCGTTGGCCGGCCTCGACGGTTGCCACGGTCGCTTGGCAAGCCGGCAGGGCAACGATCATCTTCCCGAGACGGCGCGCACACCAAGGGATCATCCCATTCACTGAAAGGGGGCGGACCTCTCATGGAAACGATCAGGGAATTCGCGACGGCCCTCCGAAACATCCTCGATTACTCCCTCTTTCAGCTCGGCGACGCGCAAATCACGTTGTGGACGCTTCTCTACATCACCGTGCTCATCACGCTGCTCGTCGTCGTGTCGGGCTACTTGAAGCGGTGGTTGGCTCGATCCCTGCTGGCCATCGGCGACGTCGAGATCGGGATCCGCCAGGCGGTCGCCAGCATCGTCCGCTACGCGGTCATCGGCCTTGGCCTCATCATCATCATCCAGTCAGCGGGTGTCGACCTGAGCGCGCTCACGGTGTTGGCCGGTGCCGCCGGCTTGGGGATTGGGTTCGGCCTGCAGAACATCATCAACAACTTCGTGAGCGGCCTGATCATCCTCTTCGAACGTCCGGTCAAGGTAGGGGACCGCGTCGACGTTGGGGCGGTTCACGGAGACGTGGTGAACGTGTCGGCTCGCGCGACGACGGTCGTGACGAACGACAACATTGCGATCATCGTGCCGAACTCCGAATTCATTTCAACGAGAGTCACCAACTGGAGCTACACGGATCGCGATGTGCGGTTCGATATCCCGGTCGGTGTGTCGTACAGCTCGGACCCGGACATCGTAACACGGCTGCTTCTCGAGGTGGCCTCACAACACGCCGGCGTTCTGGCACATCCGAAGCCCGATGTGCTTTTTGAAGAGTTCGGCGACAGTTCTCTGAATTTCACGCTCCAGGTGTGGACCACGCTGTACGCGGCACGCCCTCGCGTGCTCCGTAGCGAATTGAACTACGCCATCGCGAGAATATTTCGCGAGCACAATGTGGAGATTCCCTTCCCACAACGTGACCTACACATACGGAGCGGGTTGGAGCGTCTGGTGCGCGCTGAGGCATCGTGAGGATATGCAGTTTTGCCGAGGAGGTAAGAGGGAGGCTGCAGCACGCCGCTGAGGGCGGGCGATGGAGATGGGCGATCTGCCGACAGGTTACTGGATGCCGGCCGCCCTACGAGAAGTGCGTTCTGTCACGCCAGCCCGGTTTCAATCACCCAGGCCCAATGCGTCCCATAACCCGGCGAGGTGCTCGTTCCTACGGAGTTCACGCTGCCGTGGACTCCTGGAGAGAGCAACACCCACCAGGTGCATGTCTTCCACGTGGTGCTCGAACAGGTCATCCCAGTGCTCTTGGAGCCCTTCGAGTGGACTTTGGGAACCCTTATTCTCTTCTTGCATCGCGGCCTCGCGCGAAGAACCCCATTGAAATATAAGCCTCTCGTGAAAAGTACAAATGAAGAAACCATGAATCTGCGATGTAGGGCACTGGCTTCCGGTTTACAAAGTACATGACTCCTATTTCGTTTTCGAAGCACAGGATCGCGCCAGTGTGAAGGGAGGAGGACCGATAGCTTCCTGGCTGCCACCCACTTCCACCTCCCTCCTAGTTCACCAACCCGGCATACGCCACGGTGAACAATAGGCCGTGCTTGACCCCCGCCCACAGGCGCACGATCTCACCGCTCTCCGTCACATCGTGCGAAGCCGTCTTGCGGCGCACGCGAGATTGCAGTCCGGAACCGCCACCCATTTCGACCCGTCCGTTCCCGTAGTCCACCACGCTGCCCGTCAACGAGAACGCTGGCATGCCCTCGACGTAGGCCCGCACGCAATCGCCACATCCGGTGCTGGCATTGATGACCGGACTCGTGCTATACAGCGCCTGGGCGGCCGCCGCCGCCATGCGCGCAGGCGCATTGTTCACTTGGTCCCACCCCTCGATTCCGCCCTCCACGCCGTTCTTGCTGTTGATCTCATAGACGAACGAGAATTCGTCGCCCATCCGCGCCAGTTCCTCCCCCGCAATCCGCTGAATTGCCTGGTGCGCTTGCCACAGGCGAGTTTCCGCGGCGGATCGCATGTCGAAGCGCACCCACGCCTCACTCACCGGCCGGCTGATGATCTCGCTGGCTCCGATCATGCCCATGTTCATGAAGAGCACCTCGGGAGGGAGTTCGCCGCGGCTCGTTCGCTCGAAGGGGACCGAAGTTGCGCGAGGGTCGCGCACCTCGGGGCCGATGCGCGCCATGATGCGGGCCAGCGCGTCCGCCGCGTGCGGCGCCCAACGATCCCCGTCGAACGGGGCAAACACGCGTAGCTGCGTTCGATGTCGCACAGGGGAACTTCCCGTGTTCACCCCCCTACCGCCGCCCCCATGGAATTGAACGAGGATATCTCCGTTCCTCCAATCGATGTTGTGCGGGAGATTAGCTCGAACGAATTGCTTGGCACCGGGGCTCGCATCGGGGTGACTGGGTCCTATGGCCGCCTCTTCGCCGGTGAGCGCCACAAACCACACATCGCCAGACGTCTGAATGTCGGCTGCGTTCAGCGCCCGCAACACTGTCAGCATCTGCGTTGCTCCAATGAGGTCGTCGGATGCCGCAGGACACCACACTCGGCCGTCTGCCACAAACGCCTCCACCGGCTGGTCCTTCGGCCAGAGCGCGACGTTGTCGTGATGCGCGTTGAGCACCACGGTGGGGCCTTCACCGCTCCCCGGTCGAACTCCGATGACGTTCAACGCGTCATCGATGTGCACATTCTCGAGCCCGTAGATGCGAAACAACTTGAACAGGAGCCGAGACCGCTGAATTTCGTTGCCGGATGGGGCATAGGCGTTGCAGAGACTCAACCACTCCTGCACCGTCTCCTCCTCGGACCCCATCACATACGCAAAGGCGGCCTCCAGCCGCGGCAAACTCATGACTCGCCTCACGACCTCGAGCTCAGCGCTCAAGTCTGGGACATCCTGGCGCGCTGCTGACGGAGCGGGCCTCGCGACGGTTGTGACGGTCAATACGCAGCAGGCGGATACGAATGCGCGATATCCAGACACGATCTCACCTCAGATGGCAGGGGTCAGTGGACGATAATACCGGTCGATCGTCGTCTGTCCAGCATTGCGGCGTTGCTCCACGGGACAAGGATGTGAGGAGCAGTGTGGTTCGGTGTGTGTGGGTCGGCAGCATTTGACCCTGAGACCCACCTCAACGGATGACACCTCCCCGTGCTTTTCCGGCCGCTGGCGGACCTTCTCACCACCACTCCCACCGGCCGCTGGTGGCCGGCAGTGGCCGGTGACAGCTTACACCCCTGGCGGCACCCTTGTTCGCAGCACAGAATACCGATGGTTACCACGCGAGCGCACAATTCGATAAGAAAACTCCCAAAAGGTTGGGTCTCAGGCAGAAGGAAGGTGTGATGATGGACATTCGACGATGCATCGCCATATCGAACTCCACGATGGGCCTGATGGCCCTGGTTGTGCTGACCTCACAGCCGCTCTTTGCACAGGCGGTCGGTAACGATCGAAACACCGTATACGATCCGGTGCTCTTCAACGCTATGGAGTATCGGATGATTGGGCCGTACCGCGGCGGGCGTTCCACCGCCGTCACCGGCACCCCTGCTGATCCCTACACATTCTTCATGGGCACGACCGGCGGAGGGGTTTGGAAGACGGAAGACGCCGGCTCCACATGGGAGAACATCTCGGATGGCTCTTTCGACGTGGCCTCGATCGGCGCCGTCGAAGTGGCCGGCGCCGATCCCAACGTCATCTACGTTGGCACGGGCTCCGCCTGCATCCGAGGCAACGTGTCGGCCGGTCGCGGCGTCTACAAATCCGACGACGGCGGCAAGACATGGGAGTTCGCCGGTCTGCGGGATGCCGGTCAGATCGGCAGAATCGTTGTTCATCCCAATGACCCCGACTGGGTGTACCTCGCTGTCCTTGGTCATGCGTTCGGCAAGAGTGACGAACGCGGTGTCTACCGCTCCAAGGACGGCGGCGCGACGTGGGACAACGTGCTGTTCTTGAGCGACAGCACCGGCGCGGCCGATCTCGCTATGAACCCCCGCAATCCGAGAGAGATCTACGCTGGCATGTGGCGTGGTGAGCGCAAGCCGTGGGCGTTGATCAGTGGAAGTGAAGAGGCGGGCGTGTACAAGACGACCGACGGCGGAGACACCTGGGAGAAGGTGGGTGGCGGCCTTCCGACCGGCATGGTTGGCAAAGTCGGCGTCACGGTCTCACCGGCGAACCCGGACCGGGTTTGGGCCCTGATCGAGGCGGAGCCGGAGGGCGGCGTGTACCGATCCGACGACGCCGGCAAAACCTGGCAACGTGTGAACCAAGAGAACAAGCTTCGGCAACGTGCGTGGTATTACACGCACATCTATGCCGATCCCCAGGACGCGAACACGGTGTACGCACTCAACACACGCTTCTACCGCTCGGTGGATGGCGGCCGGACCTTCGAGCAGATCCAGGTCGAGCATGGGGATATGCACGATCTGTGGATCAACCCGAACGATCCGGAGACCATGATCGTCGGCGATGACGGAGGCGGACAGGTCAGCCTTACCGGTGGGAAGAGTTGGTCGACCATGAACAATCAACCGACCGCCGAGTTGTATGGTGTTACTGTAGACAACGCGTTCCCTTACCGAGCCTATGGGGCACAGCAAGACAACACGACCATCAGCGTCCAGGCATGGAGCTCGAGCAACACCCTCCATCCAAAACAGTTTTGGTTCTCCGTGGGCGGCTGCGAGACCGGGCCGATCGCGCTCCACCCAGACTACCCCAACATCGTCTACGCCGGGTGCTACGGCGGGGTGATCGACCGGTTCGATCGTGAGACAGGCCAAATTCGAAATATGGTACTCTATCCACAACTCCAACTTGCAGAAGCTCCCCGCAATCTTCGGTACCGCTTTCAGTGGGTGTCGCCGATTGAGGTGTCCCCCCACGACCCCACCGTCGTGTACCATGCATCCCAACGCGTGCATCGAACGAGGGACGGAGGGATGACGTGGGAGACGATCAGTCCCGACCTCACGACCAACACCCCTGAGCATCAGGATTACCCCGGCGGCCCCATCAACCATGACGGCACTGGGGTCGAGGTCTACAACGTCATCTTTGCCCTCGAGGTGTCTCCCCACTCAGCGGACGTGATTTGGGCAGGGACCGACGACGGGCGCGTCCACATCTCCCAAGACAACGGCCAGACATGGACCGAGATCACGCCACGGGAGATGCCCGAGTTCGGCACGGTGAATCGTATCGAGGTGTCGCCGCACCGGCCCGGACGGGCTTTCCTCGCCGTGCAGCGCTACCGCTTCGATGATTTCGCACCGTACGTTTTCCGTACGAACGATCACGGGGAGTCGTGGGAGCTGCTCACGAATGGGAGAAACGGAATTCCGGGTGATCATCCCGTGCGAGTCGTGCGCGAGGATCCAGATCGGCAAGGACTGCTCTACGCAGGAACGGAGTTCGGGCTGTTCGTATCGTTCAACGATGGGCGCAACTGGCAGTCCCTTCAATTGAACCTCCCCGTCACTCCCGTCACCGGGATGCAGGTGCGGCACAAGGACCTCATCCTCTCCACCCAGGGTCGCTCGTTCTGGGTCCTCGACGACGTGACGCCGCTACACCAGATCACGGACGAGGTCGCGAGCGCGCGGATGCACCTGTACCAGCCACGTGACGCCTACCGGGTCAACGCTGGAGGGGAGGCGGACCGCAACGCGCCTGAGCCCCTGCCGGGAAATGCACTGATTCACTACTACTTCGCCCAGGCGCCCGAGGAAGAGGTGAGGCTCGACATTCTGGACGACCAGGGCCGCCTTGTGCGCAGCTTTACGAGCGATTCAGCGAAAGTTCAGGAGGACGACGCAACCGCCATCCCGACGGACGCCGGCACGAATCGAACCACCTGGGACCTCATGTACACGAGCCCCGACAAGGTGGAGGCGGCCGTCATCTGGGGATACAGCGGCGGCGTCAAGGCTCCGCCGGGTACCTACCGCGTGCGCCTGAATGTCGGCGAGGAAAGTCAGACCGTCTCATTCCGAGTGCTGAAGGACCCGCGGCTTGCGAATGTCACACAGCAGGATTTCGTGGAGCAGTTCAACCTGGCCATCGCGATCCGCGACACGCTGGATGAGGTCTACGACGCGATCCGCACGGTGGACGCGGTTCGGGGCCAGGTCACGTCGATTGCGGAGCGGGCTGATGCGGCCGGTTACGGGACCGAGCTCAAGGCGCCCGCCGAGTCGATCGCTGTGAAGTTGACGTCGGTCGAAGCAGAGTTGATGCAGACGAAGAACCAGAGCAACCAGGACCCCATCAGATTCCCATCAATGCTCGACAATCAGTACATCGCCCTCTACGAGTACGTGACGGGCGTGGACGGATATCGTTACGGAGGCCCTGAGGGAAAACCCACCGAGGGCGCCTATCTGCTGTTCGATGAGCTCAACACCGAATGGGCGGCTCTGAGACGGCGGCTCAAAGAAACGATAGACACCGACGTGGCGCAGTTCAACGTCACGCTCGCGCAGCTCGGCGTGCCGGCGATCACCGTACCGGGGGTACGCGAACGTCCCATTCCGTAGAAGGCGCAGCGCGCCAGCACCACTCCCTTCCCGCCGGGCGACGGCAGGCTGAACGATCAGCGCATCGCCCGGCGGGGTCCACAGAGGCGCACAGAAAAAGCAAATCAACACCGATGCACCAGTTGCCCTCCCTCCTCCCTCCTCCCTCCTCCCCTAGAGCGGTGGATGTCGTTGATGGTGGTCAGTGGCGTTCTGATAGACTCGAGCCACTGCAAGCATTTCCGCTTCCTTGAACAAATTGCCCACGAAGTTGAGGCTCATGGGCATTCCGTCCGCAAATCCATCGTTGACTGTGAGCGCCGGATGTCCGGTGTGATTGGTGAGCATTGTCGCAATCCCCGGCGCCACGTAAAAGTCCACATGGCGAATAGCGTTGTTGAACTCCTGCATCAGGATCGTGCGAGCACGATTGGCCTGAAGGTACTGGACGCCGGGCACGAGTTGCCGCACTCGCAGTCGCTCCGGCCGATCGCTGTGTTCGATCGAGTCAATGCGTCCGTCCCGCACGATGTCCTCGAACATCGCGGCCGATTCGACGTGATGCAGAAACCGGAGATTCGCGTTGTCGATGGTGTCCGGAAGCTCGACGTCGATGAGCTCAATACCCAGCGAACGCAGGACGTTCACTGCGGACTCGGCCAGCATGCGGCTTGCCTCGACCCGTCTGCGGAACTGCGGGTCGTCTACCTGAATCTCACCCTCAAAGGCCTCGCGTAGGTATCCCACGCGAATCTGGGAGACGTCCATCCCCGGATCCCAACGAAACTCCCGATCGACGACGGACATGTCCTGACCGTCTGGCCCATAGATCGTGTGGAAGACGACGGCGCAATCCTCAGCGGTTCGGCACATGGGACCAACCTTGTCGAGTGTCCAGCTGAGGGGCATCACCCCATGCCTACTCACCCGACCGAACGTCGGGCGGAGTCCGGTAATGCCGCAGTTCGATGACGGAACGATGATGGATCCCATCGTCTCCGTGCCAATGGAGAAACCCACGAGACCAGCTGCCGTCGCGGCGCCGGGGCCAATCGACGAGCCCCCGGTCGGCTCACTCGTGTTCCACGGGTTCTTGGTCTCGCCACCGAACCACCAAGAGTTGCCCCCGGCAAGGGCCGTGGTGGCCAGCTTGGCGACCAACACCGCCCCGGCGTCGGTGAGGCGCCGGTACAGCGTGGCGTCAGTGTCGATGACTTGATCTCTGAACGGTTCGGCGCCCCAGGTGGTCCTGGTGCCACGAACCGAGATGAGATCCTTCGCTCCCCACGGTATGCCGTGTAGCGGCCCCCGATAGTTTCCCGCCGCGATCTCTTCGTCGGCGCGCATTGCTTGCCGCAGGGCAAGCTCCTCGGTCAGGTTCACCACGCAACTCAGCACCGGGTCGTAGCGCTTCAGGCGATCGATGTAGAGCCTCGTGAGATCGGTCGACGTGATCTGCCGCGTCTTGATGAGCAGACTGAGATGGGTGACGGGGAGTAACGCCAGTTCCACATCGGTCCGCGGCAGGGAGGCATCTACGCTGCTCGTCGCCACCGCAGGTCGATCTGGAACGATCTCCTCATACCCCGGAGGGATGGGGTTGAAAACGATGCTCGGCGGGACATGCTGATCGAAGCCGATTTCTCGGAGACTCGTGTAAGTCTCGCGGTTCCTTTCCAGCTCCTCGACGAACCGTTCCCGAAACTCGTCGGTGAACGACAGCCCTGCGAGCTTCTCCGCCGCGGCGATCATGTCCACGGTGATCTGCTCGGTGCCTTGCGCGACGGCCGTCAGCGTTCCGGGCAACAGGGTCGCGCCGAGCCCCATGGACGAGCAGTAGGCGATGAATCGCCGCCGGTTCAACGCGACGGGATCGTGGCTCTCACAATCGGGAATTTGTGCTTTCACAACCGCTCCTTCCGCAGTTTTCGCCGACATGGCCGGAACGACAAGTGACAACCGGATGGATGACTCGGAGTGTGAGGAGAATAGGGGACAGGGGTCGAAGTTCCGCAAGCGGCAACCCGCTCTCTCGGGGGGAATCTGTCCCGACGCACGGGCTGGACGGCAGAGGGTGTTCAACCGGCCTCGCTACTTAAGCGCCCATATCACTGGACGTTACGCTATCGAGTCAGAGCCAAGTTCACGTGCCCGGTTTGCGGCACTTTCCGACCCCAATCACCTCAGCACGCTCTTAACATCCGACCACCACGCACGTCTGACAAACCGTACCGGCGACGCCGCAATGTCTCACTTGGAGGATTAATGACCATGTCCACGCTCATCCGCCGCGGCGCCCTAGCCGCCATACCGATGCTCATCTTCGCGACCGCGTGCAGTGACAGCGGTCCGCTCGATATCGACGATGAACAGATCAACGCCGACGTGGCTCTGATGGTGGCCGACGCCACCGGCGACGACATCGCCCTCATGACGGACGAGGCCGACGACACCATGCGACCCGGCTTTGGAGGCCAAGACTGCCCCAGGCAGGGATTCCGTTTCCGCTGTGGCCCCCGAGGCTTCTTCGACCTGCAGCTCAGCCGCGAGGTGACCTTCTTTGATGAATTCGACGTCGAGCAGGGCGCCTTCGACCCCATCGCCACAGACAAGATTCATGTCGTGTTCGACATGACCGGTAGTCGCAACCTCACCGAAGCAACCATGGAGGTCGTGCGGCATCGAGACTTCTGGGTGACCGGCCTCAAGGACGAAGAAAGCCAGCGAACCTGGGACGGCGAAGGCAGCTCCGACGTCAGCCGGATTCGTTTCCTCGAGGGAGCCGCCCAGCGCAGTTACGACATGTCCAGCACCACGACCGTGACAGCCGTGGTCGTCCCCGTGCCCAGGGATTGGCCGCTTTCGGGGACCATCGAGAGGACTATGACCGTCGAGATCGTGGACGAGCTAGGGAACAGCCGGACCGTCACCCGCTCCACGACGGTGACGTTCAACGGAACGCAGTTCGCGACCCTGGATGTCGGTGACGACGAGTTCACCATCGACCTTGGTGACCGGACGGCCGGCCCAAGGAAGGTTGGGCCTTAGAGCTGAGGGGTTCTGCCGCGGGGAGGGGAGTCATCTCGGCCTCGACTCTCGAGATCTCCCCGCAGACACTTGCCCCAGGAGCCGCTCTAATTAGCTCCGATCTGCGCAATCCGCGGCCCAACCTCGAGCCCCGCTCGAAGCACCGAGCGGGGCTTTTTCTCCCCGGTCACACAGCTTGGAGTCACACGGGAATATATAAACACCTACATGACAAGGGGTTACGCTTTCACACGGCCAGCCGCCAGCACATTGAAACCATTTCCCCGCCCGCAGCGTATTAGATGCACATATCCTGCATGCAAATGGCATGCATGCAATAGTCACCGAGATCGTGGACGCTGGAGGCCCACATGAGCCCCAAGAATGGGAACGCGGAATCGCACCTGCCCCTCAAACCGGCCGAATTCCTGGTGCTCCTCGTGTTGAGCGGAGAGGAGTTGCACGGCTATGGCATCAAGAAGGAGGTAGCCCAGCGTTCGGGCGGTCGGATCGATATGGAGCCCGGCACGCTCTATCGGCTCATGGCGAGGCTCGTGTCGGCTGGATTGATCGCAGAGGCCGATCGCCGTCCTATCCCGGACCAGGAAGACGAGCGACGCCGCTATTACCGTATCACCGACTTGGGACGACGAACCGTGTCCCTCGAAGCCGAGCGGCTGGTGCAGCTCACCAACGCGGAAGACGTCCGCACATTGGCGCGGGGTGTTTGACATGTCCGGCGATCACAGAGCCGCCAGCGCGACCGAGCGCGCCTACCGCGTCTTGTTGCGCATGTACCCCGAAGCTTTCCGCCACCGTTACGGGCGCGACATGTTCGAGATGTTTCGGGATACGTACCGCGACCGCGGGAGCCGTGGGCGCTGGGTGCTGATGAGCCTGTGGAGCAAGACGCTGCGCGACGTCGTGCGCACCGCAGTGGGGATGAAGCTGGCCCACCTCAGGGATTGCATCGCTTCACCGGCGCCTCCGCCGAGCAGCGGACCGGAAGGTCACCGGCGACATCGTCGGAGAAGTGTGGTAGAGTCGGTGCTGCTCGACGCACGGTTTGCACTGCGCACGCTGGTGCGGAGTCCCAGTTTCACGGCTGTCTCCATCACCACCCTTGCGCTTGGCATCGGTGCGAACAGCGCCATCTTCAGCGTGGTCAATTCTGTCCTTCTCAGACCACTGCCGTACCCGGATCCTGACCGTCTAGTCACGGTGTGGACACAGTTCCTGCGGGACAACAGGCCTCAGTTCGCCGTCTCGCCGGCGGAGTACCTGGACTATCGTTCGGAGACGGACGCCTTCGCCGAGATCGGTGCGTTCACGACAAACGTCGTCACGATTACCGGCAACGGGAATGCCGCGCGGGTGACCGGCGCATACACGACAGCCACCCTGCTCGAAGTCCTCGGCATCGAAGCGAGCGTCGGGCGCGTATTCTCACCCGACGAAGATCGACGGGGCAACACCAACGTCGTGGTGCTCAGCCGTGCGCTGTGGACGGAGCGTTACGGAGCGGACCCGGACATTACGGGCCGGACTATCACCGTAAACGGAAACGCGCTTGTCGTGGTGGGCGTGATGTCGCCGGACGCCTCCCTCCCCGGTCAGTCCGCGGACATTTGGATGCCACTCGGTTTCGACCGGTCGCGGATTACCAACCGTTCGGGGCACTGGCTGACGGTGATCGGACGTCTCGCGCCGGGAGCCACGTTGACGTCAGCGTTCGCCGAGCTCGAGGCGATGCTGGTTCGGTGGGAGGAGGTGTATGCGGACAATCACACGCCGGAACCCAACTTCCATCCCATGACGCTGGTGCCGCTGGACGATCAACTCCTGGGCAACGTGCGCCCGGCCATGCTGGTGTTGTTGGGTTCCGTGGGGTTAGTGCTCCTCTTGGCGTGCACCAACGTGGCTAACCTCCTGCTCGCGCGGGGCGAGTCCCGGCACAAGGAGATCGGCATCCGAGCTGCCCTCGGCGCCGGCCGCTCGCGCATCGGCAGGCAACTCCTCACCGAAAGCCTCGTCATGTCGCTGGCGGGGGGCGCGCTGGGGCTGCTGATTGCAACGTATGGAACGCGGCTACTCGTCACCCTCGCACCGAACACGATTCCTCGGATTTCCGAAGTCGGTGTTGACAGTCGCGCCATCATGTTCACCGCAGCGTTGTCGATCCTGACCGGGTTTGTGTTCGGACTGCTCCCTTCCGTTCGCATTTCGCGCACCGATCTCTCAACCGCGCTCATGGAGGGCGGGAGATCGGGTTCGCACGGCCGCGAAACCCGTCGGACCTTGAACGGGCTCGTCATGAGCCAGATAGCCTTGGCGGTGGTGCTACTCATCGGCTCGGGGCTGCTCATCAAGAGCTTCGTGATGCTTCAGCGAGTTAATCCCGGCTTCGCGGCGGAAAGCCGGCTGGCGTTTGATGTGAGCCTGACGGCCAATGCGTACCCGGAGCGGGAAGACGTCCTCGCGTACTACGCTCGCATCACGGATGGCATCGAGGCGTTGCCGGGTGTTCACTCGGCAGTGGTTGTGCGAAATCTTCCGCTGAGGACCATTGCGCGAGTGGAGGGGATGTTCATCGAGGGACGTGTCACGCGCTCGGGCGAGCAGCAAGAGTCATTCAGTGTGGACTATCAGGGCACTTCGCCCGGCTATTTCTCGACGATGGGCATCCCCGTGATTCGCGGCCGTGCCTTTGATGACTCCGACCGATTCGGTGCCGTCCCGGTAGCCGTGATCAACGAAACGGCGGCCCGTACTTATTGGCAGGGTCAGGATCCGCTGGGGGCGAGAGTTCGGGCGTTGTTTGCCGGTAGAGACTGGGAGTGGATCACGGTCGTGGGTGTAGTAGGAGACGTGCGGCATAACGGGCTCGACACCGAACCGCGGCCCGAGCTGTACCTGCCTTTGGACCAGACACCCCCGGCCACTATGGGGTGGATGAGAGATCCCAGCGTAGTCGTCCGCGCTGCCGGCGATCCCACGACGCTCGCATCCGCCATTCGTGAAGTTGTGCGACGCACCGATCCCGACGTGCCGCCGGCAAACCTCGGCACGATGCTGGAGGTCAAGGATTCCACAGTCACGCGCGAGCGCTTCCTCATGCTATTACTCGCCGTGTTTGCCGGAACGGCGCTCGTCATCGCCGCGGTTGGCGTGTACGGTGTCGTCTCGTTCTCCGTCGCCCGACGCACGAAAGAGATCGGGATCCGGATGGCGCTGGGCGCCGAACCGCGACACATATTGCGTTCCGTGCTCAAACATGGCGCGTCCCTTTCCGGGGCAGGCGCCGCCATCGGCTTGGGAATCGCCTTCGCCTCGAGCCGCCTGCTCGAGAGTTTGCTCTACGGTGTCGCCGTGCGGGACCTAATGGTGTTTGCGCTGGGAAGCGGTGTGTTGCTTTCGATCTCACTCATTGCATCCTTGG
>JBDHFY010000070.1:0-15929 GCA_039590195.1 Gemmatimonadota bacterium | reverse complement strand
TCAATGACCAGCGCATCGGTTGTCGACGGACAGGGTGGGATTCGAACCCACGGAACCCTTGCGAGGTTCACACGCTCTCCAGGCGTGTGCCTTCAGCCGCTCGGCCACCTGTCCCAAACGCGCGTAAACTACACTCCTACAGCGGTTTCCGCTGCCCCACCCACGTGCGCGGGCGCAGCGGGGTGAGTGGATTGGTGAGTGGGTTGGCGACGGGCGAGGACCATCCGCATCGCCGAGACATCGGTCGCTTGATACGCCAACACCGTTTCTTGGCTCCGCCAGCCCCCGAGCGCCATCACGTCCTTCAGTGGGGCGCTCTTCAAGTCGGTCGCGAACTTCCGGCGGAGACTATGCCAACCGAGTCCCGGTTGCTGGTCTTCTCCGATCCGCTTGAGCGCGGTGCGAAACCAGGTGTGCAGTGTCTTCCTGCTCACTGGCCTCGCTTGCTGTCGCGGAGACGGTAGGAGCCAGCCATCCCCGATGCTGCTCTGCGTGCGCCGCACCCGCTCCAACACCCCCACGACTCGCGATGTAATTGGAGTCATGTGCTCCCGTCCAGTCTTATCCGTCTCTGCGCGCCACTGGACCGTTTTTCCGTCCAGGTCCAGGTCCGACCACCGTAGCAACCGAATTGCATTGATCCGATGGCCAGTCTCGTGCGCGAGGACGAGTGCGACTTCGAAGCGCCAGTCGATCCGGGGGGCAACCAGGAGCAACGCCTGATACGTCGCGTCGTCCATCACCGGGCGATTCGGGCTCGGGTTGGTGGGCAATCGCACGCCGAGTCCATCCAGTGGGTCCTGCGGGATGAGCCTCGCCCCGACGGCCCACCGCAACGCAGTACGCAGGACTTTGAGGTCCTGTGCGATCACACGCTCGCCCACCGCTCGCATCTGGCCGGACGGGGTGGCGACCAGCCCATCCCGTCGGGCAGCGATAAACCGATTCCACTCACGACGGCCCAGCTTCATCACCGCGGTGTGTGGCCCGATGACCGAGAGCAGTAGGTGGATCGCCCGCCGGTCATGGGTCCGCTCCTGCGGTGATTTCCGCTGGACCAATTCATCGTGCTGATAGTTGTCAAAGAGCTGGCGGAGGGTGAGCCGATCGTGAACGGGGACACTGTTCCCCTCGCCGATCATCGTCGCCATCCGGTCGGCCTCGCGTCGAGCACGTTGCCGGTCACGGTGGCCGAGGCTCATTCGGCGCGGCACGCGTCGTCCGTGTTCATTAGGTTCGTACCACTCGACGTAACAGACGCCGCAGCGGTTCGTGAACACCCGAACGCGGTTCCGTCTACGCTCCCCCGCACTGTAACTCCACCTGCGTGCTGTCATCGTGGAACTCCTTCCTCCACGACTGACCGCACAATCCGACCCTTGCGGGTACTCGAAACTTCGCTATGGTCGCGTGTTTTGGGCAGGGGCCTCCGGGGGAGGTCTCCACGGCGGACCTTGGGCGCGTTGGGGCGTCCGTAGTTCTGAAGTAGTCCTTGCCGAACGAGGCGCCCAAGGTGCTCCCGAGAGTACCCTGAGATTTCCGCGCCTTCGGTCAGCGTTACTAGCTGTTCGTCGGCGTCGGCCGCGAGGGCCTCAAGGTCGATCAGGATTTCCTCGCATACCGTCGCTCCGTCGACCTGGGCGCGAACCCGCCCCCACTCTTGCTGGCGGGACCGCCAGCGAGCAATGATCTCGTTGGGGGTCATGAGGCCCCCTCCTCCATGATCGCCGCCCGTTCCTCGCGGGAGCAGCTCGTCCTCCTCGCTGGTACGGAGCTCGGCAACATCCCGAAGTAGCTCTCGAACCAGGGCCGCGCCGTCGACCTGGGCGTCGAGGCGCTCAAACTCCTCCAACCGCGCCTGCCACTTGGCAGTGAACTCCCGGCCTCTCATCGGGCACCGACCTCCGACGGCGCTGCGGCAGGGGGCTCGCCGGCAGGTGGGAAGAGAGTTCTGGGGTTCGGAGAAGTCTCGGCGTCCAAATCGGGTGGGTCATCGTCCCAGCCCCCCGTGCGCCGAATAATGACGATCCGCTCGCTGCCGCTCCGGGAGAACTCGAGCTCCCAGCCGGCGAGACGCATCGAGCCAGCTGCCATTCTGAGCTCACGACCGAACCGTCGGACCTCTCTTGGCCAGCCTGGCTTCCGGGTGACCTCCGCTCCCACCTGTTCCTCGAGATACGCCAGGAGGTCGCTGCTCGAGCCTTTCCAGACAACGTCGGTACCCCAGTCCGCGATCGCCTGGGCAATCATCCGATCTGAGGTACCACGCTCGCGTAGCCGCCTAACCCGCCAATTGCGGGCGCCCCTCCAAGACTGTGAGAGCAGTGTGCGCGCAACGACTTCTGTGTCGAGGTAGACCATGGCAGCCTGTTCGATGTTCGCCCGGTAGGCCTCGAGAAACGCCGTTGGCGACCACCCGAACACCTCGGCAGCTGCCGCGCCACGCGTTGCGAACCCAGCCATCCGCGGAAGGTCGGACGATGGCACCGTGACCGAACCCTCGGTCTTGAGCACGGATACCACGGCGTCCAGCAACACTCCGAACAACCGCCCTTTGGCAGCGTGGAAGTCCGCCTGGAGCTCCTCGTCGGGCCGGCGACTGGACAAGCGGGTCGCGGTGATGAAGAGAGCGCGGTCGCGCAGATCGTTCTGTTTCGCAATGTCCCCGACAGAGTTGAGGATCACGGGGCGGCGCTCGTCGAAGATCGTTTCCTCTTCGTCGGTATAGAGCCTCCGCGTCCGCAGACCGCCACCCGCGCTGAGACGGCTCAGGGCATCGCTCAGCCAGAGCGGGATCGTGGAAGCGTTGTCCAGCGCCACCACGTGACTCGATCTCGCCGAGATCACAAGGTCGCGCTCGTTCTGTGGAGGAGCGGCGAGGCCACCGACCTGTGGGTCCGTCAGATCCTTCGCGAACCGGGTCATGGTTGTCTTCGCACTGCCCGGGGGACCATCAATGACTAGAATTGGCCGCGCTGAGCGCTCCGGTGCGGCGAACGTATCCATCATGAACGAGACCAGAAGCCGGAGCTCATCGAGGGAGGTCGGGAAGAACGGTGCAAAGTCTGCAAGCCATCCACCGCGAATCGGTCCCGGCAGTGGCAGCATCCCTTCGTTGCGCACGAAGTAGACGGGCGGGTCGTCAACGATGCTCCAACCGTCCGGTGTGATCTCGATCGCTCGGAACGTGTCGTCCCCGAGGTCGACGTACACAGTCGCACCCAGCCGGGCGACGCGCAGGTATACCTCGCGGGCTGCACTCTCAAACCGGGCGTAGCTGCGGAGGCCCTGCAGTGCCTCGGTAAACGCGTGTGTGCTGGGGTACGTCCCCCCCTTGGACATGACGTGACGCAGAAGGCCGGCACCGAGCGTACTGTTGAGCGAGTGCGTTTGCCACCGACCGCGGTGCCGCACGCGAACATACGGACGCTTCCCGCGGCAGCTGTGGAATACCTCGATGTCGGGGTGCCCTAGGATCTCGTTGAGGAGCCTGGCACCCTTGGACGGCTGTTGCCCCCGGAGTCGAGGTCCAGCCGCGCCTTGCTGGCCGCGATGCCCGTCGGGCTCCGCCACAAACATCTCCTGGGCCTGTCGCAACAGTTCAGTCGACGCGTCGTAGCCGTGTTGGGCGGCTAAGGGCCACAGCTCGTCCCACCCCCCTCGGACGTTGGTCCAGTCCAGCGTGTCAAACACGCGCGCGTCCTCGTCGGCATTAGCGCCAGGGTACTGGCCCGCCCACTCGAGAAAGATCTCCCGTGCCTCTCCCTGATTTCCGGGACCGCACGCCGCGAAGATGCGGTGCGCCATCCAGATGTACTGGTTTCGGTCGACGTTCTCATTGTTAGGGATAGAGGAGACGGCTCGGCGGACGTGGTCGACGCTCGGTGCCCTCAGAGATTCGAGATCCTTGACCGATCCCCGCCCGTTAGCTGGGTTGCCACCGAGCGACTGCAGGTGCTCGAGGAGTGCTGGTGCTGCTACCGGGATCTCGTTGATCGGTGGCAGCACGACAGGAATCTGGCCGTCAGGGCCACGGTAGCGGTGCCCACCAGCGACGGCGGACGGGGCCACCACAAACTGGCGGCCGTCGCGGAACACATCGATCCCCGGGGCGACGGCGGAGCGGTTGGGTAGGGTCTCAACGTCGATTCCCTCTGGCACGCGGAACAGGTAATGGCGGCCTCCGCTCGGTGTGAGCTGGGTGAGGTAGTTGCTGAAATCGATGCCGAGGACTCGTTCCCACTCCGCCAAGGAGGCAGGGCCCTTCTTCCCATCCTTCACATCGACGTCAATGAGCAGCAGCCGTGACCCGGTGGTCAGCAGGATCCCGAGGTTAGTCGGTTTGCCGTCACGGGTGGTCCAACGCGTTCGAAGCTCCTCGCGCGTTCGTACAGCTCGGTTGAGCCAATTCTTGTCGAGCGGATGCTTGCCGGGACTTCGGCACTGAGCTCCTCTCGGGCATGTGCACGCGCTCCCCTCAACACCATGCAAAAGGACCACGTCAAACTCATGGTCGACATACTGGAGGGCCGCCTCACGTGTGGGGTCCTGCGAGACGGTGGTGGCCAGCTTGCCCGGTCCGTCACCACTGTTAGGGGGTGTCGCGATCGGATCCCCCCGCCCCCGTTGAGCGCCGTGCCGCAGGTCAGCACTTGCCGCGCCCCTTGAGCCCCCCGGACGGTCCGTTCCACCGCGAACCGGGTCTGCACCTCCGTGTGCGCCGACGCCTGGGCCCTTGATCCGATAGCGCGCATTCGATGTTGTCTCGTTGTGGACCGCGCCCTCCTCGCCGTGTGTGTTCTCTTCCTTTCCGGTCATTGGTTGAACTCCAGCATCGTGCTGCTGTGTAGTCGGCGCGTCAGGCACAGCAATCCGCCACTCACTTCTCGCCGGATGCCATGTCCACGAGCCTCATTCAGAGCTAGTGCCCCACTTCGGCTGCCCCGAAGGAAAACCACGAACCGGCAGATACGTAAAGTGCAAGAAAGGCAGCGAGTCATGTATCAACGCTGTTCGTGCTTGCACGGCTCGATCCGTTGAGAGTATGGTGGAGCTTGATACATGCCAATCCCGAAAAGCGAGCAGCCATGCATCAAAAGCATCAGATCAAGATCGCCGAGCCCGAGATGCTGCGAGATATTCTCTCGGAGGTGCTTAAGGAGTGTAAGACCCACCGTATGGCGGCACAGAGGCTCGGGATCACTCAGCCCACGTTTACACGCCTCTTGAATGGAATAGTGACGAAACGGATCCGCGCGGATACGTACCAAAAGATCAAGAACGCGCTGGGGGATGGCTCCTTCGAGTGGGGTCTGGAGGACTTCTTCAAATTGAGTGTCCTGAGCTTCCTGGAGTCAGAGGTCAAGGCAAACTACGAGAGGTGGATGACTGAGGAGCACAACCGGCTGCAACGCCGGGCAGGGGCGGTGTTCGAGGAGGTGTTCGGACATCCGGGGTATCACGGTCTATTCACGAGGTTCCTCGGCCGTGTCACTCGTAGCCCTGAGCGGCCACAGCCCAACGAGACGAGACTCTGGATTGCTCTCTATCGAGCCGTCGAACCCCTCGCCGCGGCGGCTGAGACCTGGGGCGTCGAGCGGTCCTGGCAAGAGATCGACCAGGGGGGGCAACTCAAGGGTTTCCTCCGTGCGTCCCTGGAACGTGAGCGAATAATCTTGGATCGCGAAGAGGTCATCGACCGGATCCACGGGCGCGAGCCGCCAGATGAATACCTGGCGGAGCTCGCTGAGGACTGGCAGTAGGGGAGGGGCACCTCCGCTGAGGACGTGACCCCTGATTCCAATCAACATCCTGCGGTCGGAGGGGGAGTCATTGACATCATCGGGGACGACAGTGACATGATCGGTCCGTTCAATGTCACACGCGGAAAGCCCAGGCCCCATGGGAGATGCGGTGGGCTGTGACATCAAGTGCATATCCTCCGCCTACCAGAGAGGGTGGATGGTGCTCGAGAGCCGAGGGATGAGGGAGCGTGGAGGAACCTCACCGATGCAGGGGAAAGTGGGGTCCGTTCTTGTCACATGTCAGTCGGGCGGTCCCTACGTGACTGTGCTCTTCGCGCGATTGCCGATGGCGACCTCCGAAATGCTCCGTGGGACTAGTCCACCTGCGCACTACGGACCCACGGAAGCGATACATGGAAGAAAGCCTTCGATCCCTTCGAATAGATTGCCCGCCATGAGGTTAGGCACGAGGGCCATGTCCTTACGCGCGTAACACCCTGTACGCCCCCTCCACGCTGCAGTTGCAGCGCCGCGGCTTGATGTACGGCTGTGCCGCCCAGGGCTGCCCCGCCATGACGCTGGACAACAGGACCGTGTCCCCGCGCGCGTAACGCCGCCGTGCCGCCCCATGCCGCAGCTGGGTTGTGTTGGCGACGAAGGCTGTGGGACTGAGCCGGGCCGGTACTTGGGACGGGGTCCTGGACGTGGGCGATGTGTACACGCCCGCTCGGGCGTGTACGCCGAGCGGCTAGGCGGCCCGCAGAACGAGCCGATACCACTCCCGTCGATCTACCACTTTCTTGACCGTGGACGCGTGCCAGCGGCCGCCCTGCTTCGTAGGGACGCCCTCCTGGCTGAGCTGGGCAGCGATCACCCGATAGCTTCGGCCGGCGCGCCACAGCTCGAGGATGCGACGGACCGCGGCTAGCTCCGCCGGGACCGGTATCATGTGGTGCCGGCGACCGTTCGTGCGGAAGCCGAGCGGTGGGTGACTGGTCGGCTGCCCGTTGGCCCGTTTGTGCGCCAGGGCCGCCCTCGTGCGCTCACCGATCAGCTCCCGCTCCATCTGCGCGAGTCCGCCGAACAGCGTGAGGACAAAGCGGCCGTGGGGGGTTGAGGTGTCGAGCGACTCCGACACGGAGTGCAGTTCGATCTTTCGGGCGAGGAATACGTCCTCGACCAGGTTGAGCAGGTGGCGAGTCCGCCTCGTGAGGCGGTCGAGTCTCCACACGATTACGTGTCCCACTACGCCGTCGCGACACCGGTCCAAGAGGGCGTGGAGCGCGGGGCGATCCATGGACTTACCGGAGTGGCCTTCGTCAACAAGGATGTCGACAAGCTCGAGCGCCTTGGCCGTCGCGTACGCCTCGATGCGTTCGCGCTGCGCGTCCAGGCTAACCCCGTCGCGCGCCTGGGCATCGGTCGAGACGCGGATGTAGCCGACCGCAGTCGCTGCCTTGGGAGCGGTGTGCGGGTTGCGGAGCGAGGAAGTCACGACCGAAATATTGCTAGCGCTCGCACTATTGTCAACGTTCGTAGTAAGCCGCTAGGATTCGGTGCATGGCACTGCGCTTGCGGCTTCCGGAGCTCCTCGAGGAGCGAGGCATGACCCCCTACGCCTTCTCGAAGGCCACGAACGGGCGGGTCAGCATGAGTACCGCGTACCGGGTCGTGCGAATGCGGGGCCGGCTTGCGACGTTCGACGCCACCTTGCTGCAAGCGATCTGCGACGTCTTGCAGGTGGAGCCGGGCGAGCTGTTCGAGCAGAAACGGACACGCCGGCGCTGAGCGGCGGCAGGTCGGCAAAGGGTCTAGGCCCCCCCCCTTCTGGGGCCCCACCCCCGGGGCCTTGGCAGCAGCCGGAGGTAGACTGTGCCTGCCGGCGTCCGGCCACGCCGAGAAGGTGAAAGGGAGGTACCCGCAAAATCCGCGGACTCGCCCCGGTCGTCGAGAGCGAATCCGCAGAGCATCTCGACCGCCGGGACCGCCGATTGGACCACGCTGACGCCTCAGGTGTCGTGTTTCAGCTCCTTGAGTGCTATGGGGGACGGCGCGCTTGCGGGCGGACGGATTTGGTTGATGGCCCACGTGGCGCGCTAGCGTATATCCTGGTTTGAGTCCTTGAGTAGCTTGTTCGCTTCAGGCGCGCGGCCGAGAGATACCCCGCTCATCCTCCGAGCGAGTTCAGCTTCCTCGCTAGGGTCTCCTCGTAGTGCTCCTCGAGGTCATACCCAAACACGTCACGCGTAACCCAGCGCACACGACCAACGAGTGACATCACGATGTTCACCAACGCCCTCGGTTGGTGCGCCGCGTTCGGGAGGAATGAGACGTAGGTCACGCCGTGCTCCGAGGAGCACCACGACCCGACGGAGTAGTGGTCCCCGGCGAGCTCGAGTTCGTTGAGCGTGAGAGCCAAGCTGGCCGATGCGGCGTCCCGCGCGCCGTGAGGAAGGGAGAGGCTGGCGAGACACCCGTTCCCGAGCCGCGGGTGGCGTTCCGTGGTCTGTAGCCGCAACAGCGAGGTCCCGCCCGGCCCGGGGAACGGGAATTCCGCCGCCACCCCCTGGGCGTCTCCTGTGGTGAGGACGCACGGCGGCCCCTGCAGGAGCTGGAGCGCCTCTTCCATCTCCGGTCCGGCCCACCGGGAGTCCCCTTGGCCGATGGGCGCGACCATTGCCTTGATGACGTTGAGCATGTCGTCGAGGTCCTCGCGCGGGCCGCTTGACGGGTGCGCGGACGCCGCGATGGACCAGCCGGGGACGCTCTCGAGCGTCGGCGCTATGATGTGTGCCTCGGCCACTTGGATTGCGGCAGCTAGCGCGATCAGCCGGGTGAGGAAGTCCTCCACTTCTTCGTGCACGCTCACGGCGGCGGCGAGCTGGATCCGCGTGGGGTCCTGGGGGTGACGGATCCAACTGCTGAGCGTGGACATCCTGGCCACGGTCCCGACGGTCGTCAGGTGTCGTTCCGACTCGGAGAACCCTGCGATCATATCAGTGCGCGTGTGGACCCTGAACAGGCGCTTGTCGTGCACGTCCGTCGGCGGATCGGCCCACACGTGCTGTGCGAGCGGCCCTGCCCACCACGTGAAACCCCGTGGATGACGTACGCTCCACGTCGCATCGGTGTTCGAGAGTTGATAGAGTCGCTCGACCGCGCGCTGGCCTGCGTCGGTCACCGCTGGTCGGTGCGCCCGTGCAGGCGAACGTAGCTCGTCGGAGGCCACGACGCGGGCCAGCCCTGGGTAGGTGCCTGTGCGGTGCGCCGCAGCGGGAACCGGCGCGACCGTGCAGAGGTCGATCCGCCGGATCCAGCCATCGGCGACATCCAGCAGGACCAGCGTGCTGGGCTCCGTCTCGGCCCCCTGCTGGACCAGGACGCACGGACGCCCGTTCATTTCGGGCCCGAAACCCAGCCAGAGGGGCTGGTCACGTTGGTCGCCGACCCGCCCGACCTCCGCTCTCACCGCAGCGTCGGGGTGGGCTCGGATCGTCGTCATCTTGGCGTGCAGGTACTCGGCGATGGCCTCCCGGCCCCGCAGGGGCTCCAGGACGTGTTGCGACTCGTACACCGCGTCGGTTGCCAGGTGGGTGATGATCCGTTCCGGATCGAGGGCGTTCCACGCCCAAGCGAATTCGTACACGAGTTGATCTTCCGTCACGCCCGTTCTCCTGGTTGCCTGGAGTCTCACCGATGGAAGGCCTGGCCGCCAATCGGTATCGACCGCGATTCAATCGCGGCAATCCGGCACAGCCTCTGCTGTCATGACGACGCTGTCCCGGAATGCTCGAAGCGGCAGGCTACCCTTGCTGAAACGGCCCTTCCAACGCCACGTCCCGTCTTTGAACTCAGTCTCATCGGGCACATCGTTCCAGCCCGGAGATAGAACGTTGCCGCCATAGCCCCGGAATAGGGAGAACCCATGGCGGTCGTAGAATCGAAGCTTCAGGCACGCGCCGTCAGCACGTGCCCGGCTAGGAAACCGCACTTGTGGGCTTGTGTCGGGCCGATCCGTCGGGTATCGCGTAATGATGTAGTAGTAGCAGTCGGCTGCTCCCCCCACTTCATCGCAACCATCGACCCGGTAGTGGATGAGCGCTGACACCCGACTCCCGTCTTGGGCGGTCGCCCACAGTTCCTTCATCTGCTCCGTGAGCTCCTCTCTGGTGGGCTCCCTGACACCCTCCCCCTTGCTGCAAGTGACTGTCAGGGCGACTGCACCGGTGAGCAGCGAGCGGCGCAGGCTCACGGCGTGATATCGAAGGGAGCGCTGGTGACGGCCCAGACGTCACCATCCGTGGTCTTGACGATCGCCATCAGGGTATACCCACTCCCCGGCCTGTCGAGCCTCAGGTCACTCCACGTTGCCGTCGTGCTAAAGGTGTTAACCCCCACATCGGCATTGCCGGTGAGCGTGCCACGACCAGAGTTGCTGGTAAGCACTATGGATGCAACCCCTGACCAGGCGGCTGGTCCAAAGGGACGCCCAAAGTACACCTGGACAGGTGGCGAGATTCGTGCTCCCGCCACCGTAGTGGTTGGCTGTTGAGAGAACCACGCAGTGAACAGTGACGTGCACCGAGGAGGTACACACTCGACGACAATCGGCACGGGGGTACTCGCTTTCCCGCCAGCAGATGCAGTCACGTAGGCAAGGCCAACCTTGTCGCCGACGACGAGTCCTGTGGCGTCCACAGAGGCCACGGTTGGATCGCTTGTAGTCCACGTCACGGTCGTTGGAACGGAATTGCCGCCCGCGTCGAAGGCAACCGCGTGGAGCTGGACACTGATGGAACCGCTCGGGAAAGTCAGGATGGCAGCGCCCGGATTTACCCACACCGATGTCACAGGCCCGGGCGCAATGCTGAAAGCGGCGCTCGCGGTGCTGGCTAAGGGAGCTGAGGAGGCCACGAGTGTGTAGCCGTCCCCTGCCTTGTCGATCGACAGGATGGGGAAGCTCGCCACACCGTCCACCGCGTCTGCCGTCGTAGTGCCGGATAGCGTTCCCCCGCCGGGATTCGCTCCGATCGTCAGCGTCACGGCGACCGTTGCGGTCGGCACCGTGTTTTCGAAGGCGTCCTGAACCGCCACCTCGACAGCCGGTGTGATCGCCGCCGCCGCCGTAGCGGTGGTCGGCTGCACCGTGAAGGCGAGCTTCGTTGCCGCGCCTGGCGCAATGCTGAATGCAGCGCTCGTGGCGTTGGTCAAGGGAGCCGAGGAGGCCACCAATGTGTATCCGGCCCCTGCCTTGTCGATCGCCAGGCCAGGGAAGCTCGCTGTCCCCTGGGCCGGGTTCACTGTTGTGGTACCAGAGAGTACTCCCCCGCCGGGATTCGCTCCGGTCGTCAGTGTCACGGCGGCTGTGGCGTTCGTGACGATATTCCCAGAAGCGTCCTGGACCGCGACGACGACAGTCGGGCTCAATAGCGATCCTGCCGTTGCGTTGCTCGGTTGCACGATGAAGGAGAGCTTCGCAGCCTGCGACGGCAGGGTGGGCCCCGAGTCGGTGGTGCACGCTGTCGTGAGCGCTGGCAACGCCATAGCCAGACGGAGTGCAAGCCGGCAATGCATGATGAGGTCCTTTCGTCAGCGGTCGTCCGCCTCACTCGCGCATGGGTCCGAACCACGGGTTCGGTCGGCAGGGCCACCGTTGGGACGACGGTTGGCGTGGGGTCATCGAGCCGATCCTCTCGCCCACCTCTCCATGCCGGCAGCCGAGGCGCAAGCTGCCACCTATTGAATATCCCATTTTGGGATACTCCGCAAGAGCCGGTAGCGTCGTCATCGACCGGACGGGGTGAGATCCTGATCCCCGCACACTTCGATGACCGCAACGCGATCGCCGAGATACCGGCAGTTCCTGACCCGCCTCCGGGCCGCCCGCATGCGGGCCGGGCTCACACAGGCGCAGGCCGCGAAGGCTCTCGGCAAGCCGCAGTCCTACCTGTCCAAATGCGAGTCGGGCGAGCGGCGGGTCGACGTCGTCGAGCTCGAGCGGTTCGCCAAGCTGTACGCAAAGCCGTTCTCGTACTTCCTACCGTAGAGACCCGTCCCTAAGCTCCGTCAGTCGATGGGCGTGGCACGACGCCAGCGCGTTGGGCACACGCAAAGACAGCGCGTGCACTGTCCCATCGTTCCCGCCGGCGAGAGCCAGCAGGGATCGACGCTGTAGCGTGGTCGATAGGATGAATGGAGCCCGGGGTGTGCTACCAGTTTCCGCCCAGGCCGGACGTCGCGGTCCAGGAAGAGCAGGCAGCACACCCTGCTTGCAGCGACGGTTTGAGGCTTACCGTGATGCGCTTGACGGGAATGAAGAGAAGCCGGTTTGAGATTGCACCCCCGCTGTGATCTGCGACGGTTCGGTCGCTCCTTGCTATCATTGGGAGTCAACCGTCTGGGATTACCGTGGTGCGGAGAGTGTTCGACATGTTATCCTGAAATCTCCTCGCAGCGTAATACTTGTTGCGGGATCGGTTGCGCCGCACAGGTTGTCTACGGACTGGGGCTTACGCGAACGACTACAGTGGGAGAGGGTGGATATGCTGCGGAGCACGTTGTTGATATCGCGATACGTAGTTCAGTCGAATACTAGTTAGCCAGCGGCGTCCGAGCGTTCTCACCGAGGCGCATTCCATGACGATTACAGAGCTTGTGGAAGGCCGTGTGCGTACTCTGCTGGCCGCCTGGGACGCTCGGGACCTTGACGCGTTCGTTGGGTTGCTCGCGCCCGACGTGTACTGGCACGATCTGGGTATGCCGCACCCACCTGCGATCGGCCGCGAGGCCGTGCGCCGGTTCTCCGAGTCGGTCTTACAGGCCTTCCCGGATTTCACCCTTACGCTTCGCAGCCCCCTATGCGTGGCTGCGGACGGTCTCAGTTGTGTGGTTCCGTGGACTATCACCGCAACCAACACTGGTGTGCTGGACCCGCCGGGGGTGGCGCCCACCGGTCAGCGGGTACGGTTCGATGGGCTGGATTACATCCAGTTCCGCGACGGCCTCGTCACGAGAATCGAGACGCGGTTTGACCCAGTCGAGCCCCTCGAGCAGCTACTGCACATACGATTACGGCCGCCGCCGGGCTCGCTACGCGAGCGCATCTTCGTCTTGCTCCAAAGGCCGCGAGCTGCGTGGCTCCGTCGCACTGCGGGACGGGGGGCCGCCGCCGGCTAACAAGCGCTTGGAGGCTGCCGGGCGCTCAGGGGATTGAGTTTCACGCACGGACGTGCATCGTTGCCGAACAGAGGAACGAATGCTGTTTCGATACAGCGGGCTCGTCGCCCGCAGCTCAAGCGCGCACCGTTAGACGGCCCGGATCAGCCGTGCTCGGTCACCCAGGAGGACTCGTGCCCCATCTCAGTCCCTCTACTCGGATTGTTGGTATCTGCGTCGTTGCCCTGTCTACCATTCCGACTCAGACAGCACAGAGCCAAGCGGCAGCTGCGGTGATCGAATACCAGAACCCGACGACGGTTCACCGAGTCTCACCTCGTCAAATGCGCCTTCAGGTTGGTGGGGCGGACGGCGTCGAGTTCTACCGGATCACGGCCGTCGTCCCGCGTAGTCACGGAGCGTTTGTCGTAGCGAATGCGGGCACAAACGAACTGCGACTCTTCGACTCCACAGGTGCCTTGCAGTGGAGCGTCGGACGCAGTGGCAAGGGCCCAGGCGAGTACTCCCACATTCAGGACGCAGCAGGGCTGCCGGGTGACTCGACCGTGGTCTTCGACCCGGTTGCGCGGCGTATCACGGTGCTCGATCCACAGGGCGACTTCGTTCGTTCCTTCCAGCTCGCGGCGCCGTTTGAGGGCGGCGGAACCCCGACGGGCGTGGTAGCCCTGCGCAATGGCACCTTGCTTGTTGGCTATTCTGAGATCCAGAGGATGGCACCGCAGCCAACGGCGGTCTACTTCGGGCAACGGTTCTTCCGGTACTCGGCTACCGGAGAACTTCAGTCGCCCGAAGGACTACCGCTGCCGGAGAGCGAGCACTTTGTACAGGCCGTGCCGCCGACGATGGGTGGGGTGGCGTACTGGGATCTTGCTTTCGGTCGCCGGATGACGATTCGCGCTGACTCCAACTGGGTCCTCACGGGCGATGGCACGGCGTGGACGGTTGAGCAGCGCACGCCAGACGGAGTTGTTCGGAAGGTCCATCGTCTCGCCCGTCCTACGGAGCCCGTGACCGCTCAGGATCGAGAGGCCTACCGAGAGCAAGTTGTGGAATCGAGCCAGGCAACTCGAAGGGCAGTTGCGGAGCGAATGGCGAGCGAGATGCCGTATCCTCGGACGAAGCCGGCCTATCGCCGTTTCGCGGTTGACGACCTGGGTCGCCTGTGGCTCGAAGCGTACTCGTCGCAGCCAGAGACCGGGACGCTTTGGATTCGCCTCGATCCGCGAACCCAGACTGCTGTTGCACTTCACCTTCCACCCCGGTATCGGCCATTCGGCTTCAGAGCGGACCTCGTGTATGGCGTATGGCGTGACAGCGACGACGTCGAGCACGTACAGGTGTTTGCCGTCGACGGCTCTTGAGTCCGAGGGCCGTCTAACACCATTAAGAAGTGCCTTGTCAAGTGAACCCAGGTGTTCCTGAGCGGCGAGCGATGCTCGCCGCTTGTTGGTGAACGTGTTTTGCTTCCTACCGTGCTGCTTGACGCGTGGCGTTGGCCGATCGTATCAGAGTGATCCGCCACCCGCGGTGGCGGCCAGACACCATTATGGGCTCTCCTGGTTGGGTGCTGTTGGCCCAACCAGTCGCTGTGCGCTGAAGCGGTCCCAGATACGTCCTGGACCCAACGCCGGGCGTCCCAATCAAGCGCGTGACCCGGGAGGCTCCGAGTCAGTTTAGGCGGGTGGGCTTGCCCGGCGTGGCCACTGCGACTGTTTCCTCCGACTGAGCGTACGGTTCTTGAACTGCCCGTTGAAATCCTGCTGGGTGCGGAGCACCTGATAGACGATCCGTGCGAGTTCGAGGGCGACCAGGGTGCGGGCGATCTTGATCGGCTTCTTGCGCGCCTTGGCTTTGTAGAAGGCGCGGATCTCGGGGTAGTACTGCACGGCGCGCACGGCGGCGTGACTGAAGGCGAGCTTGAGGTAGCGATTCCCCGCCTTCGCGCCGGAGCGCTGGCGCGTGCGCCCGGCGGAGTTGGCAGCCCCGGGGACCAAGCGACAGTACGAGAAGAACTGCCGCGCCGAGGGGAATCGGGTGATGCCGTCGATCTCGGTATAGATGGTGAACGCGTTCACCGTGCCGAGCCCGGGGATCCACAGGAGGCGTTGGACGTCCGCGTTCGGGAGCAGGTGGGGATGCAGGGCACGCTCGAGCGTGGTGATCTGCTCGCTGAGCAACTGGAGCTGAGCCGTGTGACACGTGGCCTGCAGCTGGTAGCACTCGGCGAGCGCCGTGATGTGCTCGACGTTGAACTTCTCGAGTAGGCGGTCGAGGCTGTTCTGCGCACTGACACCCTTCTCGACCAGGCGGAGCCGGGTGCGCATCAGATCGCGCGGTCCCCGCTGCTCCGGCCGGATCATGTGCGCCACCGGGATCAGGTCGGCGCGGAGCAGCAGCGCGAGCGTGTCCGCGTCCACCTGGTCCGTCTTCACCTTCGCCGCGGCGATCGCCTTGACGCGCGTCGCGTGGGCGAGGACGAGGTCAACGCCGTGGCGCCCGAGCAGGTCGGCCAGCCAGTACCAGCCGCCGGTGGATTCCACCACGGCCCGGTGCGGGCCGGGGAACTGGGCAAAGTAGCGCTCCAGTTGGAGCGCCGTGTTCGGGACACGCGCCTGTTTGACCGGCGGGCCGTCCGGCCCGTAGGTTGTGATGACGGAATCGCGTTGGTGTTGGTCGATGCCGGAGTACCACATGGGAGTGCCCTCCTGGAGTGACGGATCACGATCTTCGCCGATCTCTGAGACGCTACTCCTTGAGGGCACTTCTTGGAAACATCACGCGCTTGGATCTGCCGGGCGCTCGGGGCATGGGTATCCCGGAAAGGCTGGCGCCGCTGCCGATCAGAGGAAACGATGATTGTGTATGGCGGGCACGACGCCCGCAGCTCAAGCGCTAACCGTTAGCCAGCAAGCTACCCGAGGAGGCTCAATGCTCTCCACGCTCTCCCGTTCCACTCTGGCCACGGCGCTCGCCCTCGCGGTGGCGTCTGGTCTCCCGGCCCAGCAGACC
>JBDHFY010000069.1:0-15969 GCA_039590195.1 Gemmatimonadota bacterium | reverse complement strand
GAATTCGCCCGGATCTGTGTCAGGGTCTGTGGGGTATAGGCGTGAGGCGTTCCGAGGGCGGTCGCGGTGCGTCAGCGCCGGAGCTGACCCTCGGCCGTCTCAGAACGTTCGAGGAAGCCCGTATTTCTGTATTTACGGGCTAACACAGTGCAAAACCCTCATCGACCGATGCAATAGACATGAACGTTGATAGATTTGTGGGCGCTCCGACGTCTCCAGGGGGAGTGACACGACTCCCGAGCTTGGATCTGACCGCCCCCAAACCGATCGCGCGTGCCCGGCCGGGCATGTCCCGACGGAACTTTCTCAGGAGCAGCCTGAGCGCGCTGTCTGCGCCCATGCTCATGGGCTGCCGCGGTGCGGCGACGGAGAGCAACCCACCCCCGCCGCCGACGTCCGGCCCAGTGCTCACCGCCCGGCCCGGATCGCCAACTGTGACGCCCACGGTGGGGCCGAGTGACTTGGGCCTTGGGACCAGTCGAGACGGGCTCTTGTACGTGCCGGAGAGTTATGATCCCGATATACCGGCACCACTCTTCGTCGGCCTCCACGGCGCCGGTGGAGCAGGCAGCAACTGGGCAAGTTACCCCGACCGCGCGGAAGCCCGAGGCATGGTCTTTCTGGCGCCGGACTCGCGGTTCTCCACGTGGGATCTGCTCCTGGGCGGGTTTGGTCCGGACGTCGCGTTCCTGGATCGGGCGCTACAGCACACGTTCGAGCGCACCCGCATCGACCCGGCGCGGATTGCGTTGGGAGGGTTTTCGGACGGCGCGTCGTATGCGCTCTCCCTGGGGGTTTCCAACGGCGACTTGTTCAGCCACCTCGTTGCCTACTCTCCGGGTTTCTTTCGACCCTCCGACCCCATTGTAGGGGAGCCCCTGGTCTACGTGTCCCATGGCACGAGGGACGGCGTGCTTTCGGTGACGACGAGTCGGGACTCCATTGTGCCGAGCTTTCGGGGTGCCGGCTACGACGTGACCTACGAGGAGTTTGACGGGGGGCACGAGGTCCCCACGGAAATTTCCGAGTCGGCGCTGGATTGGTTTCTCGGTGAAGGCTGATTGAGCCAGTCCCCCTCGATGCACTGGCTGCATTCAGGCAGCAGGCGTCGCCGCGGGAAATACGGCTGCTGCGGTTGGAGGGACCTCAACTCGTGATGCGAACGGTGCGAGTCTCCCGGCGGTCGCCACTTGGAAACGTGATCCGTATCCGGCTCGCTCGGCCGCTGCGCTCCAGGAGCTCAGCACCGTTAGCGTCCCGGATTTCCTCTCCATAGAGCTCGAGGTCGTAGCTGCGTCCCGCCGCACCCTCTACCGTGAGAAGCCACGCGTCTTTATCGAAGCGAAAATCCAGCAGGCGGACCCCCTCACTCGCCTGCCCTGGCTCGAGATCGACCGTCGGCGGCTCGACAGCCAAGCCTCCCTCCCATCGAACGCTGACCGTTACGCTGTCCCCCTTGATGGGAAGCTCGACGGCCATCTGCTGATCGTGCAGCCCCTGTAGCAGGCTCCCCGTTCCATAGTCGGCGGCCGCTTGGAGCTGGACGTTTCTTGCGCCGAGCGGAACCGGCAGTGAAAGTGCAACCGTGGTGCCCGGTCCCCTTCCGACAATGGTGGCTGAGAACTCTCCGGGACGCTGCTCGAATATGGCGGCCAAGCGTGTGTCACCGAGACGGAGATTGCTGACCTCGAACCGATCCCAACTGGGTGGCAATTGTGGAGCAAGTATCGCGCGCCCTTGCGGAGCGTCGGGATCCCATCCGATGAGTCCACTCAACAACGGAGTGACGAGCATCGAGGTCGCAAAGAACTGCTGCGGCACGGCAGCGTCCAGGGGACGATAGTACGAGCCGGACATCAACTCCGGATGTCGCCCCCGCGCCCAATCGAAGGTGATTTGCGCCACGGCGTCTATGAGCGGGTAGCCGGCCCATGGCCTGCGGTAGTTGTACTGACCCCAGCTCACGAACCCCGTGACGAACGGCCACACGGCCCCGTTGTTGTAGTGCATGGGATCGTAGAGCGGGCTTCCAGTAGAGAGAATCCGCGCCCCCCAATCGGCTGAAATGGCATCTGCGGCGAGCTTGCTGAGGGTGCGCTCCGCCCGAGAAGCGTCCAACAGGCCGAATGCCGCCGCGGTCGCAGGCCACACGGTGAGGTTGTCGTTGGTCTGACCGGACTGCAATATGCCGAACGCGTGGTGTCCGTCTTCCTCCCGCCAGTAGCGTTGGTTGAGCGTGCTCGATGCACGGTCCCTGATCGACTCCGCTTCCATTGCGAGGCGATCGTCGCCCATGTGCCACGCCATCTCGGCCACGGCCTCGAGCGCCTCGATCCACACAGCAGCGAGATAGATGTCCTGGTGAATGTTCTCGCCCAGCACACCCAACTCGATGGCGCCAAGCCCGCCTGTGGTGTTTTCAATGATGCCGTCCCCGTCCGTTTCGGTCGTGAGACACCATGCGTAGGCCTTCTGGACATTCGGCCAGAGGGATTGGACGAAGGCATCGTCTCCGGTCGCTCTCCAATATCTTGCCACGGCGACGATCCAGTAGGGCGTCGTGTCGGCGTGATAATAGGTGTAGGGGAAATCGGTAAACCACGGGATGCTGCTCGCGGCCTGTGAGATCTCATGGGGGATCTTCCCGTCGTTCGCGCCGCCACGGTCGTCCTGGTACTTGGCGAGAAACCGCAGCCCCGTGTCGACCTCGTCCCAGAGCCCAGTCGCGTCCATGGCGAAAGAGTTGATGGCGGCGTCACCGCCAAAGAACCAACCGAAACCCGGGCGGGTGCTGCTGCCTGACGGCCCCCATCCCGCGACGAGACCGCAGCCGAGGTCCGGATTGCAGGTCAACTGCTCGGCGAGGTTGACCTTCGCCCACTGGAAGGCGAGGTCGAGACGATCGTACGGCGAGTCGATGGACGTAGTCTCCTCGAGCAATCTCGTCAAATGCGCGCGCTTGTCCTCGTAGAGCAACCTGGCATTGGTGATGAGATCCCTGTACCGGCGCAGTATCGTGTCCCGGGGCGCCACCCCCGCTGCGGCGGCAATGGGAATGAACTCGCGTGCAGCACGCGCCGAATCCACGGGGATGACGAAGCTGCTCGGCACGTCTGGCTGGGCGTGCGCCGGATGCGACGATGCCCTGCTTGCCCACGGCGACCCGATGACGCCGTTGCGGCGCTGCAGGCTCTCCGACAGGATGAATGCCTGCTCGTCGGCGTTCCAAAACGTGTACTGCCCGCCCAGCGAACCCGGCCAGGCGTACTGCAACACGCTCTTGAAGCTCGCGATGATCTCGAGCGGTCGGAACGTCTGGACGTCCAACAGCACGACGAGGCCTGCTTCACTCCACGGCGCCAGGATGTGTTGCCTCACCGTGAACGTGGCATGGCTGTAGACGATCGTCGCAAGCTCGGGCCGAACGATGACCGTCCGCGCCACGTCGCGCCCCCTCACGGGCTCGACGTAATCCGGGATCTTGAAGTCGAGGAGAAAATCGGCGCCGAGCTTGAACGGATGTACCCACAGCTCAGTTTCGCCCGTCTCTTTGCCAAGCCACGCCGCCGCCCGGCCGATGACGCCGAGATACTGATGAGGCCGCGCGTCGCCACGCAGCTCGATGGGCGAGGAAGTGATGGGAAACTTCGGGACGGCGAGTTGGGCTACCGCAAAGTCAACATTGGCAACCAGGAGGATGCCACCTGCAAGCGTTGTAAATGTTGTTTTCATTCGATGACTTCTTTCCAGCTGTCAGCGACCAGCTACCAGCTGTCAGCCTGACCTTCTCACTTCTCTAGGCTTTTGAAGGAATCAAGGACGGCGAATTCCAGCGGTGCCTAGAGCGAACACTAGGTCGTGTGGTTCGTCCGCCGTTTGTTGTCCGCGATTGATAGTCGCGTCTCGGCAGGTGTCGCTGAAAGCGACATCGAGCCCGGTACGGGCAACCAGAGTGGCAGGATGTCACTATCAGTGACATCAGCCGAGACGCGGCTCTGAGCCGCGGACTATGACGGCCGAACCGGTTCTGCGTCTTCCAATGACTCCGTTATTGCCGACCCCCGATTAATCCACGACTTCTCACCTCTCACCTCTCACCTCAGCACCACTTCGCTGAACGTCGCCGGACTCGCCGGATAGTTGCGCCGGGAAAGAGAAAACACCCGCCGGCCGCCATCCACCACGGCGACGGTCAGGCTGATCCGGAGACGGTCCCGCTGCCCATGGGGCAGGGCGATCTCGGCGTGATATCCGCCCTCGGCTCGCCTCGCCCGGTACACGATGCCGTCGGCGACCGCCGCCACGGACTGATGCGGTGGGCGGGTGAACGTCGAGAGGTAGAACTCGTTAAACGTGAACGCACGGTTGTCCGCTAGGAATTTCGACATGAAACCCGTGAACTCCATCGATCGAATAAGCGGTGGTGGCTCGCTCTCGACACCGCCCTCGGCTCTTCCCGTCGGCGGGACCAGGAACACGAAGAGATCTCGAGGGCTGATCTCATCGTCCGACGGATCGCTGTCCAGCACCATGGCGATGTGATCGCCCTCGCCCATGTGGGATCCCTCGCGTACCGCATTGGCCGAATAGGGCACGTCGAGGCCGATGTACAGATGGCGGTCATCCGTGCGAAAGGCGGCTCGCACCGGCGACACTCCGCTGCGTCGTGGTCCATGCAAGGATCGCCATATGGCACCCATCCAATCCGACAAGTCCCCGTCCACGCTCATCCCCGACGACGACGCCTCGGCGCGCACGCGGTCGTACTCGTCCCGGTACACCAGACGACTTTCCCGCAGCTCGTACGAGGAATCGTCCTTTAGCTCGGCAATACGGTCCTTGGTCTGTTGAACGAAGGGAGCGATCTCTTCGAGCAACTCTCCGATCGCTTCGTTGCCCGCCTCCGCGGCCTCGCGCAACTCCGTAAGGCCCGCTTCCAGACGCCGGACTCCCGCCTCTACCGGCCCGAGCTCGATGGTGTTGCGCGCAAAGTACAGGGATTCGAAGAGATTCACGTCCCACGCGTAGTCGCCGTAGATCTGCATGAAGGGCTCGAGCCGCCGCGCGCCGTCAGTGCCATAGAGACTCTCGAGCGCCCGGTGAAGCGACCGGTCTGGATCGTAACCCTGGGGGTCCTTCACGTAGTCCGCCAACGTGCTCAAGGAGATCATTGACGCATGAGCCTCGTTCATGGGGTTCGAGATGATTCCCGCTACGCTGCGCGAAAGACCGCGAGCACGTCCGGTGAACGGTCCCAGGAAGAGCCTCCACCTCGCGTAATCATTTACAGGGTAGTTGTCCCAGATGAGAGGCTTCCGGACGATAAACTCGCCCCAACGGTCGGCCTGGGCTACCGTGATCTCTGAGGTGGCAACGTCGGGTCCCGTCCAGAAGAGTGGGACGCTGGAGTCTACTCCGCTGCCGATGCGCTCGATGTACTCGCGATCCCCCCAAGCGTCGGTGTACGTCGTTGGGGTGACGGAAAGCGTGAAGCCGCGGGACACGAGATCCCCGTGCAGCTTGTTGATCAAATCCACATGGGCATCCGCGAGGCTCGGATACACCGCGCGATCGGCATCATGCGCAAGGTCCGTCGGAACGTCGTCGAGGAACAGACCGAAATGTCGAACGCCCAACTCGGCCACTCGCTCGATCTTGCTGAGCAAGGCGGTATAGTCGTCTGCATCCGAGTACGCCATGGTGAGCCCCGGGCTGATCGCGTACCAGAACGTAACGCCGCTCGTTTGGGCCGTGCTCACCAGCTCTCCGAGTCGATTCCGCTCCGTCTCCGGATACGGCTCGCGCCACCTGCCGCGATGGTACGGATCGTTCTTGGGCGCGTAGACGTAGGCGTTCAAGCCCACTCGACCCATGAACCGCAGCATGTCCTGCCGATCCTCGTGGGACCACGGCGTGCCGTAAAACCCCTCGATGACGCCTGAGATATCAAAGGGCGGCGCCTGAGAATCAGCCCGTTGCTGAAGCGCGGTGTCCGCGTCCGCAGCGCAGGCAGACAAAACAGTGAGAAGTGAGAAGGGAGAAGGGAGCAGGCCGCGCCACCGCCGCACCTGAGGGAGAAGGGAGAAGGGAGAGGGGAGAAGGCCGCCCCACACCCGTCCCAAGCTAGACGGTTGCCGTTCTACGGCTCGTTTCGCTCGCTCGACGTTAGTGCCACAACGAGATGGCATTTATTGCTTCCCCCTTCTCCCTTCTCCCTTCTCACGTCTCCCTTGTCTCATCCCCTCCCTCCGGCGAGTTGCGCCGCCTCCGGTGATCGCTTCAACAACCACATTGCCCAGCTTCCCAACGCGGGGCCGATAGCCAGGGTGGCGAAGGCCCAGCGCCACCCGATGGCGTCCACCACACCCGGAATCAGGCGGATCGAGGCCAGCGTGAGCAGGAATCCCATCGACGTCTGAGTGGTGAGAAGTGTTCCCATGTACTCACTCTCGCCCAGCTCGCTCACGGATGTTGAAAACTGCGCTGAATCCGCGACAATGGCAAAACCCCAGATGAGTGCCAAGATGGTCACGATGGTCGGATGGCCGTTCACGAACAGTCCGATGATCAACGCACAGCTGCCGCTGATGACCATGCTTGCGATGGTCGTGCGGCTTCGTCCCCAGCGGTCGGCCAGCTGGCCCGCCAACAAGCTCCCCGGGCCGCCGAGGGCGATGGCGGCGAACGCCCCGAAAGCGGCCAGGCGCTCGGCTCCGAAACTGCCGATGAGCGGACCTTCGGGGCTCGAACGGTATGCCGCGGTCAGGAACAGCGGAATCCACGTCCACATGGCATAGAGTTCCCACATGTGGCCCAGGTATCCGAAGTTGGCGAGACGCAGACCCCGCTGCTTGAGCGATTGCCCCATGTAGCTCCAGCGAAATTGGGGAGCCGGAGCGCGATAGGGGCCGAGCCCTCCGAAACGCCAAACGATGATTCCACCGACGGCAGCGAGCGCCGATGCCGTGAACATGACGGGTTCCCATTCCGAGATCCCACCCACCCCCCGTAGGAAATGCGGCGAAGCGGAGCCGACGGTCAGGGCTCCAACGAGTAGGCCGAGTCCCAATCCTCGGTCTTCCTTGGTCCATGTGGCCATGATCTTCATGCCGACAGGATACACGGCGGCGAGCGTCATGCCGGTGCCAAACCTGAGGGCGATGGCGAGAGGAAGTCCGTCGGCGAGCACGGGGATGAGCGCGTTGAGTCCGGCGCCGGCCAGAGCGCCCAACGCTACCACCTTCCGCGGCTCCCATAGGTCGGCCACGTTCAGGAGCGCGCTCAAGAACGCTCCCACGACGAAGCCGATCTGCACCGACATGGTGAGCCATGCTGCGTCGCCGGTGGTGAGCTGCCACTCGTCGACCAGCACTGGAGTCACGGCCGACGCCGAGAACCAGAGGCCCATGGCGAGTAGCTCCGCCAGGGAGAGCAGCAAGAGCGTTCGCCATTTGTGGCTCCCACCCCGACCCTCCCCACCGGGCGGGCAGGCGGACAGGCGGACAGGCGGGCCGTTCATCCGAACCCACCTAGAATCCATCTGCGTGAACCTGCAGGCGTGTGCATTGATCTGTGGCTTCTCCTTCTTACTTCTCACTTCCTACTATCTAAATCCCGTCATCTGAATCCCCCGTACGAAGTAGCGCTGCGTAAAGAGAAACAGCAACAGGATTGGCAGCACGGCTGCGACGGCCGCCGCCATCTGGTACGGCCAATGGGTGATGTACGTCCCGTGGAACGAGGCGATGCCAACCTCCACCGTGCGCATCTCGAGCGACCTCGTGGCGATGAGGGGCCAGAGCAAATTCTTCCATGCGTCGATGAAAGCGAACAGGCCGAGCGTAGCGAGCGCCGGCTTGGCGAGCGGCACGGAAATCGTCCAGAAGATCCGCCATGGCCCGGCACCGTCCATGCGCGCCGCGTCTTCGAGTTCCGTGGGGACCGTTCGGAAATATTGGCGCATGAGAAACACGCCCCACACGGAGACGAGTTCGGTGCTTGCCAGGCCGGTGTACGTGTCGACCCAACGGAGTCCGTCGATGAGCAGGAAACGCGGAATGAGCACCACGACGGCGGGTACCATCATCGTGGAAAGGTAGAGCATGAAGAGCCGATCGCGGCCGCGAAACTCGAGCTTTGCAAATGCGTAGCCGGCCGTCGCCGACGTGAAGAGCTGACCCGCCACTACGAGGCTTGCGAAGACGGCGGAATTCAGAAAGTAGCGGGTGAAGGGCTGTGCCGTGAGCGCCCCCGGATAGTTGCCCCACTCTGGTGATTCGGGAAACAGGCGAGGGGGAAAGCGGAACACCTCGAGCTCATCCATGAGGCTTGTGGTGAGCATCCAGAGAAACGGCACCGCCATGCTCACCGCCAGGAGCGCGGTGATGGCCCAGACGGCGGGCGTCAACCGGTCGCGCTTCTTCCCGCTCATGCGGATGCTTCCTCCCCGCGCCGCTCCAACGTACGAAACTGTAGCCACGTCGCAACGAAGATGATGAGGAAGAGCACCCAGCTCATCGCCGCGGCGTCGCCGAAACGGAGAAATTCCCATGCCTCCTGGTAGATGTGGTACACGGCCACATCGGTGGAGCGAAGGGGTCCCCCTTCGGTCATGACGTACACAGCGCCGAAGACCTGAAAGGAACCGATGACCGAAGTGATCAACACGAAGAACAGTGTGTGCCGAAGGCCTGGTAGCGTCACGTGAATGAACCGCTGCCAACGGCCCGCGCCGTCGATCTTGGCGGCATCGTAGTGATCTTGGGGAATGGCGTTGAGACCGGCTTGAAACAGGACCATCTGATAGCCGACGACCAGCCAGATGGACATGATCATGATGGCCGGTAGGGCGGTTGTTGGTGACGTGAGCCATGGCACGGGACCAACGCCAAAGCGGCTCAGTGCCCAGTTGATCAAGCCGAACTCATCGTTGAGCATCCACTGCCACACGACGGCAATGGCGACGAGACTCGTAATACTCGGGAGGAACAGCATGGCCCGTAGGGCAGTGGCACCCCGGACTCGCCGGTGAACTAACAGAGCGAGGCTCAGCGCGACGACCATGGACACCGGCACGTGCAGGGTGAACACGGCGGTATTCTTGACGGCGTTCCAGAACTCACCATCGCCGAGCAGCCGCGCGTAGTTTTCGAGCCCGACGAACGGCCTCGCCACATCCACAAGACTCCAGCGGTGCAGCGACAGCCAGGCGGCAAACGCGAGCGGGCCAAAGGTGAAGACCGCCAGGTGAAGCAGGGAGGGTGCCATGAACGACCACGCGATTGCGTTGCGTCGAAGCGTCCGCGGCCGGTTTGTGAATTGTGCAAGGGACACGGGAAGAAGGGGCAGGAGCACCCCAAGCGAGACGATGACGAACAGCCACGTGACGGGTCCCTCCGTTTGCTCGTGCGGGACCATGATCAGACGAACGCGCCCCACGTCCGCCGCGGCGTAGGTCACGCCATCCGCGACGACCCTACCTGGTGCCGGGCGGGCGATGCGCGCTAGGTCGTCGGTGGGCGCGTTCGGGAGCGTAGAGAACTCGACCGTACCGTCACCTGAGAAGAGGACGTACGAGAGTCTCGTGAGTCGTACGATGTCACCCGGGCGCTCGATCATCGTTGGGAAGTCCTGAACCTCTTCGAGCGCAAGCGAGGCGACCCGCATTCGTTGGTCGGTAATCGAGGCGAGTCGGGTTGTCGTCCAGTGCCCTGCGAGAGCTACCGGCACGGTGGCGAGCACCAAAGCCGCTACCGGTGCGACGAGTGTGAACGGCGTTCTGCGACGACGGGTCACAGCCCGAATCCACTCAACGGCCAGCGGTACGAGCAGGACCAGCGAGATGCCTGTCACGGCTAGTATATAGAAAGGAAAGACCACCGTACGTTCCGGCGGTGGGCTCACACGCACCAAGCCAACGGTGAACCACTGTTCCTCATCGTAGACGGCCGCCCAGCCGGTCGGGCCTTCGGGTCCCTCGAGAACCACGGCCTCATCGATGGTGGGGTTCAAATTCGGGGAGACGAGTCTCCAACGGTTCTGGAAGAGACGGCTGAGCGCTGCTGGATCCTGCGTGTCACGAAGCAACTCGGCGGCGATCCTCGTCTCTGCCTGCAGCAGCCGGTCGAAGCCGTCGAGCACGGCCTGCCGCGTCACCACGAGCGAGAGCAACACGGCCGTCGCGACGGGAAGATATGTGAGCAGCGCCAACAGGTGCCGGGCGCCTCGCAGGCGAAATGCCATTACCGGGCGATCACCCGGTCGATGCCCGCAGCGACGTCGGTGGCCGCCATCTGGAGATCGTCACCTCGCAACAGGTGACGGTCCATGATGTCGTTTGACATCTCCTCTACTTCGTGGAAATCCATCACGACTGCACCCCATGACATTCGCGCGCCTCGAACGAGACGGAGAAATGCCGCTTCCATTCCCGTCGTGTCTTCGCTCGCGAGGCTTTGGGCGAGGTGCCGGAACGCGGGAATGCCGATGCGGGATGCCGCGCGTAGCCGCTGGGCTTCCTCAGACGCGAGATACGCGGCTAGTTGGACCGCTAGCCGCTTGTGCTGTACGTTGACGGGCACCGCCCAGCCTGAAGCATAGATGACCGTCGTCGCGCGCTCCCCCTCCCGATGAGGGATCGGGGCGATGCCGAGGCTGAGCTCTCCCCGTGCGGCGTACTTCAATAGCTGCGGCATCGCCCAATGTCCCGACACCAGCATCGCCTGTGAGCCGGAGTAGAACCTTCCACGGCGCATGGGGTCGCCGCTTCGGAGAAACTGGGGCGGCGGTACGACGCCCCATCGGGTGTGGAGTGATGTGAGAAAGCGAAACGTCGCCACGGTCTCCGGCGAATCGAGATAGCCGGAAGCCCGCCGGCCGTCGGGACTCAGGATATCACCCCCTGCCGACCAGACGAACGGCACCCACTCGAAGAGTCGTCGCGGGAAGCTCAAGCCGTAGACATCGGTGTGACCGTCGCCATCCGTGTCGTGAGTCACCCTTTGAGCGACGTCAAGAAACGTCTCCCACGTCCAGCCGTTGCCCTCGGGATAGGGAACTCCCGCCTCGTCGAACACCGACCGGTTGTAGTATATCACCATCGGGGTGAAGTCCTTGGGAAGCGCAAACAGCTGGGAGCCTCGTGTGAACACGTCGAGCACTTCCGGAAATACCGAGTCGGGCGCGTATCCTACACGCGCGGTGTACGGCGCGAGATCGAGCACGAGACCGCGCTCGACCATTGCGGGAAAGTCAGGGGAATCGAGAAGGAACACCTCGGGCGGCGTACCGGACGCGATGGCAGTGGCGAGCTTCTCACCAAAGTTTGTCGTCACCGACTCGACGATCACGCGGGCCTCGGGATGCGTGTCGGAGAATCGATCGGCGATACGCTGCTCGGCGGTCACCTCCGCTTCGCCCGCCCAGTGCAGCACCCGGAGCGTTACCATACCCGTATCGGATCCCGATCCGCAGCTCACCACGGTAAGAGACGCAACGAGTATTGCCGCGGATGAACGCGGATGAACGCGGCCGCAAATGCCGCTGATGTGGGCAGATCGACGCTGATCCCTCTTGAGGTTTTTCAGTTTACAGCACCCTTATTTGGGTGAACAAAGAAGCGTTATTGTGGTCAAGTAGTGCGGGAGCCAGACTCTGTGGCTATGGAGCAACCCACCAACTTCGGGCTTCCGCGTTTATCCGCGTTCATCCGCGGCGATATCCAACGAGATCTTTTGCCCCGTTCATGACGTCTTCACATCCTGACGGACCGCCCGACCGCCTTACCGCCTTACCGCCTTACCGTCCTACCGCCCTACCGCCCTACCGCCCTACCGCCCTACCGCCCTACCGCCCTACACCACCCGCTCCCCATTCTTGCCAAACAAATGAACGCGGGCTCTATCGAGCCGGAGGCCGAGCCGTGAATCCGCGCTGAGCTCCCGATCCGCTTCGACTCGCACGACCCACTGCGTTCCGCCCGGTCCTTCCACGTGAACCAGCAGCTCGTTGCCGAGGGGCTCGAGTCGTGTGATGATCGTGGCGAGATCCACATCTCCGGCGTCGGCGCCCACGAGAGTGATACCCTCCGGACGTATTGCGAGTGTGGTCGGGCCAGCCGGGGCGGATGGCTCGACGGGAAGTAGGAAATCGTCGCACCGAAACGTCGGCCCCCCTCTGTCTTGCTGCACCGTTCCCTCCACCGTGTTGATGGAGGGAGTCCCGATGAAGCGCGCCACGAAGAGGTTGGCGGGTTGCCGGTAAACCTCGAGCGGCTCGGCGTACTGCTGAAGCTCGCCCGCGCGCATGACCGCGATTCGCTGTCCCAACGTCATGGCTTCGACTTGGTCGTGCGTCACGAAGATCATCGTCGCCTCGAGTCGGGCGTGCAGCGCCGCCAACTCGCTTCGCATCTCTACCCGGAGCCGGGCGTCGAGATTGGAGAGCGGCTCATCGAAGAGAAACACCCGCGGTTCGCGAACGATGGCCCGCCCCAGGGCCACTCGCTGGCGCTGTCCACCCGAGAGCTGAGCCGGCCGCCGGTCCATCAACCCATCGAGCCCGAGCAAGCCCGAGGCGCGCTCCACCCGTTGCGCGATTTCGTGCGCGCCGACCCTTCTCACCTTGAGGCCGAATCCCAAGTTCGCCCTGATCGTCATGTGCGGGTAGAGTGCGTAGTTCTGAAAGACCATCGCGATGTCGCGTGCCGCTGGCTCGAGATCGACGACCGATTGGTCACCGATGAAGATGTCTCCGGCGGTCGGCTCTTCGAGGCCGGCAATCATGCGCAGTACCGTCGTCTTCCCACAGCCCGACGGACCGAGGAGCGCCACCAACTCCCCATCGCCGACGTCGAGGTCCAACGGGTGCACGGCCGTTATGTCGTTGAACCGCTTGGCGACGCCGGCGAGCCGAACGGATCGGTCTCGGGTCGAGTCGGTCACAGGGCAATCTCCAACGGGTCTCCGACTTCGGTGTCGTGGCGTGTACCCGCGACCATCGCTTCGATGGCCGATCCCCGTCTCTCAATGGAGACAGATCGGCCTCGAACAGTGGCGCGTGTCAGCTGCAGTTCGTCCAACTCCAGGGGAAGCGGATCGACCAGGAGCATCTCGTCGTTGCAGGGCTCGAGACCGGCGGCGCCTCGCACGATCAGGTCCAGAATCCAACTGTGTTGGTAATCGTCGATGCCGCGATAGACCGATGGACGCCCCGTGATGGGATTGTAATGTTCGTAGGAGTTTGGTAGCTCCGGGTTACCCTGGTGGAACATCATTCTGATGAATGACGACAGCAGGTGGGCGGCGTAGGGGCCGACCTCTCGCCGTCCCCGGTGCCACTGCCGGAGCAATCCCTCGACGATGTGACAGTTGGTCATCGGCCACACGCGTCCGTTCCACGGGCAGATATGTCGCTTGCCTTTCCATTCGGCGCTCGCGTCGAACATCGGATCGTCACGGCTGGATGATGGGACGGGATACGGCGTCGCAAACTCTTCGGGATTCGTGAGGTGGTCCAGTAACCGCGAGAGCCGGTCTGGTGAGACGAGGTCGGTCAGGAGAGGGTAAAACGACACCGCGGCTTTGACGCCGGTTCTCGCCATGGCCGTCGGCTCGACATCGCTGAAGAGTCCGATCTCCTCGTCCCACATTCGCTCGAGAATCGCCGCGCCGATGCGATCGGCTCCCTCACCCCACCCGCGCGCCTGTCGCAGATGGTCCAGCCGATAGGCCATCGCGCACAGCGCACGCTTCAGCTGATAAGCATACACGGTCACGTCGATTCCCTTCAGCCTGATCCGATCCTCCCATCCATAACGATCCGCATCAGGATCGACCGCCTGATAGCGGGACATGTACTCCTGACCCGTCTCGTAGTGGTTGAGGATGTCATACAGGCCCGACTGTTCCCGGTCTCGGGTGCGGTCGAGCCACCGGGCATAGCGCGACAGCCCGGCATACACCTCGGTGAGGAAACCAGGGTCAGGGTGCACGGCGTCTACGGCGAGCGCAGCATCGCCCCAATTCGCGTGGTAGAAATCCGTACCCTCGAGGTGATTGGTGTAGAGCCGGCCGTGCAGCGAACCGTCATCCTTCTGACACGCCAGGAAGTTGAGGAGCGAGCCCCGGGCCATGGCCGGGTTCCGGCACCACCGTGTTTCCCACATGTGACACTGGGCGCTGTACGTGATGGGCACGTGAAAATACCCGATCCCTTCCGCCACCGCGGGATACCTGATGTTGCCGATCCCGGGCTCGACCCGGTTGAGTCGCAGGCCGAACAACCGGTAATCGACGTACCGGCCCAGGTAAGGATCGGATGTGGTGAGCCGTGGAAAATCGTCGAAGAACGCCTCCCATGGTTCTGACGGATCGGTCGCAACGGCGCCGGAACCGATCCAGCCCCGTGTCACTGGGACCTCGTTTCTCGGAACGCACAAGTCGATGAAGAACGTCACGGTCTCGCCGCTTGCTGCCCCTCCTGCCCCCTCTGCCCACTCTGCACCTCCTGCCCCTTCTGCCGCCCCTGCCCCCCCTACAGGTTGCGATACCGCGAGGTAAACGATGTCTTCCGTGGCGGACTCGTCAGTCGTCGCATCGACTCGGACCTCTTCCCTGAGGCCACTCGCGGCCAGCCATCGTTCGGCGAATGGGGTGTAGCTCCAGACGGGTTGGAGCGCCGACGGCTCAGATCTGAGCGCGGCGAGCTGCGGGCGGAGCCGGTGCGACGCCGGCAACGGGTGCCGTGCACTCTCCATCCCGGTCGCCGTGACCTCGACGCCAAGGGATGCCGCCACGTGCAATTCTGCGTGGCGACGGTCCCGGAGGGCTCGGCTCCAGCACAGGCGGGCTCCCCGAGTGGGGTCCCGGTTGGCCTGGATCTGCGATATCTCGGCAGAGGGTTGGACTGAGAACGCTACAAAGTGAGTCCTCACATTCCTTGATGCTGACGTCTTCGCATCGGGCCTAGGGCCGGGAATCTCCCATGCCGAGGCAAAGCGCCCGCCGGGAAGGACATACCTGGTCTCTCGAAACAAGCCCCCGTCCGGAGTCTCCCATGAAACACGGAGACGGTCCGGCCGCCACTCCACATCCCGCCTGGAGAGCGGCACCTCCCCTCCGTCTGGACCGATGATGGCGACCGAGAAGAGTGGAGCGAACGGATGGCAATAGACGTGCGCTTCGTCCCAGAAGCCGGGGCGGTGAAGCCACGACGGGAACGGCGGTGCCCAGATGACGCCATCGCCGCCCCCCAGGTACCATTTGTCGGGTCGGGCGAGCGCCGCGAGGCGTTCAATGGCGTTACTCTCGCGCTCGCGCGACGCCGCGGTCATTCGGCTTTGGCTCGGCGGTGTTCACCCGACGCCGATCTCGTAGCGGAGTGTCTGTGATTGATGCGGGCTGAGCCGTACATGATGACGCCATCAAAAAACAAAGGCCTCGGCGCAGCAACCGAGACCTTGATAGATTCGTGTGAATAAAGGCTATCCGCTCCGGCCTTTGGCAACTTCGCGTTCGCCCTCCTCGAAAAACTTGCGATTCTTTTCGATATAGGACGCCCACTCGTCCGGGGTGTCTTCCTCGGTGAAGATAGCCGTGACCGGGCACTCGGGTTCGCAGGCGCCACAATCGATGCATTCGTCGGGATGGATGTAGAGTTGGTCTTCGCCCTCGTAGATACAGTCCACGGGACATACGTCAACACACCCTCTATCCTTCACGTCGATGCACGGTTGGGCGATGATATATGTCATTCCTGCGCTCCGTAAAGATGGACTCCGATTTCCGCTCAGATTCTTAGCAGTCCCTCTAAGGGGTGTCAAGTAGCCGCGGTTGCCCGGGGCCGGAGGCCTGACCATCTTCGCCCCATGCGTATCGCCTCCTTGCTAGCCAGTGCCACGGAGATCGTCTACGGTCTCGGAATCGGCGATCAGCTCGTGGCGATCTCTCATGAGTGCGACCACCCCCCCGA
>JBDHFY010000068.1:0-20390 GCA_039590195.1 Gemmatimonadota bacterium | reverse complement strand
CCTGCCCCGCCTGCCCCCTGCCCCTTCCCCCCCCTGCCCCTCCTGCCCCACATCCACCCAACGAATCGCCTCCTCCCGGTATCTAACGTCCATACGACACGGCCATCGATCGAACTCGGAGCAGAGAAATGACGCGCACGGCAATCCTCGGGGGACTCGTTCTGATTCTCACCACCCTGGTTCCCACCCGGCAGGCCGGCAGCCAGACCATTACGGGTGAGTGGGAGGCCGACTTCGACGATTGGAGGGGCTGGGTTCACCTCCGCCTGTATCTGGATTTCCGGCGCGGTGGCTCCCAGTACGGGAGTTCATTCGATCCCGACGAGTTTACGGGTCTCGACATCGACGACCTGGAGGGGCCGGCGTCGATCCGGTTCGAGCTGAGGCGCGATGCCGGTACGATTGTGTTCGACGGAAGGATCCGGGATTGGAACGGGTGGGGCGATTTCGCGTTCACGCCCAACGGCGATTTCATCCGGGGCATGTCGGATATGGGGTATCCCAATCTCACGGAGCGGGAGGTGTTTTCCATGGCGCTTCACCGAGTGAGCCGGGCGTTCGTTCGCGATCTCCAGGAGCTTGGCTACCGTGACGTGGACACCGACGACCTCATCGCTATGGGCATCCACGGAGCCACCCCTACATACATCCGTGAGATGGCACAGCTAGGCTACGGCGACCTGTTAATAAGAGAGTTGCTCCAGTTCCGCATCCATGGAGTCACCCGGGAGTTCGTGACCGAGATGGCCGACGCCGGCTTCGATGACATGAGGGCCGACGACCTGGTCCAGGCCCGCATTCACGGGGTTCGGCCGAGTTTCATTCAGGAAATGCGCGACCTGGGCTATGCGCGTCTCTCTTTTGACGACCTCGTGCAGGCCCGCATTCACGGCGTCAAGGCGGACTTCGTTCGGGAGGTGGCGGATCTCGGGTACGATCTCGACTTTGACGACTTGATCCAATTCCGGATTCATGGTGTCAAGCCCGGCTGGATTGAGGAATTGGCTGACCTAGGCTACACCGGTCTCTCCGAGCGCGAGCTTACGCAGATGCGGATTCACGGTGTGAGCCCCGAGTTCGTCGAGGACATGGCGAGCCTGGGCTTAGAGAATCTCCCCATGCGAGATCTCGTTCAGTTCCGTATTCACGGGGTGCGTGCCGGGTTCATCGAGGAGATGGGCAGGCTCGGCTACACCGATCTCCGGGTAAACGATCTTCTGCAGATGCGCATCCACGGTGTCCGTCCCGAGTTCATCAGAGATATGGCGGAGCTCGGGTTTGACAACGTCCACGTCGACGACCTCATCCAGATGCGGATCCACGGGGTCACTGTCGATTTTGCCGAGGATATGTTGGAGGACTTTGAGGATGTGACGATCGACGATCTCGTCGACATGAAGATCCACGGTAGCCGGTGGTGGTCCAGGCGGCGGGACCGGCGACGGCCGTAGCCCAGCTCCCGGCGCCCCGTCGGGCGGACCCACCCCGCTCCACACCGCCGCACGGCGGCCCCTTCCCGGCCAATCCCACCCCGCCGGACCGGCGGACCGTCCACCGCCACCCGTTCCCCACCCCCGGCGGACCCCCTCCCAACGCGACCCCGCCCGGGCGGCCCGGCGGACCGTCTACCGCCACCCGTTCCCCACCCCCGGCGGACCCCCTCCCAACCCACCCCGGCTGGGCGGGCCGGCGGACCGTCCGCCCCCTGCACCACCTGCCCCTCCTGCCCCTTCTGCCCCCCCTGCTACTCCTGCCCAACCTGCCCCTTCTGCCTTTCGTCCACGCATACCTGCGTAAAGCTGGCTAAACAAAAACCCCGGGCCAAAGCCCGGGGCTTGTTCAGATCTCTCGATTCCTGCTGCACCACCCATAGCTGGCCGCTGGTAGCTGGCAGCCTGTCGGGTGGGGCAGGGTTTGCGGTCCTACGTGCCAAACGAAAAGTGCACGCCGCCTCTGATCATGAAGTCGCTTGTAACACCCCCGACTCCGATCACGCCTTCGGCAAATGGGCGCGGAAGACCCGGCACGCCGAACATCACGCCACCCTTCATGTTCAAACCCAGGTCAGTGTCACTCGCGCTGCCAAAGCCGGCGATGTCGACCGCCACGTGGGTTATGGCCAGACCGGCACCAACGTAGGGCTCGACCACTTTTCTCACGAACGGATAAACCGCATCGAGATTGAGCTGCCACATGGACAATCCTGTGTCCATGAGCGGATAGAACTCGAATCCCGGATTGATCTCGAAACGACTTCCGCCAACCGGCGTGCCAATCGGGAGGCGCAAGCTCGCTCCGAAGTGGATCTCTTCGGCGTCGAAGTTGCCGCCCAAGTGAGGTCCGAATGAGACCTGGGCATGTGCTGTTGCTGGGGCACCGCTCATCAGAACGAGGGTGACGAGTGCCGTGGCAACAAGGGAGATTTTCTTCATGACGTCGCTCGCTTGTTGTGAGTGTTACCTAGGGTGTGTTTGTGTAATCCGTGCCGCGGCTGGGATTCGTCCTCATGAGGGCCGGTTGCCCAAGAAGGCAACGCTCCAACTCAGCCGCCATCATGTTCGCGCATCTGCAATTGAGTGCAGGGGCTACACTCGCACATCGGGGGTGTGCAGTCTGTGGGCGGCATCACCCTTTGCCTTCAGGCAATTGAGCGCTGACAAAACGCTTCCTTCCCGTGCGCGGGCGGTTTGTCCGTGTCTTGAACGACATCTGTGATGGGGATCACGTTTTGGTGGGAAGATGTGATGAGAGTGGTTTCGCCGCCGGGGCGCTGCTGGCTTCGCCACTCTCAGAGCTGACCGGGCGGAGATCGTCAGAGAGACGATCAAATGGATGTTCGTCTTTTGGGCGGGACGACGGTGACACTTCTCGGGACGATGGTGACGTTGCTGAAGCTGTGAAATGGTGAGCGCGCTGTCCGTTTCATCAAATCTTCACCGTCTCTTCACCCCGAACAAGTCATTTTCAGGCGCCGTCGTGGGGCATGTGTGCCCGCGGTGGGCCGAGCGATGAAAGACGCTACGGATAGATGCGGAGAAGGGTCCGCGCCTGAACGGACCAGAGCTGCGTACGGTTTGCGCCACTAAAGAGCGACTGCAGGAACGAGGGGTGGTGCGGGGCGCCTAGGCAGCAATCAACGGCATCTATCCGTGGCTCTTTTTTGCCACCCCTATCCCCACCACCTCCCAGCTACTAGCTGCTAGCTGTTAGCCCTCCCAACGTCCGCCCCCATCCGCCGCTGTCAGCGGCCGGCCAGCCCGGAGGGTCAGCCGCCGCGAGTTGTCCTCGCGCCCTAGACCGACGAGAAGGGCGTCTCTCTTGGCGGGTGAATGTCTGGGTGCGGGGGGGGGGGCAGATGGTCGTCAGCAGCCGGTGGTGGGGAGGAGGGGGCGGGACCTTCTCACTTCTCTCTTCTAACCAGAAGGTCCAGCTTCCACACCCAATACGGTGCGTAGTAGGACCGGCCGAAGGCCCCATCCCAGCCCACCGAGACGCTCGTGCCCTGGAAACTGACCCTGGCGGTGCCGCTCGCCATGTCGCCGTGCTCGGCACGGACGGTGACAGCCCGGCCGACCGGTAGGCCGCACAACGTATAGACCCCGGCGCTGTTCGCCACCGCGGTCGCCTCCCACTCCACGGCTCCGGTCACGGCGCCTCCGGCCTCGGCAATCCTCTGCCACGATGCAAGCACCCGGGCACCGGCCACAGGCGCACGCGATTCCCCTTCCCGCACCACCCCGAGCAAGACCCGCCGAGTCGAGGAGATCGGTGTGTCCGGGCAGTGCATCGCGAGGATGGTAGGGACGGGTGGCGCCACCAATGTCACGGTCGCACGCCTGCCGGGAGCGAGCGTAACCTGCTGGCCGGGTGCTATGAGACCGATGGAGTCCAGCCGTGTGTGGCTGAACGTGACCGTGTACTGGCCGGAGAGCGGTGCCGCCAGTTGGAAGCGGCCGCGCCCGTCAGTGGTCGTGGAGAAATCGGTGCCGGCGATGCTCACCGCTGCGCCGGCGAATGGGCGCGGCACCGTGAGCGTGGAGTCGAGGACGACACCCGCCAACATGGAAAGCTCGGCCGCGTACACGGTGGCGCCGTCTAACGAGGTGATCTCGATGACCTCACTACCGCTGTCTCGGAATCCCTGCAGGAGGAACTGCCGATCTCGATCACCGAATGCGTCCCGTGTGGCGCGGACGACGCCCACGGTGGGCATGCGAATCTGCCAGCGATGAACGATCCACGCCCTGCATGAACTCCACCGTGCCCCCGATACGGTCGTCTCGGAGCTCGTGCGGCTGGTTGGTATAGGTGAATTCGAGAGATTGGAGCTCGGAAGACATCTCCTCGATCCACAACACGCCTTCGATGTCGGACACTGGGCGTCCCGGCACCGGCTCGAGGGCCAGACCGATCAATCCCGGGTGATCGTCAGGATCGCGCTCGACAAGGAAGCAGTGCGTGTCGAGAAACGAATCATGTAACATGACGTTGGCGTCCGGCGCGTAGTAAAACGTGCCGTTGTCGCCCCGCACGATGTACCCCTCATCGTACAGTAACTCGGCGTCCCGGCTGCGGAACGGCGCCGTGGCGAAACCAGTGACCGTTCGCGACTGCTCGTTGAGGACGTGCCGCCGCTGGTCGTCGAGATCGCGTTCGTATGAATTACTGGTGTAGTGATACGTTCGCTGTGCCGCCGTCCACGAGGCGGCGGCCAGGGCCTTGCGTGCTTCCTCCCACACGGTTGCCGTGCTGATGCCTTCCTGCGGTCGAGTCCGACAGCGCTGTTCCGCCGCCACCTCGATGGTCTCGAGCCTCACCGGAAGCGCGGTGAGGCTGAGCATGTGCTCCACCGTCTCTCGTCGGCCGACGTCGAAGAACGGTGAGAACGTGGGAGCGTATCCGATCCGCTCAGATCGCAGGCGGTATCGCCCGGCGCGCGGCGCCTCGAGGGTGAATTGCCCACTTTGCGAGCTCAAGCCGCGCGCGACCTCGTTGCCCTCTTCGTCGAGCAAGACGACAAAGCCCACACCGACCGGCGCGCCGGTCGCGCTGTCCGCCACGACGCCCCGAACCCGCTGGGCGGAGAGCGGGTGCGTGAGGGTGAGGCCGGCGAGAACGATGAGGAAGGAAACTGATCGACGCATGCTGGACTCCGACTTCAATATAGCGGGCGGGTGGTGGGTGGTGACGCCCACCGCGAGACCACTACCTACTACCCGCCAACCCGCCCTGGGGTCGCCGGGAGGGCGGGGGGCGGGGGGCGGGGCCCACTCCCTCCTTCCCGGTGGGGCGGTGGTAGGCGGGGCTAGATCGCATCGCTCACGCTCGCCAGGTGGAAGTCCCGCACCTTCAAAGCGGGCACCACAATGGGCCTGCCTACTGAGCTGTTTTCTCCCGCCGCGACGCGCACCGGCCGGCCGATCATCTCGATGTTCTGCAACATCTCCGCCAGCGACTGATTGAATCGGAAATTCGTCACCGGCCGGCTGATGCGCCCGTTCTCGATGAGGAACGTTCCGTCACGGGTGAGACCCGTGTACGAGATGATCCTGGGGTTGAGTCCACGGATGTACCAGAACCGGGTGATCAGCACGCCGCGGCGGGTGGAGGCGATCATCTCTGCAAGTGAATCGCTGCCGCCTGACATGATGAGGTTGCCCGGTGCAGGTCTCGAAGCCACACCCTGTTGCTCGGCCCAGAACCGCGAGTGCGCAAGATCGCGCAGGACGCCGTTTTCCACCCACACCGTTCGCTCGCGTGGAAGTCCTTCGTCGGAAAACGGTGCGGCCTCGGCGTCTCTTGCGGCCGGGTCGCTCACGAAAGTCACCCTGCGGTCGAACAGCCGCTCGCCGATCCTGTTCCCCCCGCCACGCTCGGAGTAATACGATCGTCCTTCGTCCGCCGGTCGCGCATCGAAGGCGTTGGCCATCCGCAGCATCAACATCCCCACCGCCGTGGGTTCGAGAATCGTCGTGTAGCGGCCCGGCTCGAGGGCTGTTTTGTCGCGCCAGTCAAGGCACTTGCGTACCGCGTCCGTGGCGATGCGCTCGGTTTCGATGCGACTCCAGTCCGACGCCTCGTCTCCAGCCCAACCGGATGACGAGCCGTCGGGCATCCGCATGGTGAGGGTGGACGCTACGCCGGTGGCTGGATGGTGGGCGAACAGTCCATTCGATGTGGCCAACGTCTGGGACCCGGCGCGCACGTCGATGTACCCAGCTGCCACGGCGCCGGAGCCACGGGCTTCCCGGATGGCGTGTGCCGTGGCCTCGGCAAAGGCGTCGGGCGCCATCTCGCCGGTCGAGTCGTAGTAGCCGGAGACCGACGTGTATTGCTGCTGCGCCAGCTCGGGCATGTACTCCGGGTCTTCCGGTGCCAGTCGCGCCATCTCCTCGGACCGCCGTACCGCCGCCTGCAACTCGGCGTCGTCGAGCCTGTTTGTGGTGACCGACGCGACACGCTTGCCGAACACGCTCATGATCTCTGCCGAGACATCGGTGCTTCCCCCGGCAGTCGTGATCCGGTTATCTGCCGATCGGGTGAAGCTCCGACGCCCCGACTGGATCGTGACCCGCGCGTGGTCCGCCTGAGAGAGGTTGAGGATGCCCTCGGAAAGCGCGCGAGCGTCGTCGGCGGAGAGACCGTGGCGGCCAGCTGATGCTTGTGGCATTGCGTTCTTCATCGTTGACCTCTCACGCGGTGTTGATGATAGTGGTGCCGCGGAACAGCGCGATCGGGCAACCGTGTGAGACGGCATTCACCTGAACCGGCTGGCCCTTTGCATCGCCGAAACTTGCGCCCAGAAAGTACGTCTGCGGCCCGCCGAGGACGGCAAGTGAGTTCCAGAAATCCGGCGTTCTCATCACATATGCGACGTCCCGGAGCATCCGCTCTTTTCGGCCGTTGCGAATCTCCCAGAACACCTGCCCAGCAAACTGCGCGTTATAACGTTGCTGGTCGATAGAGTAGGAACCGTCTCCCTCGATCAAGATGCCGTGGTCTGTTTGCGCGATGACGTCTTCCTCGCTCAGATCCTCCTCACCGGGCATCAGGCTAACGTTGGGCATTCGTTGAAACGGGATGCTCGCCCAGTTCTGCCCGAACGCACAGCCCTGGCTCCGCGTAATCCCGGTGAACTCTGATATCCACGCCGCCTGCTCACGCGTCGTCTGATAGTTGACGAACACGCCGTTCTCGATGATGGGCCAGGAAAACGCCGGCACCGCTTCGTCATCCCAGCCGCAGGTGGAGCAGCCGCCTTCCTCGGTGCGGTTGCCCATGAACGTCATGAAATCCGGACCGAGCCGAAAGTTGTTCAGCACCGTGTCGGGTGGTGCGAGGAATGAAGTGCCGGCGTAGTTGGCCTCGTAACCGAGCGCTCGGTCGAGTTCTGTAGGATGGGCGATGGATTCGTGGATCGTGAGCCAGAGATTGGACGGGTGGAGCACGAGGTCCCACGTTCCGGGCTCGACGGGCGTCGCCGACAACTTCATGACCGCCTCTTCGCCCCAGCGTGACGCGTTTCCGGGTAGATCCAAGCCGAGCACGTATTCCCAACCGCGAGCGGCCGGCTGCGCAACCGCCCCGCGGGTCTGGAAATCTGATCGGTCGGGGGCGACGGCGGTGATGTTCAGGTTCGGGTTGATGCGGATGAACGTCTGCTGGATGACCGACCCCTCGGTCGTAGCGACGAGGCGGCTCTCTTTGACGGAGAACAATCGGCTCGACACGAATTGTACCCCGTCCACGCTCAACGCCTCGGCGTTGGCCCTGAAGAGAAGGTCCGCCTTCTCTTCCACCGGGACGTCGAACGGGTCGATGTCGTGCGGGGTCACCCACCGGCCATCGGGATACGCCTGAACCGGAGCTAGTTCCGTCTGCTGCGGAGCGATCCGGTCGTTGGCGGCAGCGACTTCAGTGGCTTCCCTCGCTGCCCGCGCCACGGCTTCGCGGGTGACCTCTCGCGTTCCCGAGAAGCCCCACGAACCACCGACGAGCGCTCGAACGCCGACGCCGTACGACTCGGTGTCGTTGACGCCGGTAATCTGTTGCTCCCGGGTGGCCACAGCCTCGAACCTGTGGCGCGAGATCCGCACGTCGGCGTAGCTGGCGCCGGCGCCCCGCGCCTCATCGAGTGCGAGGAGGGCGAGTTCTTTCTCGACCGCGTCGGGGGGGGCCCCCCGGCGCGACGCACAACTCAGGCCGCTACCGCTTGCCGCGATGGCGAGCGCGGCACCGGCGGCGCCGGAGGTCTTGAGAAAATCGCGCCGGTCCATCTGACGAGGCTCAATCGAGGCCGATTGGTGGTTCTTAGGGGAAAGGGAAGCGCCGTAGCGCAGCCTTCTCCTCCACTCATGTGCGTCCATGCTGAGGTTCCTGGGATCAGGTCGGTTATCGGTGGGCCCGACGGTTGATATTCGCGCCCGAAGGAAGCAGAGTGCAGCGTCGAATGAGACTACGTGAATTACCACGAATTGGCAAACACCCTGCGGTACGGAAGGTTTCGACTGTGAGCATTGGCGGGAGCTGGTGGTGCGTCCGGTTCTCAACGACATTTGAAACGCTTCGCTGATGCAGCCCTCGCCGGCGACCACGTCGGACCATACCGCAAGCCAATCTGCGTAAGTCAGCGTTTAGCTGTGGCCAACTTCAGCTCTATTGTGGCGTATTGAGTGAGCGTGGTGTGTTGGTGAGCTGCCATCAGCCCTTGAGCGCCGCGACCATCTCTTCAACGGAGGTGAACTTCACGCGTGGGCGACCCTGTGCCTTTCCGCGTGCGGTCTCCAGTCGGTCGAGGCGGGTCCATGCGTCATAGGAGACGAAGTGAGGTTGACGCTCGCGCACGAGCGCGTCCACAGAAGTCAGGTCGGGGTGGGACGGCGTCAGGATGTTCCCTCGTTTCACGTCGTCGACCATACGCGCGACCGTCTCGGCGGCGTCGGGCTTGTTGGTGCCGATCACCCCCGTCGGCCCCCGCTTGATCCAGCCGCTTACGTACACGCCAGTCACGGGGCCCTCATCGTCCCGCTGGATGACGCAGCCGTTCTCGTTGGGGATGACTCCGCCCCTGTCATCGAATGGGAGGCCCGAGAGGGCGACGCCCCGGTAGCCGACGGACCGGAAGACCATGTCGACCGGCAACTCTTCGAATTGATCGGTGGCTTTCGGCCGCAGAGATCCGTCATCCGACTCATACAGGGCGTTCTTGACGAGTCGCATGTTTGCCACCTGGCCCTTGTCGTCTCCGGCTAACTCGACGGGCGAAACGAGAAAGCGAATCGTCAAGCGCCGGGATTTGCCGCTGGTGGGCTTGTCGGCGAACGCCTGCAGAATCTCGAGCTTCTTGGCGGTGGTTCGGTTGTCCGATGCCTCGAGTCGTGCGCGGCTCAATGGATCGAGCGCGACCTCCGCGGGAACTACCGCGATATCGGCGCCGGGCATTGCGCCGAGTTCCCGCACCTCGGGGTTGGTGAACGCTGCCTGCGCGGGTCCGCGCCGGCCCAGCATGTACACGTCCGTGACCCTGCTCTCGCGCAGGGCCTCCAACGCGTAGTCGGCAATGTCGGTGGTGGCAAGCTCCTCAGGCGTGCGGCAGAGAATGCGCGCCACATCCACGGCGACATTGCCGACGCCGACGACGGCCACCCGCTCCGCCGACAGATCGAACCGTCGGTCGTGATAGTCGGGGTGGCCGTTGAACCACGCAACGAACTCCGTTGCGGTGTGGCTCCGCTCGAGGTCCTCCCCGGGAATTCCCATGTGGCGGTCAGTTTGTGCCCCGGTGGCAAAGCAGATCTGGTGATAGTGTCGGGAGAGATCCTCCAGGGTCACGTGCGTTCCGAAATCAACGTTGCCGAAGAAACGGAAGTTTTGCTTGGCGGCCACCTTGTCGAAGACCCTCGTGACGTTCTTGATCTTCTGATGATCGGGGGCGACGCCAAATCGCACCAAACCGAACGGGGTTGGCAGGCGCTCGAACATGTCGACCTCCACCCGGTGGTCGACGCGGCCGAGCAGGTGCTCGGCGACGTAAAAACCGGCAGGGCCGGAACCAACGATGGCGACTCGCAACGGCTGCGGGATGGCCGCGTCCGGTGGCGTCATGAGTGTTCCTCGGTGACAGACTTCCGCTGTCTCGCATACCGTGGGACGGGAACGGCGCTTGTGCGGCCAATTAAGATAATTGGGTTGGCGCCGATACGGTTCGCGTCATGCAGGCCCGTCCTGCCTCCCTGGGATCGGTGCTCCAGTTGGAACCGTCTCTCGAGCGTTGACTAAATGAATAGCGATCGCGCGCTGCATATCGCCGTCTATCCGCCCGTCTTCGGAGATAACATCCAGTTCCTATCTCTTATTGAGCCAACCCCCCGGGCGGCCGCATCCAGAGCGTGGCAACGTAGAGCCGAGCTTCCGGTGTTCTTCCATAATCACTTGTCAATCAATCAGTTAGCCGGCCGGGGGGGGTGTCGAGTTCCACGTGCTCGCGATCGGTATCGCTGCGGCGGTGACACCCAGGGGAGTGGGTTGCTGTCGTTGGATTGGCGGTTGCAGCGGGAAACGACTACTTGATGGTGGGCGCGGTTGGCGTGGGCGCTGCGGTCCCTGCTGCCGGGCCCTGGAAACTGCTCTGGCGTAATCGTGCCGGACGATGAGAGCACAAAGGGGGGCGGGGGGGGCGGGGGTGCGCGGCTCTGTCGTGACCCGATTCTTACTTGGCTGGTGCCTCCCGCGACGACTGAGCTTCCCCCCAGCTACCACGCGCGATAACATTCCCTCGCCATGAAGACATTCAGACTTCTCCTCGTTTTGTTTCCAGCTTCGGTCGGTGTGGTTGCCGCACAGCAAGCCGACGAGCATCTGGAACGCGCCCGCAGAATACTGGCCGAGACGCCTCTCATCGACGGGCACAACGATTTGCCGTGGGCCATCCGGGAGTTTGCCGACGCGCCCAGGAGCGTTGACGCCTACGACATCACGCAGACCGCGCCGGGCCACACCGATCTGGATCGGCTTAGGGCTGGGATGCTCGGTGCCCAGTTCTGGTCGGTATACATCCCGTCCGACTATGGGGACTCCGGCTTTGCCAGGGTGCAGCTCGAACAGATCGACATTGCGCGCCAATTCATCGCGAAATACAGCGGCTACTTCGAAATGGCCGAGGGCGCATCCGATATCGAGCGCATCTTCGGTGAGGGCAAGATTGCGTCGATGCTCGGTGTAGAGGGGGGGCATGCCATCGAGAATTCACTTGGTGCGCTTCGCGCGTATTACGACTTGGGTGCGCGTTACATGACGCTCACGCATGGGCGCACGATCGACTGGGCGGACTCTGGGACCGACGAGCCGCGTCACGGCGGGCTCTCACCGTTCGGGGAGGAGGTGGTGCGGGAGATGAACCGGCTGGGCATGTTGGTTGACCTCTCTCATGTATCCCCTGCGACGATGAGCGACGCCCTGAACGTGACAGAGGCGCCCGTCATCTTCTCGCATTCGTCGGCGAGGGCGCTCACCGATGTTCCTCGGAACGTGCCCGACTCGATTTTGCAAAGGCTTCCGGAAGACGGGGGCGTGGTCATGGTGACGTTCGTCGGGGGATTCGTGTCGCAAGCTGTGGCGAATCACTCTCGCCTCCGGCAGAGGCGGCTGGCCGAGCTGAGGGAGCGATTTGGCGACGACCCGGCTCGGGTGCGGCGTGAGATGGATCTGTGGGAAGTAGACAGTCCAACTCCGTCGCCGACGATTGGCGACGTGGCGGATCATATCGAGCATGTGCGTCGAGTCGCCGGTGTCGATCATGTCGGTATCGGAAGCGATTACGACGGCACGAGCTTGTTGCCCGTGGGACTCGAGGATGTGTCTACCTATCCGGCCCTCTTTGCTGAGCTTTCCCGGCGAGGTTGGTCAGACGAGGAGTTACGGAAGCTCGCTGGAGAAAACCTGCTGCGTGCGATGCGGGAATCGGAGCGCGTGGCCCGGAGGCTGCGGCGGCAGCGGCCACCGTCGACCAAGACGATCGCCGAGCTGGATGGCCCGATTCCGTGAGGGGGGTGTTAGCACATCGTGCTTGTTCCGTCAACAGGGTGCCGCTGCACATGCACGGTAAGAAAGCGCAACGTCCAATGCGCCGCCCACCAGATTCACATGTCTCTCAGATTTTGCTCCGTCGACGGTCACCCGGTGCCCCGCTCTACAACCTCCTCATTGCGGCTCGATGGTCATCCTTTCAAGCTAATAGCTAATAGCTACCAGCTAAGATCATGCTCGACGACCTCGACCATCTCAAAGAGCTGTTTGCCGACCGATATACGATAGAGCGTGAAATCGGGCGGGGTGGAATGGCCACCGTCTACCTCGCCGAGGAACTCCATCCGCGGCGCAAAGTCGCGATCAAGGTGCTCTCGCCCGACATCGGGACCCGTGTGTTGCGGGACCGCTTTCTCCGCGAGATCGACCTTGCCTCCAAGCTCGTTCATCCCCACATCGTACCCGTGTTTGCCGCCGGTGAGGTCGGCGGACTGCTGTACTACGTCATGCCGCACATCGACGGCGAGTCGCTCCGACAGCGCCTTACACGCCAACGGGTCTTTCCGTATGAGGAAGCCACTGAGATCGCCCGGGAGGTTTTGGGCGCGCTGCAATATGCGCACGACATGGGCATCATCCATCGAGATATCAAACCGGAGAACATCCTCTTCTCGCGGGGCCATGCGATGGTGGCCGACTTCGGCATCGCCCGCGCGTTCGGCGCCGCCAGCAGTCAACTGACCCAAACCGGCCATCCCATCGGCACGCCAGCCTACATGAGTCCGGAGCAATGGACAGGCAGCGGGGAGATCGACGGGCGAACCGACGTCTACAGTCTGGGACTTGTGTTGCTCGAAATGCTGGGCCGATCTCCCCAAGGAGCCACTCCGGCGGAACGTCTGCAGAATGTCGCAGAGACCCTGAGAGCATCTGGTGGATCTCCGAAGGTGCGCCGCGGCCTTGCGGACATCCTGGAGCGTGCCCTCGCCATCCAGGCGGATGACCGGTTTGCAAGTGCTGGGAGTTTCGCCGAGGCGCTGCGTGATCTGGAGCGGGGAGTGGGGGTTGTTGGCTTCCGGGCCGTTAGGAGGCGGCTTGTCGGGCTGGGTGCCCTGGCGGGTATCGCACTCGTGATTATCGCTTTGGTGGCCGGACTCTTTCTCCCGGACGAGAGTGCCGCGGGTGCGCCGCGTCGCGTCGTCGTCTCGGTGTTCGAGAATCAAACGGGCGACTCAGCTCTTGCCCCGTTGGGGGCCATGGCGGCGGACTGGATCACTCAAGGCCTTGCACAGACGGGGTTGGTCGAGGTTGTGGGACTCCGGACAACGCTCGCCTCGACGCAGGCCGGCGGCCCCGAAGCCCGTTCGGCCACGGAACGTATCCAGGCTCTGGCGCAAGAGACCGGAGCAGAGATCGTCGTGTGGGGCGCGTACTATCGGCAGGATACGATCATCCAGTTCCACACCAGTATCACCGACGCCCGCGAGGGACACCTGCTCCGAGGATTGGATCCTGTGGCGGCCTTGGCGGAGGATCCATTGGCGGCTGTCGAAGAACTTCGACAGCGCGTGATGGGCGTGCTCGCCACCCTCATGGACGAGCGACTCAGCTCGTGGGCCAGCGCTTCCAGCCAGCCGCCGTCCTTTGAGGCATACGAGCTATATGTAGAGGGCATGGCGCTCTTTCTGCAGCTGAACCAGGCAGCGGCGATCCCCCGGTTCTATCGCGCCGCCGCGCTGGACTCCACGTTTGTGGCACCGCTCCTCATGGCCGCCGTTGCACATGCGACGGTTTACCAGTGGGCCGAGTCTGGCTCACTGGGGCAGATCGTCAACATGGCGCGGGACCGTCTGGCGCGGTTGGACCGGCACATCCTCGATTGGGTGCTCGCCAACGTCGCTGGGGATACCCAAAGGAGCCTCGAGGCCATTCGGAGTGCCGCAGAGGTCGCGCCTGGGTCAGAGGCTCTCATGCTTCATGGCGTGAGCGCACTGGGGGCCAATCGTCCTGCCGAAGCGCTCGATGCCATGGAAAGACTCGATCCCGAGCGCGGCCTTGCCCGTGGGTTCTTTCTCTATTGGACGTATGTGGCCAGCTCACTTCATCTGTTGGGGCGCTACGAGGAGGAGCTGGAAGCTGCGCGCCGAGGTCGTCGGCAATACCCTGAAAACCCGAGCATGCTCCTTCTCGAGGCCAGGGCGCTCCTCGTCCTGGGTCGGGTGGAAGAAGTCGATAGTGTGTTCGCTGTGCTTGCCTCGTTGCCGCAACACCCGTTTTGGATTCCCGGTGAGGTCATGCACAGCGGTGCGCTCGAGGCCCGTGCCCACGGCGACGAGGAAGCAGCGTCAGCGATACTCGATCGCTCGTTAGAATGGTATCGGGCACGCCCGCCTGCTGATACGACAACGGAATCCCATCGATACGGTTACGCCCGCACGCTCTATTGGGCAGGGTCATTCACGGAGGCCGAAGCCATCTTCCAGAGGTTGCGGCAAGAAGTACCGGACAGCATCGCATATCACGGGTACCTGGGTTCGATAGCGGCAAAGGTGGGGGATCGCGAGCGCGCGCTCGAGATCTCGGAGTCGCTCAGCGCGTTGGAACGTCCGTACCTCTTCGGCCACATTGCGTATTGGCAAGCGAGGATTGCTGCACTCCTGGCAGAACCGGAGCGCGCGATGACGCTGCTACGGCTGGCGATGGCTCAAGGTCACCAGTTCGATCCCGGGACCCACTTCGACTCCGATCTCCAGGCCATGCGCGACTACCCGCCGTTTCAGGAGTGGCTGCGGCCTAAAGGGTGAGGAGTGGCCCGGTGGGCAGCTGCCAGTAGTCGGGAGATGCCTCGCAGCTGGCTCGCGCCCGGCGGTCTCTGACCGCAGGTCATGTGCGATAGCCGTCTCGACAGCAACTTGCTACACTGGCGTCACTTCGCGTTCCGGTTCGTGCTTCGACCCGCGCGTTAGGACGCGCTCTGCGAAATCGAGCCGCTCGTGGACCTGTCGAGCGCAGCATTTTGCTGACCTCGGAGGTCGAGCATTTCTTGGCACCCGCAGATGGCGGCCATTCCGACGTTCCAGTACATGACGAATGTGGAAAGGTCGTCCATAAGCGGGGGGGATGAGATGATGCCACGCGAGTCCGGCTGGACGTACGGCAACGTGAACAATGCGATCAAAAGGTGGGCATGTCCTGGTCGACCCTGATTACACCGAGTGATCTCTCAGCCCATTTGAGCGATCCGGAATGGGCGGTCGTCGATTGCCGGTTTTCGTTGGCCGATCCTCCGGGGGGACGGCGAGCGTACGAGCAGAACCACATCCCAGGTGCGGTGTATGCTCATCTCGACGACGATCTTTCCGGAACCGTCGTTCCCGGCGAAACGGGCCGTCACCCGCTGCCGGCGGTTCAATTGTTCAGCGAGAAGCTGTCGGGTTGGGGCATCGACGACGCGGTGCAGGTAGTCGCGTATGACGACATGGGTGGCGCGGTGGCGGCCGCGCGGCTCTGGTGGATGTTGCGATGGCTGGGACACGAGCGCGTTGCGGTGTTGGATGGCGGGTGGCCCCGGTGGGAGCGCGAAGAGCTTTCCGTGCGGGGCGGGACGGAGTTCCGCACTGCTCGGAGATTTGCGGCCCACGTGCGAAGCGAGTTGCTGGCCGAAACCCGTGAAGTGGTGACGATACGAGCCGATGCCTCGTGGCGGTTGATCGACGCACGCGGGGCCGAGCGCTTTCGCGGGGAGAACGAAACCATTGACCCGGTGGCAGGTCACATTCCCGGCGCCATCTCCCTTCCTCATACCGATGACCTCGGGTCTGATGGAAGCTTTCTGCGGGTGGGAGAGTTGAGAGCCCGCTTCGCCGCTCAACTGGGCGACGTGCCGGCGGAAAACGTGGTGTGCTATTGCGGCTCGGGGGTCACGGCGGCCCAGCACGCCCTGGCCATGGCGCACTGTGGCTTGGGCGATGCCCGCCTCTATGTGGGCTCGTGGAGCGAATGGATCACGGCCCCCGAGCGGCCGGTTGAGACAGGGGGCGGGGGCCCTCCCGTTGGGCCCGATGGAACACCATCTTAATGCACCGCCTTCCGGAAGGGCGAGTTGGCCTCTCTGGCGTGCGGTCCGCTCGATTTTGCCTGTGACAGGCCGGCGTCGAGCGAGCTTCCAGACCTGCCGCCACTGGTGACCTGAGGATTAGCGGACGCCTAGTCCCAGAGCGCATTTCCAGATAGATCGAAGGTATAGCACAGCTTAGGCCGGAGGAGCCCGCGCCTGTGACGGATCACTTCGAGCGACTAAACGAGGCAGGCGGACGGTAAGGCGCCCGATCATGACTGACGTCCTGGAGCGTTTGCGCACCGCCCTTGCGGACCGCTACCGCATTGAGCGCGAGCTTGGTAGCGGCGGCATGGCCACGGTATACCTGGCGCAGGACATCAAGCACGACCGTATGGTGGCGGTCAAAGTTCTGCGACCGGAGCTCGCCGCCGTGGTGGGAGCGGAGCGGTTCCTGCGTGAGATCACGATCGCTGCCCGCTTGCAGCACCCTCATATACTGCCGCTTCACGATTCCGGTGAAGCCGGCGGTTTCCTCCATTATGTGATGCCCTACGTCGAGGGCGAATCCTTGCGGGATCGACTGGCCCGCGAGGGCGAACTCCCCATCCCGGACGTGGTGCGGGTGCTGCGGGATGTGGTAGATGCCCTGGCGGCGGCACACCGGCAGGGGGTCGTACACCGCGATATCAAGCCCGACAACATTCTCCGCTCGGGGAGTCACGCCATCGTCACGGACTTCGGCGTGGGGAAGGCGGTGAGCGAGGCGGCGGTCGGGCATGAAATGACAAGCGATGGTGTGGCAGTGGGCACGCCGGCGTACATGGCGCCTGAACAGGGTGCAGCTGATCCGCATGTGGATCATCGGGCTGACATCTACGCTGTCGGCGTAGTGGCGTACGAGATGTTGACGGGACGGACACCCTTTACGGGGAGAGACGGGCACGGGATTCTGTTGGCCCACTTGACGGAACGCCCGGCGCCGGTGACGGATTACCGAGACACGGTGCCGCTGGCCTTGGCCAAGTTGGTCATGCGGTGCCTCGAGAAGAAGCCGGCGGACCGCTGGCAATCCGCGGAAGACTTGTTGGCGAGAATCGAGTCGATCGTGACGCCGGAGACAGGGACGCAACCAGCTCTAGTATCTGTGGCTCCGTCGCGAAAAAAGAAGTTGGTGGTGGTGGTGGCCGCGGTTGCCGCCGCCGGGCTGCTGGCTGCTCTTGTGGTGGGGCGCGACAGCGGTGAGGTGATTGCTGAGGCGTCCACCATTGCCATCACGCCGTTCAGCCCGACCGTGCCGGACACCGCCCTCTCCCGCCTGGGCCGGGATCTCGTTGTGACGCTCAGCACGAACCTGGAAGGCGTAGGAAGCATTCGGACGGTCGATGCGCGCACCGTTCTCGCGCATATGGACGACCCCCAGGCGTCGTCTACGGTGGAAGAGGCGGCGGCACTCGCTCGCCAATTGGGGGCAAGCAGCGTCGTACACGGTAGTCTCATCCGACTCGGCAGCAACGTCCGACTCGATTTCGGGCTCTTTGCTACGGATGGCGATGAGCTGGTGGCCAGATCTTCCGTCACTGCTCCACCCGAAAACATCATGGCGCTCACGGACTCCGCCACCTGGGCTGTGCTTCGCGAAGTGTGGCGTGGTGGTGATGCTCCGACGCCTAGCATCGCGGCCATCACGACTCGTTCCATATTGGCTCTGCGCTCGTATCTCGAAGGAGAGGCCGCGTACCGCGCGTATGCCATGGACTCCGCGGCGGAAGCGTTCTCCCAAGCGATGGATGCCGATCCCGCGTTCTGGCTCGCGTACCGGCGCTACTGGGATGCGCGGACATGGAACAGCCGACCCGTGGATAGTTCAGTGGTGGCCGCCTTTCAGGATCACCGCTCCGAGCTGCCGGAGCGGGTACGCCTCCACATCGAAGCCGACATGACGACCTCGCTCAGCGACCGGATGGCTCGGTTGCAGGAACTCACCCAGCGGTTTCCCGATTACTGGCCGGCGTGGATGGACTACGGCGACTGGATTTATCACTGGGGAGGGATGGCGGGGTATACGACGGCGGACGCTGTAGCCGCCTTTGAGCGCACGGTGGCCCTCAACCCGGCGCTAGTGCCGGTGTTCAATCACATGCAGGCCCTCTACCAGTTTCGTCGCGACACCGTCGGCCTTCAGCGAGTGATCGACGCGACGTCGGTGGATTTCCCCACCAGCGCGGCCAGGGCTGCGCTGGCGCTCGAATGGCTTCGGGGCGATGACGCGGCGGTGCAGCGACTCGCTGATAGTATAGCGCAGGTCGTTGCTCGAGATCATACCACGCGCGATACGCTGGTGGCGGCGAATACGGCGTTCCAGGGACTGCCGCAGGCTCAGCTGCTCCTCAATCGGGAGGTGCTGGATCGGATCGTATCCCCGACGCGAGCGCCTACCTATCAACTCGGCACGGCCATCGCGTGGGCGGCGCGCGGCGCGTGGGATTCGGCGATGGCCGCCGCGGATCTGTTTGCGGTGACAGCGGGAAACCGTAACTACGGGGCGATAGACCGGTTCCGCCTTGCGGTCATGGGGTCGTGGCTGGGAGCGCTCGATCCCGCGATCCCGTTGGAGTGGCGTGGGCCGGCGATCCAAGGCGCACGAAGGTTGGGTGCGGCGGCCAGCGCGGAGGTGGCCTGGCTGGACGGCATCTTTGCCACAACGCAAGGGGACCTCGAGGCCGTGAGAGCGGCTCAACGGGAAGTGGAGGCGAGTGGCTCCGAGTTCTCACTGTGGCTCGGCCGTTCGCTGGATGCGTTCAGCGCCCAACTTGCTGGCAAACGGTCGGACGCAGCGGGCGCGATGGCATCTCTCGAACGAGAGATTGCCGAGAGTCTCGCGCTCCCTGAGGCACCGTCCCGCCGGTTCCTCCGCAGGGAGCACCCGTTCTTGACGTCGTTGAACCGCTTCGCCGCGGTGGATTGGTTGATCGAGGTGGGCGACACGACGGAAGCGACATGGCTGCTTACCTGGCCCGAATCCAGATGGGAGCCGGAAATTGGCCGCATGGCCGACGCCGCATTGGCGGGGCTCGCCTTCCTTCAACGTGGAAGGATCGAGGAGGCTCGGGGGAATTCGGAATTCGCGATGCGCTCCTTCGAGGAATTCCTCGCCCGGTACGACATGCCGGTGGAAGCGCACCGGCACCTCGTCGATGAGGCACAGGCGGCACTGGCGCGGTTGTCGGGTATGCGCGACTCGCCTACTGGTCGCTAGGTGGCCGTTCGCTTGTTTGCTTCACCCGACGTGCCGTGTTCCAGTGGTGGTAGCGTTACGGCCGCCGGCCCGTCAGTGATGAAACCGCGCGACAGCCAGTTACGCTCCGCTGCCGTATAGATCGACAGCACCGATTGAGGTAGTCGCACTGCCACTGATGGAGCTCGTGGAGGGCCTGATGCTTCCTGGGCCGGCAACAGGCGGGGATTAGGAAACAGTGAGAATGAGAGGTAAGAAGTGAAAAGGGAAATGCGTTGCTTCAGCGATGCGTTAGGCGGAGCGCAGTTGTTCGCGCCAAGCGGTCATGCCTGATATGCTCGATCGACTGGTCGACGCGCTACGGGATCGCTACGCCATCGAGCTGCAAGGAGCGTCATCATGACGCACGCCTTTGACCGCTTGCGCACTGCACTTGCCGATCGTTACAGCATCGAGCGTGAACTTGGCAGCGGCGGCATGGCCACAGTGTACCTTGCCCGGGACCTGAAGCACGACCGCCAGGTGGCCGTCAAGGTGCTGCGTCCCGACTTGGCTGCCGCGTTGGGAGCCGACCGGTTCCTCGGGGAAATCAGGATCGCCGCGCAGTTACAGCATCCCCATATCCTTCCCCTCCACGATTCCGGCGATGCCGACGGCTTCCTGTATTATGTGATGCCGTATGTCAAAGGCGAGTCTCTGCGGGACAAGTTGGCTCGTGACGGCGAGCTCCCCATCGGCGATGCCGTACGGATTCTGAGAGACGTGGTGGACGCGTTGGCCTCAGCCCACAAGCACGGTGTCGTGCATCGCGACATCAAGCCCGACAACATCCTGCTTTCGGAGAATCACGCGGTGGTCACGGACTTCGGCGTTGCCAAAGCGGTGAGCGAGGCGACTGGACGTCAGGCTGTGACCACGACCGGCGTCACCCTCGGGACCCCCACGTACATGGCGCCGGAGCAGGCTGCGGCGGAACCGAATATCGACGGCCGCGCGGACATCTACGCCACCGGGGTTGTTGCGTACGAGATCTTGACGGGCCGGGCGCCGTTTGCCGGTGCGACGGCCCAG
>JBDHFY010000067.1:0-16285 GCA_039590195.1 Gemmatimonadota bacterium | reverse complement strand
TGGCCGCTTCTCGGTTGAAGCGAGCAATGGCATCGGCATCGTTGGCCATCGATTTGCTCATCACCTTGATGGCACTCTTGCGCCCCATCTTGACGTGCTCGCCGAGGTAAACGGCCCCCATGCCTCCCTCACCAAGCTTCTCCATGATGTGGTAGCGGTCGGCTACCACGCTCCCGATGAGATCGTCAGTGCCTCCGGCGGAACGGAGCGCCGTTCCGTCTTTTTGACAAAACATGATCTCGTCGGGCCACTCCTGGCCACAGGTCGTGCAGACCTTCACTAGATCTCCACTCGGAGCATTCGGTCTCCTACGAGAATCCGAGAGCCGTCCCCCAGCTCCACCTCGTCCCGGACGGCGATCGCCACGCCGTTGCGGCTGCCGGCGTCCACGATGACAAAATCGGCGTCTTCCGACCGAATCTGTGCATGGAGTCCACTCATCGACGGGTCGAACCCGAACAGCCAATCCCCGTCGTCTCGGCCGATCGTGACGTTGCGGCCCGGCGAGAGGTGAATGACGTCACGCTCGCTCCCGTCGCTTCTCAGCTGGGTCAACAGGCCGATGTCGGCACTGGGAACCAGACTCCCCATGCGGCGCGTCTGGTCGGCTTCGGGGGGATTGGGCCCGGGATAGCCCAGGCGGCGAAAACGGATGACCTGGGAGCCGATCAGCACCAGGTCGCCATCGCGCAGGCGGTGCGGTGCTTCCAGAAAGTGCCACGTATGGTTTTGGCTACCGAGATCTTGAACCGTCAGGCGGCCGTCTGAGAAATTCAGCAGGGCGTGTCTGGGAGAGAGGAACTGGTCATCTGGGAATGCGATGTCCGTTCCCTGCCGCCCGATGGTGGTCTGGCGCCCGGCGAGGCGGTGGTCTCCGACGGTCGAGCCGGCCTCGTCGAGGACGACGACCCGGATCTTTGCCTGCGCCTTGTCGCCGTGGAACGAGGTTCGTTGCCGGTGGGCGCCTGGCTCCAGACCATACCCGCAGGCGGGGCAGAACTGGGCCGACTCAGCAGCCGGCGTCGCGCATCTCGCACACGCTTTCCCGGAGCCTTCCTCTGATACCCGCGCACCACAGCCCGGACAGAACGGCATGCCCGCCACGAGTTCCGTGTCGCATACACTGCACCGAGGAGTGTTGCCCTGGCCGGATACTGGGCTCGCGGTCACCGGAACCCCCGGAGTGCACAGATCCGCTGCCGACCTTTCAACCCTCTAGAATTGGGGCTCATGGTGTGTCCCGACGCTGCAGGAAGTGAAGCCCCGTGCCAGCCGGACGGGGCCACGTGCGGCTGCCAATCTAAGGGCAGCCCAAAACACGGTCAACCGAGGGCGGCCGCGTAGCCCGTTGAGGCAGCGTGGCTTCCGTGACCTGAGGCATGGTTTTCGGGCGGCCGGCGGTCGGCAGAGGGGCACCATTTTTGCCCCTATCACCCATCGTACACTCGGGCAGTCGGGGCGTGACGCACCGTGCGAGCCGGAGGAGCGTTCAGGGTCCAGACCGGCTCGGGCCCAGCACCTTGCGGTCAGTCAGGCGCGTCTACGTATGTGATCTACATCACCACGCGTGATGCAACGATCGAGGCGTGATGCAACGATCGTTGCCGTGTGATAGGTTCGTGCTTGACACCGCCTCACCCGGTGTCCAGAGTTAGCCACCAATTCGGAGTGTTCATGTATTGCTCCCGGTGCGGCAAAGAAGTCGCAAACGACACCAATTATTGCCCTACGTGTGGTCTCGATATCGCCGGGACCACGCCGATTGCCGCAATGAGTGATGCCGTAGCCCCCGAACAGCCCACCGATCAGGACATTGTCCAGCAAGCACTCACAGACGAATACGAGGTTCTCGGGGAACTCGGTCGCGGCGGCATGGCGATCGTATACAGGGCGCTGGAGAAGGCGCTCGACCGCGAGGTGGCCGTCAAGGTGTTGCCGTTTTCCCTCGCGCACGACGCTGAGTTCGTTGAGCGATTCGAGCGCGAGGCCCGGACGGCGGCCAAGCTCGAACATCCCAATATCATTCCGATTTATCGCGTCGGACGATCGGCCAACGTCATCTACTTCGTGATGAAGTTCCTCCGGGAAAAATCCTTGTCCGAGGTGATCGAGGAGCGGGGCAAACTCGAGCCCAGGGAGATCCGGAAGCTCCTCGCCGAATGCGCGAGCGCGCTTGGCTACGCCAACAAGCACGACATCGTCCATCGGGACATCAAGCCTGACAACATCATGTTCAATGAGGCCGGACAGGCCGTGCTGACCGACTTTGGCATCGCCAAAGCCGCCACGGGGACCCGCCTGACGGGCACCGGCATGGCGATCGGGACTCCGTATTACATGAGTCCCGAGCAAGCACGGGCCCAGTCCCTCGACGGGCGGAGCGATCTGTACTCGCTGGGTGTCGTGGCCTACCAGTGCTTGATGGGGTCGGTGCCGTTCGATGGGGATGATGCGTTCGCCATCAGCTACAAGCACATCATGGAGGAGTTGCCGACGCCGGTCCTCGACTCCACGGAGCAATACGCCTTGTTCCGCATCATCAACAAGATGATGGCGAAGGACGCCAACAAGCGGTACCAGTCGGCTCAGGAGCTCATCGACGTCTTGGAGGGTGGGGAAGGAGCCGTGCCCAGGGCCTCGGTGACCTCAGCGGCCACCACCCCCATGTCCGCCGTCGCGACTCCCCAGACGGCTCCCGCCGGGACGGCGGCGGCGGCGGGTCTGACGGCTTCGACGCAGACTCAGACAACCCCGACGACCCCGATGCCGCGCACGTCGCCGGGCCCGCGGCCGGTCCGAGCCAAGAAACGATCCGGTGTGCTGGTGGGAATGCTCTTCTTCATGTTCCTCGGTGGTGTCGGCGGGGGTGGCTATTACTACATGTACGTGTTGGGGCAGGAGATTCCTTATGTGAGTTCACTCCTCAGCCAGTTCCTGCCTCCGCCAGACGCTGCCATCGTGCCCCCGCCTGAGGATTCCCTCCCCCCTCGAGAGGGGGATTCCACCATCGCTCCTGGGGATTCGCTCGCCCCTCCGGACTCCGCGGCCGATCTCTCGGATACGACGACTCGGGACTCGACTCCCTCGGTCACCGAGCTGCCCAACACGGGCATTCTCGTGCTGACCGGGTTACCCCAGGGGGCAAGGGTGCGAATCAACGGGAGCTTGGTTCAGGGCGCGACGCACACGTTGGACGCTGGCAGTCATCGGATCGAGGCGCAGGCCCGGGGATTTGACGACTTCGGTCAAACCGCCCTGGTCCCGAGGGGCGACACCGTCGTGTTCGCGGTCGCCATGAGCCAGCTCCCTGAGGAAAGTCCGCCGCCCAGGCCCCGACAAGTGAGCCAGTGCGACGAATTCAACGAGGCCTATAACCTCCGTGGGGAGTGCTTCGATGCTCGGCCGGTACCGCGGGTGGCACCCCTCGTACCGCTCACCGCCCAGATCGCCGCCATGCCCGCAGAGGCCATTCTCGCGATCCGGGTGGAGATGGACGGTTCGGTCTCCCGCGTCCTGCAAGTGAGGCCGTCGAACGTCGCCCAGTTCACGATCCTCGCCCTCCGGTTTGCCCGCGAAATGGAATTCACCCCCGCCCAGAAAGACGGCAGGCCCATCGCGGCCTGGACGCAGCTCCCGCTCCAGCCGAAACCGCGCTGACCCCAAGCTGGTGATCGATCCCTCTGCCTTCATCGCCACAGGAGCCGTTGTCCTTGGCGACGTGACCCTCGGCAAGGCGGCGAGCGTGTGGTACAACGCCGTCATCCGCGGCGATATGGCGCCGATCACGGTCGGGGACCAGACCAACCTCCAGGACATGTCCGTGGTGCGGGTCGCCTAACGGAGAAGGCGGGTAAGATGCCCGCCTTTCTCCCGTGCCTGCACGACTTTACGGACCCACCCCAGACCTACCGGATGGCCCAATCGGGCAACTTGCCCGGAAGAGTTCACTGAGTTTTTCGCCGAGTTGCAGACGCTTTACGCAACCATTTCTTCTCCCGGAAAAAGTCTGTCTGCCAGTACCAAATATGGTACTGGAAACAGAAACAGACATTTCAGAGGCCGAAGAACGGGCCGCCATCGTGGCGGAGGGGGAGGCAGGGTGAAGGACGATCCGGAGAACCTGGGCTTCCTCTTACCCTGTACACCACTGCACTCGGTTGGCGCATTGAGCAAAAGTGGGGGTCGCGTCCGTGCACGCGTTTTGGGTGGTATTCGTGAAGAGGTATCGCAGTGTATGCTGGACCCCTGCGGCTACGACGAACATGTCGCTTCGAGCGCTTGGTGCAACCGTAGCGATTTTGAAACCGTCCCAGATTATGTCATACGTCCTATTGGTGTTGGATCGATTCTCAAAGACCACAGTCGCTGTGTTGTTGGTCACGCATGCGGGTTCCGGAGGCGGAGGCGGAGGCGGAGGCGGAGGAGCTGTTGCACTTTCCCCGCTGCAACCCATGAGAACAGCAAGAATCACCGACGCTATGAAGGGGGCGGAGCGCCTAAGGCCACGGACTACCATCATTGCTTCTCCACGAGAGAGTTCCTGACTCCCTGCGTCATCGCCACATCCCGCCGGAAACATCCGACACTCCCGCGGGAAGTTCAGTGAGAGTTGTCACAGAAGCAGGGGTGCCCGCAGGTCCGCCGCCCTTACCCGTCCCATGCGTTGCCCCGGCCCCTCGGGGTACGGTCGGGGGTGGTGTTGTGCCTCCGCACGCGGGCGGCGCAGCGGGACCACTTGCCCGGGGTTCACGTGGACGAGGGCGTCCCCTGCTCGATCGGATGACGGGTTGGGGTCGGGCCTCGAGCCGTGTTCCACGGATGCACCGTCGAAGACGAGTGCCTCGTGGGGATCGGGGCGATTCTCTTGAACCGCGTCACGGTCGGGACCGGATCGGTCATCGCCGCCGGTGCCGTTCTGCCCGAACGGATGGTTGTGTCCCCCGGGTCGCTCGTGATGGGTGTCCCCGGTCGGGTTGTGCGTCGGGTGGACGGAGCGTCTGGCCGCCCGGATTCTGACGACCTGGGAGCACTACGTAGCCCTGGCTGAACGCCATCGGTCCGGTCGGATTGAAAGTCACCGGAATACGCGGCTATCAAATTTGTGATGTGCATACGTCGGAGCCGCACGCTGCGGGGGCTTTCTCGCCCACTTGCGTCGCCAACCAGAGGCTCCTACCTTGCGTCCCGAGCTGACAGTACTCCCCTTGGCCCTGTCTGGCTAACTTGTAGCTACTATTGAACTTCCAACCTCCCTGGGCAACGCTCAGAGAACTGGGGCGATTATGGGTCTATCCGGCGATTCCTCCAAGAGCATAGCTCCGCAACTGTCGCAGAACGCGCAGACGGTGTTGGAACGTCGGTACCTGACCAAGGATGACTGCGGCAAGCCCACCGAGACCCCCGAGGAGTTGTTCCGACGGATCGCCTGGACCATTGCGGCCCCGGATGCCCAATACGGTGCCAGCCCAGGCGCCCTGGAAGCCCTCTCAGAGGCCTTTTACGAGCTGATGGCCACCAGGGTGTGGATGCCCAACAGCCCCACCCTCATGAACGCCGGACGTCCCCTGGGCCAGCTCTCCGCCTGCTTCGTGCTGCCGGTGACGGACTCCCTCTCCGACGGCAAAAGCGGGATCTACGACACCCTCCGGCACATGGCATTGGTGCACCAATCCGGCGGCGGGACGGGGTTCAGTTTTTCGAGGCTGCGACCCACGAACGCGGTCGTGCGCTCCACCATGGGCGTTGCATCAGGCCCCGTGTCGTTCATGTCGCTCTATGATGCGTCCACGGAGGTCGTCAAGCAGGGTGGAACCCGTCGAGGGGCCAACATGGGCATCCTGCGCGTCGATCACCCGGACATTCTTGAGTTCATCACCTGCAAGGACGACACGACGAGGATCACCAACTTCAACATCTCGGTGGCGGTGACCGATGCGTTCATGGGGGCGGTGGAGGCGGGCGAAGCGTACGAACTCCGTGATCCCTATACGCAACAGGTCGTGGACCAGCTCGACGCCCGGGAGCTGTTCGCGAAGATCATCCATGGCGCGTGGAAGACCGGCGAGCCCGGCGTGTTCTTCATCGACCGAGCCAACGCCTTCAATCCCGTGCCCCATCTCGGCAGTTACGAGGCCACCAATCCCTGCGGTGAGCAGCCGCTGCTGCCTTACGACGTGTGCAATCTGGGATCGATCAACGTCGGGCGCTTTGTGAAGGACGGGCAGGTCGATTGGGAGGGTCTGGGTGAGACGGTCCATCTGTGCACGCACTTCCTCGACAACGTGATCGATGCCAACAAGTATCCGCTGCGCGAGATCACGGATCTGGCGCAACGCATCCGGCGGGTCGGGCTGGGGATCATGGGTTGGGCCGACTTCCTGGTTGAGCTTGGCGTGGCCTACAACTCCGACGAAGCTGTTGAGTGGGGCCGTAAGCTCATGAAGTTCGTTGATGAGGAAGCCAAGGTCGAGAGTGAACGCTTGGCGGAACAGCGGGGCGTGTTCCCCGAGTGGGAAAAGAGCATTTGGGGGCCTGACAAAATTTGTGCTCGTGACGCCGCCGGCAACCGTATCCGGCCGATGCGTCGTCTCCGGAACTGCAATCTCACTACGGTCGCGCCCACGGGAACGATTTCCATCATCGCCGGATGCTCATCTGGTATCGAGCCGTTGTTTGCCGTGGCATTCATGCGGAATCAAGCAGGTGTCCTGATGCCGGATGTCAACGAGGCGTTCCTGGCCATCGGCAAGCGCGAGGGTTGGTACTCCGACGATCTCGTCAAGCGAATTGTCGACGCTGGGCACATTCACTTCGATGAGGTGCCGGAGAAGTGGCAATCCGTCTTCGTGACTGCGCATGACGTCACACCGGAATGGCACATCCGCATGCAGGCCGCCTTCCAGGAGTTCACGGATAGCGCCATCAGCAAGACCTGTAACTTCCCCAAGGGCGCCGCGGAAGACGACGTCCGCGCCATCTACGAGTTGGGGTACTCGCTGAATTGCAAGGGTGTCACCGTGTACCGGGATGGGAGCCGTGAAATGCAGGTGCTCTCCACCGGCAGCACGGCACGCAAGGTGAAGGAAGGCAAAGGCGAAGAGGCAACGGAGCGAGACGCCGAAGGCGCTGAACTCAAAGCGACGATCGCAGAGTTGGAGGCGGAGCTCGCCCGCACGAAGAAAACGCTGCACGAGGTGGAAACCGAGAATCTCCAACGGCGCGCCAAGCGATCGCGGCCCGAGCTGATGCGGGGCACGACTCGCAGGGTGGAGACGCCGCTCGGCACGATGTACGTCAATCTCACGGAAGATGAAAAGGGGCAGCCGTTTGAGGTCTTTCTGAGCCTCGGAAAAGCCGGTGGTGCACTCATGGCAGACGTCGAGGCCATGGGCCGCCTGATCTCCCTCGCGCTGCGCTCCGGCATACCCATCTCCGCGATCTACCGACAGCTTCGCTACATCTCGTCGGACCGCATTACAGGGCTCGGTCCAAACAAAGTCATGTCGGTGCCCGACGCCGTCGGGATTGCGCTCGAGAAGTGGATGCAGGAGAAACAGGGAATCCAGCAGGACCTACTCGAACAAGACCGTGACTCGCTCGTCGCCGCCACTCCACGCGCTGTTGCCGGCTCGTCCGGCGAAGTGGCGCAATTCGGTGGAGTGAAGGGCGAAGATCTCGTCGGGGCGTGCCCGGACTGCGGTTCGCAACTCGAGTTTGCCGAAGGATGCATGAAGTGCCACGTGTGTGGCTACAGCGAGTGCGGCTAGCCCCGTCTCAGGAGCAGTGACGCGAACGAAGGGGGCTCTGCCCCCTTTCTTGCTGTGGCGATGTGGTTTTGGGTCCGGCATGCGACGGCGTGCGCCTCCGATCGCGAAGCGGTTCGGCCACCACTGAGTTTCCTCCGGCTATATTGAGAAATGGCTCGCATAACCCGCCGACAGACTGTCACGACCTGGATTGGGGATGTTCCAGTCGGGTCTTGCCACCCGGTGGTCGTCCAGTCCATGACCAACACGGATACGGCCGACATCGACGCCACGGTCGAGCAGGTGACGCAGCTTGCCGAGGCGGGGAGCGAGCTGGTGCGTGTGACGGTGAACAACGACCACGCCGCCGCCGCCGTGCCGGAAACCGTGGCGCGCCTCGAGACACGGGGTATCCGTGTTCCGATCGTCGGCGACTTCCACTACAACGGGCACCTCCTCCTCACCAAGTATCCCGCGTGTGCTCAGGCCCTGGCCAAATACCGGATCAACCCGGGCAATGTCGGCGGCAAACGGCATGACGAGAACTTCCGCGCCATCGTCGACGTCGCCATCGCCAATGAGAAGCCGGTGCGAATCGGAGTAAACTGGGGATCGCTGGACCGGGCACTGCTCACGCAGATGATGGACGATAATGCCAAGCGATCTCAGCCATTGGATACCCGGGAAGTCACACTAAACACCATGGTCGAGAGCGCGATGCAGTCGGCCCGATTCGCCGAGGAGATCGGGTTGCCGCACGATCGTATCGTGCTCTCGGCGAAGGTCTCCAACGTTCAGGATCTGGTGGACTGTTATCGCAAGCTTGCTCTCCAATCCGACTATCCACTCCATCTCGGGCTGACCGAGGCCGGTATGGGATCCAAAGGTACCGTGACCAGCACGGCGGCCCTGGCGATTCTGTTGCAGGAGGGAATCGGTGACACAATTCGTGTGTCACTCACACCGATGCCCGGTGGAGACCGAGCCGAAGAGGTTCGGATCTGCCAACAGATCCTGCAGTCTCTCGGGTTGAGACACTTTCTCCCTCAGGTAGCGGCCTGCCCGGGATGCGGGCGGACCACGAGCACGTTCTTTCAGGAGATGGCGGACCGAATCCAGACGTATCTGCAGGAGCAGATGCCCGCGTGGAGGGAGAAGCATCCCGGAGTCGAGACGATGTCCGTGGCGGTCATGGGATGTGTGGTCAACGGCCCCGGTGAATCCAAACATGCCAACATTGGGATCTCGTTGCCTGGAACTTTCGAGGAGCCCAAGGCACCGGTATACGTCGATGGAAAGCTCTCGGTCACGCTGAGAGGCGACAAGATCGTTGAAGAATTCATCGATATCCTCACTGAGTACGTTGCGCGGCGCTATCCGTCGCCGCTCGAAGCTGCCAGGGTGGCCAGGTGATGCAACAGGCCCGGTGGTCTGGTATGCCCCTCCTGCTCCTGCCGCCCCTGCTGCATTCCTGCCGGTGGAATGGTGCAGGAACGGTTACGAGGCGCCTGTTTCGAGACTATGAGTAGTGAGCTGAACCGCGTCGCGGAGATGCTCGCGGGGGCACGCCGTGTGGTGACGCTCACGGGTGCGGGCATGTCCGCGGAGTCGGGCGTGCCGACGTTTCGAGACGCCCTTACCGGCCTCTGGTCCCGCTACAACCCCGAGGAGCTTGCGACCCCAGAGGCGTTCCGTCGGCATCCTGAGCGGGTGTTCGGATGGTACGTGAGCCGGCTTCAGGCGGTGGAGCGGGCCAAGCCTCATGACGGACATTGTGCCTTGGCCAAACTGGCTCAGCGGCACGCCGGCTCCTTCGACGTGGTGACGCAGAACGTGGACGGCCTGCACCGACGGGCGGGAAGCGATCCGGTCATCGAGCTTCACGGGTCTCTCAGGGCCTTTCGGTGCTTCGACCGGGGACATCCCTTTCCGGTGGAGCGCGTCCTTGCCCTTTCCAGTGACCGTGAACGTGAAATCCCGCCGCCCTCGTGTCCCGAGTGCGGGAGTCCCATCCGTCCAGGCGTCGTGTGGTTCGGCGAATCGCTGCCGGAGGAAGCCATCGCGCGAGCGTCCAGCGCAGCACAGCAGAGTGAAATCATGCTAGTGATCGGCACGTCGGCCATCGTGTATCCGGCTGCCGCCATGCCCTCCTTGGCAGCGGCTCACGGTGCCAGGATCGTCGAGATCAACCCGGACAAAACACCGCTGAGCAGCCACGCGGAAGTGGTATGGCCGGCCACCGCCAAGCGCGCCCTCTCGGCGCTAGCCGCCCGGCTGAGTGGCGCGAACGTGGCGCCGTGAGACCAGAGCTTCGCCGCACGAAGATCGTCGCCACCGTGGGGCCTGCCTCGGCGGACGAGCGGACCCTGGCTGCGATGGTCGATGCCGGGGTGAATGTCTTTCGGATCAACAGTTCCCATGGTGCGCCTGAGCTTCGGGCGGAGTGGATGGATCTCGTTCGCTCCATCCGCCAACGGGCGGCAAAGCCCGTGGGCCTGTTGGTCGATCTCCAGGGTCCCCGGATCCGCGTGGGGGTGCTGTCCGAACCTCGAGAGCTCGCGAAAGGGCAACACGTGGTATTTGTCCCCGAAGCCGAGGCGGTCGGCGACGAACTCCCTACCACGTATGAGGCTCTGGCGGACGATGTTGTGTCCGGGGCGCGGATTCTCCTCGACGACGGGCTGCTCGCCGTTCGGGTGACGGAGGTCCGGGGTCGGCAGGTGCGGGCCGTGGTGCAGCATGGGGGCGTGCTCAAGAGCAACAAGGGTATGAACCTTCCCGACGTCCAGGTTAGTGCTCCTGCGCTCACTGACAAAGACGTGGAAGACGTTCGGCTGGCGGCGGAGCACGGCGCGGATTTCATCGGACTGTCCTTCGTGCGCCGCCCGGAAGACGTGGAGATTGCCCGCACAACGGTTCCCGAAGGGCTCCGACTCGTCTCGAAGATCGAGATTGCGGCGGCGTTGGACGAGCTGGAGCACATCGTGGAGGCGACCGACGCCATCATGGTGGGGCGCGGCGATCTGGGCGTGGAGTTACCGTTCGAGGAGGTGCCGCTGGCTCAGAAGCGCGTCATCCGAGTGTCCAACCGTGCGGGTCGTCCGGTCATCACGGCGACGCAGATGCTGGAATCGATGGTCGAAAAGCCACGGCCGACTCGCGCCGAAGCGTCCGACGTCGCCAACGCGGTGCTCGATGGCGCCGATGCAGTGATGTTGTCGGCGGAGACGGCTGTGGGGGCATATCCCCTCGAAGCGGTGAAGGCGATGGTGCGCATCGTCGAGAGGACGGAGAAGGCGGCCCTTGCCGAGACGGCGCCGCCGCAGTTCGGGCAGAAGGCGGGATCCGGGCCGGGGTCCGTGGACGATGCCATCGCCGTGGCGAGTTGCGCCGCGGCGGCGATGCTCGAGGTTCCGATGATCGTATGTTTCACCAAGAGCGGCTTCACGGCCAGGAAGGTGGCGGCCTACCGTCCAGCTTGTCCGATCGTTGGGTTTACCACCGAGCCGGGCACCTATTATCAGCTCTCCCTGACGTGGGGCGTGCTGCCGGCCCTCGCGGATCGGGTTCCGACGTACGAGACGATGCTCGATATCGCCCGTGACTACCTGACATCTCGTGGGTACGTGCGGGAGGGTGATCGTGTCGTGGTGACGGCCGGAGTGCCGTTCGAGGTGACCGGTACGACGAATCTGCTCAAGGTCGAGGTCGTCTAGCAGTGCGGCTGGTCGTGCTCGGTTCGGGCACGTCGTTCGGTGTCCCGGTGGTGGGGTGTTCGTGCCCGGTCTGCACCTCCGACGATCCCAGAGATCGACGGAACCGGGTTGCCGCGGTCGTCGAGGCGGCGGATGATCGACGCATTCTCATCGACACCCCTCCCGAGCTCCGGCTGCAGATGCTGAAGTCTGGGATCGGTTCTGTCGATGCCGTGCTGTACACCCACGATCATGCCGACCACGTGCACGGGATCGATGATCTCCGCGCGATCTCGGTTCGGAAGGGGGTCCTGCCGCTCTACGGTCCGGTCGATACGATGGAGCGGATCCGGCACCGTTTCGGTTACATCTTCGATCCGCGGATCGTCCCGCCCAAGGGCACCTCGAAGCCGGAGCTCCGCCCCGTTCCGCTGGAGGCGGGGACCACGGTGACCATTGTGGGGATGGAGGTGTTACCGCTGGCGCTGGACCACGGGTCGGTGACGGTATTTGGCTATCGTATCGGTCCCGTCGGATATGTGACCGACGCCAAGTCGCTCCCTGAGGCGGCGGTGTCGCAATTACGGGGGGTTCGCGTCTTGGTGCTGAATGCGCTGTTCGATCGGCCCCACCCGACGCATCTCTCGATCCCGGAGGCCGTGGAGGTCGCGGAGGCCGTGGGCGCCGAAAACACGTTTCTCACGCACCTCACGCACAAGTACAGTCACCGTGAGCTGTCGAGGCAGCTTCCCGACGGCGTCGAACCGGCGTACGATGGTCTCACGGTGACGTTTTGACGAGTCATGGGGCAGGCGCTAGTTTGATAGTCTACGCCTAATCTGGTGAGGGTGGGACGCTCAGCGCCGCCGCCGAGCGAGCGCACGAACAAGGAGGTTGCATGACCGAACGAGATAGAGAACAGCCCGTGGTCATCATTGAGCGATCCGATGGATCGCTCGGGGGGTTTCTCTGGGGACTGCTAGTCGGCACGGGCTTGGCGTTGTTGTTTGCCCCCAAGACAGGTGAAGAGACGAGGCGTGCCCTCAAGGACCGCGGGCGCCGTTTCCGCGAAGCGGCTGAAGAGAAGGCGGAAGAGCTTCAAACGTTTGTCGGCGGCGGCTACGAGAAGTCCAAAGGGTGGGTCGAGGAGGGGGTCGAAACGGCGCGGCGCTCAATCGACGAAAAGCGCGAGGGCGCCAAGGACGCAGTGGAGGCCGGGAAGGCGGCCGTGCACTCCGCGCGTGACGAACTCGGCCGACGCCTCACCAAGGCCCGCACCACCCGGACGAAGGGCCGGAAAGTAAAGGCCAAAGCGACCGACCACGACGAAGAGTAACCGCGTCTCCCGGAGTCCGCGTGGCTGGGCGGTGACGCCGTGGGGCTTCGTGCGCCGTGTCGTCGTGGCGGCCTTTGAGGACAACGTCGCGTTCCTCGCCAGCGCCCTCACGTTCAACGCGTTCCTCGCAGTGGTCCCGTTCGCGCTGCTGCTGCTGGCGGCGCTGGGATATATCGTGCACGCCGACGGCGACATCGTTGAAGAAGTCCACGGCTTTTACTCGCGTCTCCTGCCGCTTCATGATACTGGTTCCGACGATCCGTTCACCACGGCCGAAGATTTCTTTGTGCGCGTCGTGGCGAGCCGGGCACAGCTGTCGGCGTTCGGCCTTCCGCTGTTCTTGTGGTTTGCCACCCAGTTCTTTGGCGCCCTGAGGACGTCGTTGAACGAGGTGTTCGATACGGAGGAAAATCGCGGCTGGCTGGTCGGTAAGGGGTTTGATCTGTTGCTCGTGCTCATCACCGTCGTGTTGGTGATGGCCAATACGTTTGTGTCGGTCCCGGCGTTCGGCTTTCCATGGCTGGGACGCTGGCTTTCGAACCTCTCTGCGTTCACCTTCGGGGTCGTTCTCTTTTTTGCGATCTACACCCTGGCTCCGAGTCGACCGGTGCGGTGGGACACCGCGTTGCTTGCAGCGATGTTCGCCTCGCTGGCGTTCGAGGTGGCGAAGCAGGGCTACCGGGTGTACCTGTCCCACTTTGCTACCGTCGATCGCATTATCTCGAATACCAACGCCATCGCGTTGATGCTGCTGATCATCTGGATGTTCTTTACCGCGACGGTGTTTCTGGTCGGCGGAGAGGTGGCCCAGACGTACGACTTGGTGCGACGCCAGCGCAGCCAACGGGCTATCCTCGCGTAGCGGCGCGATAACGGCAATGACGTTGGGCAGCGACATGATCGATCTTCGCAGTGATACGGTGACCAAGCCGAGCGAGGGAATGCGGCGCGCCATCTCCGGTGCAGAGGTCGGAGACGACGTGCTGGATGGCGACCCGACGACGAGGCGTCTGGAAGCGCGGGTGGCCGAGTTGCTCGGGCATGAGACCGCCCTATTCTTCCCGACGGGAACGCAGGCGAATCAAGTGGCCATTGGTCTCCTCGCGCGCCCGGGTACGGAGATCGTGGTCGAGGCGGATGCGCACCTCCTGCACTACGAGCAACACGGGGCAGCAGCCATTTGGGGCGTCCAGCTCGCGGCCGTGCCCACGCCGGAGGGAGTGCTGACGCCGACGCTGGTGCATGAGGCGCTCAGACCCAGATCGCCGGACCTTCCCGAGACGGCTGCCATCGCCATCGAGAACAGCCACAATGCCGCGGGCGGCCGGGTGATGGACAGGGCGAGGATGCAAAGCGTGCGTGCCGTCGCGGACGACGCCGGTGTGCCGCTCTTGGTCGATGGCGCCCGCCTGTGGAATGCAGCTGCGTTCCTCGGCGTGGAACCGAGCCGCCTGGCGACACTGGGGACGCTGGTGATGGTCAGCTTCAGCAAAGGGCTCGGGTGTCCGGTCGGATCGTGTTTGGTGGGACCCAAGACGCTCCTCGAAGCGGGAGTCGTGTTGCGCCGCCGCCTGGGGGGAGGCATGCGGCAATCCGGGATCCTGGCGGCCGCGTGCTTATACGCGCTGGAACACCACCTCCCCCGCATTGCGGAGGACCACGCAACGGCACGCGTGCTTGCCGACGCACTGGCGGACCATCCGAATGTCACGCTAGTGGCGCCGGAGACGAATATTGTCATGCTGGATCTCAAACAGCACAGCGCAGGGGAAGCGCTGGAGGTCATCCGGGCGGCCGGAGTGCTGCTGTCCAAATTCGGCCCGTCGAGGTTGCGTGCGGTGACGCACATGGGCGTCACCGGTGAGGAGGTAGAATGCGCGGCCGAGCACATTGCGCGGGCATTGGCGTGAGGAGAAGACCATGAGAGCCGTGGTGGTTGGAGCCGGCGAGGTGGGCTACCACGTCGCCGAGCGCCTGTCTGGCGAAGGATACGACGTGGTCGTGGTGGACGCGGAGCCGGAGCGCCTCGACTACGTCGACAGTCACCTCGATGTGGGAGTGATCGAGGGGAATGGGGCGAGTCCCGCCATGCTCGGGCGCGCGGGCATCGATAAGGCGGCGCTACTCGTGGCGGTCACGAGTGTGGACGAGGTCAATCTCGTCTGCTGCATGCTCGCGCGGGGTACGCCTGGGATCGTCAAAGTGGCCCGCGTGTCGAACCCCGACTTCTTCGCCGATGCGGGTCGCCTCCATCCCAGAACGTTTGGGATCGATGTGATGATCAACCCGGAGCGGGAACTCGCCCTCGATACATTCCGCCTGCTCCAATCGACGGTGGCGACGGACATCGCCGTGTTCGCCGGCGGCGATTTGCAGGTGATCAGTCTGCCGGTGACGGAAGAGGCGCCGGTCGTCGACCGCACCCTGGCCGACATCACCCGCGAAACCGGGGATATCCCTCTCCTCACCGCCGCGATCGAGCGGGATGGAACCACTCTCGTCCCATCGGGCTCCACAAAGATTGTGGCGGGCGACCAAGTGTATGTCGTTGCCACGCCGGTGTCCGTTGCCCGGGCGCTCGCGCTCTGTGGGCACGAGCCATCCACCCTGACACGAGTGATGGTGGCGGGTGGCAGCGTCGAAGCCTACTACCTGGCTCAGCTGCTGGAGCGGCACGGGGTCCAGGTCATCATGCTCGTGGCCGACCGGACGCGGGCTCAGGAGTTAGCCGAGAAGCTCGACAAGGCACTGATTCTCAATGGTGACGCGACGGATGTCGAATTGCTGGAACTTGAGGGAGTGGGTGACGTAGACGCCTTCGTCGCCCTGACGGATGAGGACGAGACCAATATCCTGTCGTCGCTGGTTGCGAAGCACGTGGGTGCCAAGAAGGTCGTGACCCTGGTGAACAAAATCGATTTCGTGTCGCTTGCGCGCCGTATCGGACTGGACGCAGCGGTCAGCCCCCGTCTCTCGGCGGCAAACGCCATCATGCGCCACGTGCGTCGGGGCAGCGTCACCCGTGTCGCCACGTTCAAAGACACCGACGCCGAGGCGATCTCGTTCGCCGTCTCGCCGACCTCTCCCGTGGTGGGCCGATCCCTCGCGGAGATTGAATTCCCGGAGGGCACCATTGTCGCCGCAGTAGAACGCGGAGATGACGTGATCGTGCCCCACGGTAAGGACTCGCTCAAGGCGGGCGACACGGCGATCGTGTTTGCCCTTCCGGAAGCGGTGGCATCGGTGACGAAGCTGTTCCCATCCTGAGGCCGCGGAACGATGCGGCTGACCGTTGAGAAGTTGCGGGCGGGGCCCGGTCGCGTTGGGTGGCGCCTCGGCAGCGCCGCCACTACCTTTCGAACGCCCCAGGTCCGGAGGGCGCATGCGCGTGAACCGCGTCAGGACCGGTAGGTAGCAGCGCTAAGCGATTGCAGGCGTCGCTTCGGGTAACCTGGGGCAATTTCCTCATGACCCACAAAGCTCTCGCGCGTAAGTACCGACCCACCCGA
>JBDHFY010000066.1:0-30351 GCA_039590195.1 Gemmatimonadota bacterium | reverse complement strand
GGAGGTTCACTCGAATATTCCAGTCAGCCGCGGACTCGGCTCCTCCGCAGCTGCCCGTGTTGCCGCCCTGGCGCTTCCGCCGCTCACCGAGGGACGGGAGCCCGAGCGCGACCAGCTCTATGCGGCTGCGATGGCGTCAGAGGGACACCCCGACAATGCCGGTGCGGCCGTGTATGGCGGGCTCGTCCTCGCCGCCCATGCACCCACTCGCCTCGCAGTACATCCGGACATTGGTGTAGCGCTCGCCATACCCGATAGTCTCTCCGAAACGGAGGCAGCACGGGCCATCCTCCCCGCAACTCTTCCCCGACAGGCTGCCGTCGAGCAAGCGGCACGTGCCGCCGCACTCGTCACCGGGCTGGCAGAGGGCAACGGCGATCTGATCCGCCACGGCATGGAAGACCAGATCGCCGTCGCCTACCGCAAATCCACGATTACGGGATTCGACAGCGCCGTAGAAGCCGGCAGGTCGGCGGGAGCATACGGCGTCACCATCTCGGGCGCCGGCTCGACGTTGCTCGCCCTGGCGAACCGACGCGTGGTAATCGCCGTCTCGCATGCGATGGCGGAGGCTCTTTCAAACCGTGGCAACTCAGCGGAGGCAATGTCACCGCAGATTGCAGCCGTCGGCTTCACGATCGTGAAGTAGGGGCGTAGCATGCTACGCCCCTACTTCCGAGCTGCAAGCGCCACTGGCTCCCGTGCCTTCTCCCCTCTCACTTCTCCCCCACCAACCCCCAACACTCGATCTCCACTCGAGCGCCGAACGCCAGCCCACTGGCAGCCACCGTCGACCGCGCCGGCGGATCCTTTGGGAAGAACGTCGCGTAGACCGCGTTCATCTCTTGATACTCAGCGATGTCGGCAAGAAAGACAGTGCACTTCACAACCCGATCCATCGAGCTACCCGCATACTCGAGGACTCTCCCGATATTCTCCATGGTCTGGCGGGTCTCCACCGCGATCCCACCCGGCACAAGGTTGCTCGCCCCGGGCGGGATGCCGATCTGGCCCGACAGATACAGCATGTCTCCGACCCGAACCGCGGATGAGAACGGCAAGCCCTCCAATGAACCAGGCATCTGAATCGTTTCTTTTTGCTGAGCCGTTGCGCGAGGGGCAACGCAAAGGCACAACATCATGAAGAGCGTAACATGCCGCATGCGATTCCTCCCGGTATGAGGGACGCGCTCTCAAGACACGTTCGCGTCGTCGATGGTCTCAATGATTGCATCGTAGATCTTACCGCTCTCTGTCAGCTCCCCGGTTGCCGGGTCCTTCTTAACGTACCACTCGCATAGTTCCGTCATGGCCATGGCCTCGTCATCGTCGAGGGTCACGGCGAAGTTCTCGCCCTCGGTCGCCGCCGCCTCGACGCGGGAACGCAGGTTGTCCGGGAGCTCGGGAGTGCGCTTGAGCATGTCGAGCATTTGCGGGGTCATGCGTACTTCCATCATCATCTCCGTGCTCGGCTGCTTTATCACATGCGGTATTGGCGAAACCGGTTTCCACCGGAGGTACCCTATCACCGCCGTTGACCGCGACCACTTGTCTTGGATCCGGGCGGTTAGTCCGGCGCGATTCGCGGCATGACGCTCGTCACGGCAATCACCCAGCCACCTCCTGCCTTGACAAGAATCCGCTCAGACCACCCAGAACTGACTTCGCCTTCCTGGGTCACCTGGTACGGATAGACGCCGTACACCACCCCAGGTGCAAGCCACACCAGGACAGGATCACCCGCAGCCAGGGTGTCGGGCCACGACTGGCTGGCACGGCGTTCGGCCGCAAAGGTGAGAAAGCCCCGGTGCACGGTGTCTCCGCTCGCTTGAATGAAATTCGGCGATTGAAGATAGTGCGACAGGTACGCCTCCGTATCGCGAGCCTGAATGGCGGAAATGTTGCTCAGAAACGCGGACCGCGCCTCTCCGAGTTCGTTCACCCGAAGGGCTTCAATGTCGGGGCGGCCACACGCACTGAGTCCGATCAGGATGGTTAGGGCTGCAACACAACGCATCATTCCTCCGACTTGCCGGCCGGCGACCAGCGCCGCCAGCCATCACCCACACTCGGTGTCTTCCTGTTCCCTTTCTTCATAACCCGGACAGCGACGCACCGGAAGTGGTGGATACTTGGGATACGTTTCGTCGGTGCCCGACCGCTCACAGAGTAGAAAGAGAGATCCGCGCTTGTTCCGGACCTCACGTCCGTACCGGCAGGAGGCGCACAAGCCGAGTGAGAGGTCAGGTGAGAGCATGGGGCGCCAAAGCTGGTGTCGCATCTGTTCTCGCGCAAGGTTACATTGGAATTATGAGCGAGATATCCTGCGTCCGATGCGGAGAGACCGGCAAACAACTGTCGGCGCCACCGTTCCCCAGCGAGTTCGGGACTCGCCTCCACGATTCCGTGTGCCAGGAATGTTGGTCAGTGTGGCTGCGGGAACAAACGGCCATCATCAACCACTTTGGCCTGAACCTCCTCGACCCCAACGCCAAGCAATTCCTTACGGAAAAGACAAAGGAGTTCTTCTTTGGGGCAGAGCAACCCTAGTGCTCCGGCCAAGACGACAATCCGTCTAGTCGTCAACGGAGAGCCCACCGAGGTCTCCTTCGCACCCCACAAGACACTCCTCGAGGTTCTTCGCGAGGATCTCGACCTCACCGGGACCAAGCACGGCTGCGAACTCGGAGAGTGCGGCACGTGCGCGGTCCTGCTCGACGGTGAGCCCGTACTCTCCTGCCTCGTGCTCGGAGTGGCCTGCGAGGGTTGTTCGGTCAAGACGGTCGAGGGAATGGCGCATGGACCTCACCTCCATCCCCTTCAGGAGACCTTTGCGGAGTTGGGGGCAGCGCAGTGTGGTTATTGCACACCCGGCTTCTTGCTGACCGCCGAGGCCCTTTTGGACGCGAATCCGACGCCGTCGCGAGAGGAGATCAAAGAGGCGCTCGCGGGCAACCTGTGCCGCTGCACCGGCTACATCAAGATCTATGAGGCGGTAGAGCTGGCCGCCGCCGTGCTTCGCGGTGAGACGGTACAGCCCGCCGAAGAGTCATTATATGGCAAACGCTGACCACGATCAGTTGCGTATCATCGGCCGGGCACAGCGCAAGATCGACGCCACCGCAAAGGTCACCGGGGAGACGCGTTTTGCCGATGATCTCTCCTTCCCACGAATGCTCTTCGCGAAACTGCTTCGCAGCCCCCATCCCCATGCACGGATCGTGGGGGTCGAATTCCGTTCGGCATCCTGCCGGTCAGCCAGGACGAGCACGCCCTGGCCGTGGACAAGGTGCGTTACATCGGTGATCCCGTTGCCGCCGTGGCCGCCACTTCAGAGGAGTTGGCAACACAGGCCGTCGAGTTGATTGACGTCGAGTACGAGCTGCTGCCTTCCATCACATCCATCGAGAAGGCAATCGCGTACCCCGAGCCCCGCATTCACGACTACGCGGATGCCGGCAACATCCACAAAACCATCCATCTCGAGTTCGGAGACGTGGACGAAGGCTTTGCCGAGGCCGACGTCGTTCGCGAAGACTTGTTCTTCTATGAGGGAAGCACTCACCTCCCGATGGAACAGCATGCGGCGCTCGCCTCGTATTCACCTGACGGCAGGCTCACGCTCTGGAGTGCCACGCAGACTCCTCACTATGTTCACCGAGCACTGGCTAAGGTGCTGGAAATGCCGGCGTCCCAAATCCGTGTTGTCGCATGTCCCAATGGCGGCGGTTTCGGCGGCAAAAGTGATCCATTCAATCATGAGATCGTCGTCGCCAAACTGGCGATGTTAAGTGGTCGGCCCGTAAAGTTGACTCTCACTCGAGAGGAAGTGTTCTACTGTCACCGGGGCAGGCACCCGACGCTCATGTGGGTCAAGACCGGAGTGAAGCAGGACGGTCACATCACGGCGATGCACTTCAAGAGTGCGCTCGATGGTGGAGGCTACGGCTCCTACGGTGTCGCGAGCACCTACTATACCGGCGCCCTTCAAACGGTCACCTACCAAATCGATCGCTACAAGTTTCAGGGCGCCCGTGCATTTACCAACAAGGCTCCGTGTGGGCCGAAGCGGGGACATGGCACGCCCCAGCCGCGCTTCGCCCTCGAAGTGCACATGGATAAGATTGCGGAACAACTGCAGATCGACCCAGTGGAGCTGCGGCTGCGACACCTTGTGCCAAGCAACTCCCTCACGGCCAACTACCTGCAAGTGGGTTCGATGGGACTCGGCGAGTGCATAGCGAAGGTCGTGGAGGGGTCGGAGTGGAAGAACAAATTCCGGAAGCTGCCCGACGGGCAGGGGATCGGTCTCGCGTGCTCGAGCTACATCAGTGGCGCTGGTCTTCCCATCTACTGGAACAACATGCCGCACTCGGGCGTGCAACTCAAATGCGATCGTGGCGGCGGCGTCACGGTGTTCTGCGGCTCGACCGAGATCGGCCAGGGTTCTGATTCAATTCTCGCCTACATCGTGGCCGAGGTCCTCGGGCTAGACCCCTTCGAGATTCGTGTCATCACGGCCGACACCGATCTCACACCGGTCGATCTGGGTAGTTATTCGAGTCGAGTCACCTTGATGAGCGGCAACGCCGCCCTCCAAGCTGCCGAGCGCGCCCGCGATCTGATTGCCAGCGAAGTATCCAAGCACCTCGAGGTGCCGCGCAGTCGTGCGGTGTTCGCCGAGGGACGCGTGTTCGACGCGGAGGATCCCTCGAAGGCAGTTTCATTCGCGGCGGCTGTGCAGATCGCCGAAGCCGCGGTCGGCACGGTGGGCACCGTGGGTTCATATACGCCCCCAAAGAGCGCGGGGCGCTACCGCGGCGCCGGCGTTGGACCGTCTCCGGCATACTCCTACAGCGCCGCTGTGGCTTACGTGACAGTGGAGCGAACATCGGGGATCGTCTCCGTACCCAAGGTGTGGATCGCCCACGACATCGGACAATGCATCAATCCCACAACCGTCATAGGTCAGGTGGAGGGCAGCGTTTACATGGGCCTCGGCGAGGCCCTCATGGAAGAGATGGCTTACCGCGGGAACCGCAATCTGGTGCAGAAGATGCCCAGCATGCTCGAGTACAAGAGCCCCACCACATGCGAGATGTGCGAGGTTGAGACATACCTCGTTACCCATCCGGATCCCAACGGGCCGTTCGGGGCCAAGGAAGTGGGACAGGGTCCCCTCCTGCCCGTCGCACCGGCGATCGCCAACGCGGTGTACGACGCGGTCGGCGTGAGGGTGGACGAGGTTCCCATCACTCCGGAGAAGGTCCACAAGGCGCTTAGAAAGAGAGCGGCAGGCGACGAAGCTCGGTCTGGACCGGGAGCATTCCCTGAGATCGAATGGCCCGAACCGATTCGGGTCACCCCTCCATGGGACGGGGGGGACGGGCGCGCTACACCACCGGTGGAGCGCGCGGCAACAGCCGCAGGTCCCAAGTTCCCGGAACGGCAACACTGATGCTCAGGCTTCCGACCTTCACCTACCTCACGCCTACCAGCGTCGACGAAGCGCTCCGCATGAAGGCCGACGCCGGCGACACAGCCATGTACGTGGCGGGCGGAACCGACCTCTACCCAAACATGAAGCGACGGCACCAGGAACCGACGACCGTCATTTCGCTCACGGGGATAACCGAACTCAGACAATCGTCCGGCGGCAGCGGCGATCCGCTTTCTGTGGGGCCGGGCATCACGCTCACCGCCCTCACGCGAAACGAGGACGTTCGGTCGCGGTACCCGGTGGTCGCGCGGGCCGCTGAACTCATCAGCACGCCATTGTTGCGGAACATGGGGACGCTCGGTGGCAACCTGTGCCTCGACACCCGGTGCAACTACTACAACCAGACCTACGAGTGGCGGAAGGCCGTCGATTTCTGCATGAAGAAGGACGGCTCGATATGTTGGGTTGCACCAAGCAGTCCGAGATGCTGGGCGGTCAACTCCAGCGATCTCGCTCCGGTCATGGTGGCCCTTGGCGCAGACTACGCACTGGCGGGCCCCGACGGCGAACGGATCGTCCCGGCGGTGCGCTTCTACAATAACGACGGCATCACGTATCTCACCAAACAGCCCCACGAGATTCTGACCGCCGTACGTCTTCCGGTACCTAACGGCTGGGATGCTACCTACTGGAAGCTGAGAAGGCGCGGCTCGTTCGACTTCCCCGTGCTGGGAGTCGCCGCTTGGCTTCAGTGGGACGGCGATGAGGTTCGGGAGGCCAGAATCGTACTCGGTGGCGTGGCGAGCTATCCCCAAACGCTCGCAGAGGCAGGAAGAGCGTTGGTGGGGTCCACGCTAGACGACGAAACCATCGATCGGGCGGCGACCGCTGCCTTCAGACCATCAAAGCCCATGGACAACACGGATTTCGGCCTCGCCTGGCGCAAGGAGATGACGCGGAACTACGTCAAAGGGGCCCTCGAAGAATTGCGTTCCAGACGTTAGACGACCAAGGCAAGGTCCTCCAACTCCAACCTGATATAGCTAAGGACAGCGGAGCGCACACCGCCAATTGTTCTGCATCACAGTCGGCGCGCGCTCCACCGTGCCGGATGACCTGTCAACGCGCGCCAGCCCCCCTCGGCGATTCCGAGAGCAGGTCCTCGAGTTCTTTGATGGCGCGATCCAGAATATCGGCGATTTGCCCCCGCCTCACCTCATCCCGCCGCACCCGCCACGAGGTTCGGTACACCTGACTCACCAGGCGACCCATCCGGCGGTTGACCTCCGGCATGGGATCGCCGACAAAATGGTCGATCATCTCGTCGACCCGATCGAAGATGTCCTCGACCGTGGACTTGTGCTCGTCCAGAAACGCGAGGCCGGTTTCCGTTATCTGGTACACCTTCTTGCCGTCCCTCTCCTCGCACTCCACGAGACTCTCGTCCTCGAGCCACTGAAGCGTGGGATACACCGTCCCTGGCGACGGCTTGTAGCACCCGTGGGTCTGCTCCTCGAGAGCCTTCATGACCTCGTAGCCATGCATGGGCTTTTCCCGCAGCACCTTGAGAATCACGTACTTCATATCGCCGGAGCCGAACCATTGACGGCGGCGGCGAGACCGGCCCCCGGTCCACCAGGTCCAGGGGGGGCCTTCGCAACCGAAGGCCCGGTGTCCATGTCGATGCATGCTCCCCTCCAACCGGTCGGGGCGGTCCGCACCGGATTTGGCCGGACTCGCCCGATACATCGTCTAGATATATCTATACGATATATCTTAAGATAAGTCAAGAAGAAAGGCCCCTCTCCGGGGCCCCTCGATTCGGTGACTATCCCCCCAGGCTTGCCGGCCAGGAGGAAGAGCTGTAGAAAGCAACCAGGAGGGCCGCCCCAGCCAGAGCAAGGTTCTTGAGAAAGTGAGACATCTCATTGGCCTTGGCCGCGGGGTCGGTCTCCTTCCAGAAGGGGTGGATCATGAAGGCAGTCGGCACCAGCACGATGAACAGGAGGCCGGCGCCAACAAACCGATGCCATCCGAGCAGGACGAACGCCCCACCCACCACAATCATCAGGCCGGTGACGGCGGTGGCAGGCTTGGCCACCGGCACGCCCTTCGAGGCCGCGTAACCGGACATTTCGTTGAGCTTCATGAGGTAGTTCAAACCCTTCACAATGAATAGCATCCCGAACAACACACGCCCGACAAGATGAAGAGCAGTTCGAAATCCCTCCGCCATCACAAAGTCCATAGTCTTGCTCCAGGCAGTTTGAAAGACTGGAAGAGAACACAGCGACAATGGCTCTCAAAATCTCATACCGCAAGGGACGTGCGCGGCCATACGCGGAGCCGGCGGCGTTGCTCTCCGCCACGACCGAGAGCTTCGAGGATGATCGTGCAGCAGTGAGCAGGCAATGCGAAAGGGGCGACAAGCCCGCCTTGCCGCCCCTCCGCTTGCCACGCGCGAGGTCTGTTGTCAAAACCAGTTATCGCGCCATCGCCGATCGTACCACCCCTCGGGTTCCGGAACCGTCGCCGAGATCGTCATGCGATTCAGATCCCGCATGACTTCCATGCTCACTTCCTCGCCGGGCTCATAGGAGCGGAGTATCCGAAGCGCGCGCGACGGGCTCCGAGGCTCTCGGCCGTCGATGCTCAGGATGACGTCCCCGGCCTGGAGATCCAGGGACTCTTCAGGCGCGCGAATGACCAGCAATCCCTCGTCGGTCCCGAAGTACCTTCCAAGGCCCTCGTTCAGGCTCGCCAACTCCATCTCAGACCACGCGTCGGAGAGCAGGGAGATAACCGCCCCGCGCCGGCCCGGCTCTGCAAAGAGGACCCGTGGTCGAGATTCCTCATCTGGAGAATCGACGCGGAAAACAAAGTCGTTCTCGTCAATGCGGCGCAGTACCGCGGTCGTGGAGTGGGGTCGGTCATCGCGGCGATATTCGATAGCTACCGTATCTCCGATATCCACCTCGCCGACGAGATCTATCAGCTTCCTGGCCGGCTCGGATTCATCGGGCCCGGCCGCTGGATATCGCCCCACCAATGTCTCACCATCGAAGCTGGTGATGGCGTCGCCCGCCCGGAGCCCAGCCTCTTCGGCCGGACCGTCGGACGTTACCGACTCGATGACCGCACCGATGCGGTCGGTTTCGTCGTCGGCGGCGGTCCTTACCACGATCCCAAGGCGGGCCCGGTTCCGGGGGAACGTGAGCACCCTGAACGGCTCCGTACGATCGAAGGCACCTCGAAAAGCGACATCCCACCTGCGGCGGCCCATCTCGGTCTCGATCTCCTCGATCTCCTCCCGCAGTTCCCGCAGCCGCTCCTCGAGTTCCCGACGGCGGTCCCGATCGCGCTCTTGGGCGTTCACCGGCGCCGTCCACAGGCCAGCCGCGGCAAGGAATGCCACCGACAGCAATAGTCTCTTCGCTTTCATTTCAATCGACTCCTAACACGCGTAGCCACACACTTCCGTCAGAAACCCACGTACGTGGATCGGGAGGCATGGACATTCAGCAGGGCGTCCATCAACTCGAGACGCTCGCTCCATAAAACGACCAGCTCGTCCCTCGGCACCCTGAGACTCCGTGCTCGCGCGAGCCGGGCATCGAGGAGGGATATCTCGTCCTCCAGAGCCGCCAAGGCTCCGGCCATGCGACCGTTGAGCACTCGGGTCTCCGGTTGGAACGATCGCAAGACATTCTCGAGCCGCTGGGTCTCCTCCATCAGCATGGCCAGGCTGTTGGGCTGGTCGGCCGCAGGAGTTATCAACCCGCCCACTCCCACGCCAAGCGCGATGGAGGCCGCCGCAGCCACCGAGATCCAAGCGCCGAGCTTACGGCGCTGGCGCCTTCGCGTTGTGAGTACCTGGGCCCTCACCACCGGCCAGCGGTCGCGCGGAGAACTCAGGCTCGGAAGCGCCTTGAGCGCCGCCACCCGTTGATGGAGCCGCTCGAGCTCTTCCCGGCACTGGTCGCACTCGTCCAGGTGGCGCCTGGCCAAAGCTGACCCCTCGCCATCACGAACCGCCAGCAGGTCTTCCATCGTCAGGTGGATCAACATCTTGGCTCCTCGCCCAGCCACCGGCGCAAACGCACGTGGGCCCGGGACAGCTGAGACTTGGAAAAACTCACACTCTTACCCATCAACTCGGCAATATCCTCGTGCGTGTAGCCTTCCACATCGTGGAGCCACACGACCGCCCGGGAGGTGTCCGACAGGCGCCCCATAGCAGCCTCCAGATCCATCCGGAGTCCCACATCAGGTCCGCCCTCTTGGCGCGCACTGTCCTCGTACAACTCATCCGTCTCCCTGTATTTGGCCCACCGGATCTTCATGAGCGCCTTACTGGCCGCGATGCGCTTGATCCAGGCGGTCAGGCTCCCGGCTCCGCTGCCACGGAACGCCCTCATGCTGCAGCAGACCTCCAGAAACGTCTCTTGAAGCACGTCCTCCGCATCCTCCGAGGTCCGACATATCCGGCGGGCGGTCGCGTACACCGCGCCCTCATAGGCGCGATAGACCATCTCCAAAGCGTTGATATCGCCGGACTTAGCCTGCTGAATCGCGATATCGTCGACTGCCGCAGTCATCGTCTCTGCCATGCTGGAAGTATAGATGCGTCAACGGGGCTGGAGGTCGCGGGGGGTAAGCCCTTCCCCCCCACCGGGCGGACCGTGGCCGCCCCCTTCTCCCGCGGTGGTGGCGGGGATGGGACGGTCCGCCTGACCGCCCGGGTGGCGCGGGGGGGGAGGCAGGGGGTCCGCCGGGGGAGTTGGGGGACTAGGGGCGGAGATGCTTGTACAGTACCCGGATCATGCGATAGGCCGCCGGATATTCATCGACCGAGAAGCCCACCGTGGTGGGCGCGACGCGACTGACTCCCGGGATGCCCTCGGCGACATCCGCCGAGACACTCGATGCGTACCGCAGCTCGACCGCAAAGGGCGACCGGATGGCCGCCGGCCGGTGGCGTCGTCGCAGGGCGTCCGCAACGCCCCGCCGGATGGCCGCAGTCGCCGAGTCCGGCGACAGCGTGCGGACTGCGCGGTTCCAGATCCCCGTCTTCACCGCGACGCCGCCGACATCCGGAGTCACGTCCCGCATTTGATCCAGGGCCAGGCTGTCGCCGCTGATGAACGCCACCGGCACGCCGTACCACGCGGCGTAGAGGGCGTTCATGCCCCCCTCGCCCAAGGAGACGCCGTTCACCCTGAGATCCGCGACGCGTCCCGAGCCGGTGTGCGCCGCGAACCCACCCAGGCTACCCGCCTTGCCGTGAAATCCCACGAACACCACTGCAGCGAACGAGCTGTCCAAACCCTGCATCATCCCATAGGGTTTCAGGTCACCGCGAATGAGCGTCACCCGCGGATCGAGTTCGTCCTGGATCAGGTTGGTATGGGATCCGTGGGCGTCATTGACAACCACCTCGGACGCACCCGCATCGAACGCGCCCGCGATGGCGGCGTTGACCTCTGCCGTCATCAACCGTCGGCCTAGGGGATCATCGGTCGCGCTCAGGCCGGCGACACCCTCCATATCGGCGGAGATGTACACCGCCATCGGCCGCTGCTGAGCTGTGAGCCCTGCGGCCGTTACCAAGGAAGCGGTCAGGGCAAGAAGTGGAAGCTTAGCACACATGGGGCTCTCATTATGTAATGATCTGTAGTAAGTAGCGATCTGTAGTGACGTTAACGAAAACGGGGTAACCTGTTTCTAATCGTACCATCTCGCCTCACCGCCACAGCAGGACAGGCACGTGCGCGGGGCCCCTCATGCGCGGGGGCACAGTTACCCAATCCCGCCTGCTGTGACGGGGGAGACCAGATACGCCCTGCTGTGACGGCGAGACTCGCAGCTTATTCGCTGCCTTCGACTCGCAGAAACTCGTAGAGCGCGTTCGCCTCGTCGTCGGACAGGTTTTGATCCGCCATGGGCGTCATGTACTCGTCGAAGAGTCCACGCGCCGTTTCATCGGCCTGAAGCATCGAGTCGGGGTTCATGATCATTGCGATGATCCACCCCTGTTCTCGGCGCTGTGCGACTCCCTGGAGATCGGGCCCAACCAATCGGCCACTTCCAAGGGAATGACACGCGTTGCAGCCCCGACTTTGGAAGATCTCCTCTCCCCGCGCGGCGAGCTCGGCATCGACATCTCCGGGTGATACCGGAGCAGTTTCCTCGGGACTCACGGGCGGCTCGCCGGCCGCGCCTTCCGTCGCTGGTTCGCCATCCGCATCACCCCCGCACCCGGCGGCCAGCAACAATCCCAGCAGGAGGGCAGTTCCACGCAAGCGTTGCTCAAACATGTGCACCGTGCTCCTGAAAACTCCGACAAAGACTCAGCGCTTATCCCTGCAGCGTATAACCCATTACACATAGCAGCGGTGCTTTGACGAAGCAATATGCACTCGCGAGAACTTGCTCATCGGTGCACTGACTGGTGCGAGGGAGAGAGAATCCCGATCACAATCCGCACAAAACAGCGCGGGGCGGCGGCCCACCGGTGTCGTTCCTACCCGACGAGATTGACGAGCCGGCCCGGCACGTAGATGGTCTTTCGGGGGGTGTTGCCGCCGAGGTGCTTCTGTACGGCTTCGTTTTGGAGGGCTTGCTCGATGGCCTCCCGCTCCGCGATGTCACGCGCTACGGTGAGGCGAGCTCGCACTCGCCCGTTCACTTGGACCACGAGCTCGATTTCTTCTTCGCGGGCAAGCGTCTCATCGTAGATCGGCCACGACGTGTCGAAAACACTGCCATCATGTCCCAACCGCTCCCAGCACTGTTCGGCAAGGTGCGGTGCCAAGGGCGCAAGGAGGACGATGAGGGGCTCGAGAACACTGGCCGGCACGATGTCGCTTCGGCGCACGACGTTGAGGTACTCCATCAAAGCCGCGATCGCTGTATTGTAACGCAGCTCTTCCATATCCTGCGTCAGTTTGCGAATCGTCTGGTGCAGCTTGCGAGTGATAGCCGGATCCGCCGATTGCCCGCCAGAGGTGTCCACCGAGTCCACCACCACCCACACCTTGTCGAGGAAGCGTCGGATACCCGCGATGCCCTCCTCTCGGAAGTCTCCGCCTTCCTGATATGGTCCAAGGAACATCAGGTACATGCGGAAAGTATCCGCGCCCCACTTGGCGATGTACGCGTCCGGCACCACCACATTGCCCCGTGACTTCGACATCTTCGCGCCGTCCTTGACGATCGTTCCATGGGCGCGAAACCGGGTGAACGGCTCCTCGAATTTGGTCAGCCCCAGATCGTGCAGGGCCATTGTCACGAAGCGGGAATACATCAGGTGCAGCACGGCGTGCTCGTTACCACCGATGTACTGGCTGACCGGAAGCCAGCGTTCGGTGAGCTCGGTGTCGAACGCACGATCGTTGTAGTCGGTGGACGGATATCTGAGATAGTACCACGCCGAGTCCAAGAACGTATCCGATACATCGGTTTCGCGCCGCCCGAGCTTGCCACATTTGGGGCACTGCACTCGATACCACTCTTCGAGGCGCGCGAGAGGCGACGTACCGCTTTCGTCGGGCCGGAAATCCTGCAGTTCCGGTAACTCGACCGGGAGGTCGTGCTCCGGGACCGGCACCGTCCCGCAGTCATCACAGTAGATGATGGGGATCGGCGGGCCCCAATACCGTTGTCGGGAAATACACCAATCGTGGAGTCGATATTGGACGCGACGGCTCCCCAGTTGCTTTTCATGGAGCCAGTCGGTGATGGCGTGTACCGCTTTCCGACACGGCACGCCGTCGAACTGACCGCTGTTCATCATCACACCATCCCACGACGCGAACGGGAGCACGCTGGCCCCGTTCGTTGACGCTTCGCCGTCGGTAGGCTTGACTACCTGCACGATCGGCAGATCGAATTGCGTCGCGAACTCGAAGTCTCGCTCGTCGTGTGCCGGCACGGCCATGATGGCGCCCGTGCCGTACTCCATGAGCACATAATCGGCCACCCAGATCGGAACCGCCTCATCCGTCGCCGGATTTCGGGCGTAAGAGCCTGTGAACACACCGGTCTTTTCCCTGCCCCCCACTCGCCGGGACACCAGATCCATCTCGGCGGCCTGGCGCCGATACTCGTTCACGTCGCCCCAGTACTCGGCCGTCGTCACTTGATCGACCATAGGATGCTCCGGTGCGAGCACGACCCACGTTGCGCCGAATACCGTATCAGGACGCGTGGTGAACACCCGGATCGGCTCCCCTGACGGCGGAGTAAATACCAGCTCCGCACCTTCGGAGCGGCCGATCCAATTGGTTTGCATGAGCTTCGTGGACTCCGACCAATCGACCGTCTGGAGGTTTTCGAGCAACCTCTCGGTGTATTTCGTAATCGTGAAGAACCACTGCTCCAAGAACCGGTGATGAACCTGGACGTCGGGATGCCGCTCGCAAAACCCGTCGATCACCTGCTCGTTAGCCAGCACGGTCTTGCACTCCGGGCACCAGTTGACCGGCGCGAGTTTCTTCTCCGCCAGGCCCGCTTCGAACAGCTTGAGGAAGATCCATTGCGTCCACTTGTAATACGCGGGATCGATCGTCTGGACCTCATGATCCCAATCGATCATGAGACCCACTCGCTCGGGATCAGCTTCGCAGGGTGCGTGTTGACCTTGAGAGCGTAGTTCTCGGAGTGGATGCCGAAGGCGTCGAACCCGAGGGGTTCGAACACGTCCCACCCCTGAAGGCGGCGGGTACGGCCGTGGATGTCGCTGCCCACGAAGGCAAACACGTTGCCCACGTGGAGCCCCTCCGCCGACGGATAGGGAAACATCATAAGGTTGAAATACGGCCTCGTGGCACTCTGAAGGTCTACCGCGTTGGTCCGGCGTTCCTCCCAGCGCTGGCGCCACTTCGCCTCGACCATGGTCGGGTCGTACGTCGTTGCCGCGTTGGCTCGATCTGTCATTGGGCTCGATCTGTTGACTTTTCTAATGTACCAAAGCTTGCCCCCCCTGGAAGCCTTCCATAGCTTTTTCGCATCACATGCTTGCTACGCGATCGCGCTTCCGTCGAAACATTCTCCTCATCGGCGCAACGGTGTCGGTGGCGACGATTGGCACCGCAGCCTTCTTCATTACCCGCAGCATCACCGGCGAGGTCGACCGGGTAGCCGTGGATCAGCTGCATGCCGATGGTCTCCGCACGGCGACCACCATCAACCTCTATCTCCGCGAGCGACGGCAGGACATCGAGCTGCTTGCGCAGAGCTCGCTGGTGTCTCGCGCCGTCACTGCAGCTGGGCGGGAGGCCGCTCGCCGAGGGCTCGACCGTTCGCCGACCAGTCAGCTCGAGGCGCAGTTCGGCACGCCTGACGGTGCGTTTCAGGCGGACGGTGACCTCAGGGCTCAACTGACCCGGCTCCGCGATCGCGGCGACTTCGTGGGTCTGCTGGTGACCGAGGAACACGGATTCAACGTGGCCGCCACCGACAGCAGTTCGGATTTCGTCCAGTCGGACGAGACTTGGTGGCAGCAGGCCATGGAGCTCGGGGAGTTCCACGGAGCCCCAGAGCTCGACGAGGCCGCGCAGGAGGTCGCGCTGGCGCTGGCGCTGGCGATTCCAGATCCGAATGGAGGGCGTGCCATCGGCGCTCTGCGGGGAACCCTGCGGGTGTCGCGCCTCGCCGAGCTGCTCGGGGGAACCGATGGCTCGGTGGAGGCGGTGGACGCCGCCGGTCGGGTGGTTCTCTCCCCCGACACGAGCAGACTCCAGCGGGCTATGGTGGACACCCTGACCGTCACACTGACGGATGAGCCCGCCGTGGTGACAACCATGACCTCCGGCGTGTCCGAGCTCGTCCTTTCGGTCCCCGTCGAAGAAGTCGAGTGGTGGCTACTGACCCGGGCACCCGCCGCATCCGCCACGAGCAGGGCCGCCCGCGACGCCGTCCTGACCGCCAGCGGCATCCTCCTCGTGCTCACGCTCATCCACCTCCTCGGTCTCACCCGCTGGCTCGACCGCAGGGTGACCCAGCCGGTGAAGACCGTCAAGGCCATCGCGAGCCGTGTCGCTGAAGGCGACCTCTCGGGCAGCGTCGCCGGGGAGCGGAGTGATTCCGATGAGGTGCAAGAGCTCCTGACTTCCGTCGATCTGATGGTCGTGGTCCTGCGGAAGCTTGTGGGCGCCATCAGAGAATCAGCCGGCCAGTCGGCCTCCCTGGGTCAGGAGATCTTCACCAGCACTCAGGCTGTCTCGGAGTCCACGCAGGCCATGGCGAGCACATCTCAGGATCTTTCGACCAAAGCTGGGGAGCAGGCCGACCTCGTTCGGCAGACCGCCACGGACGTCGAACGGATTCTGGCGATCGTGTCGCAGCTCGCTGAGGGCGCCGCAAGCGCCGGAGAGCGAAATGCCGCTCTGCAGTCGACGGCCGATCGTCACCGCTCTCAACTCATCGAGGGGGGCGAGCGGCTGTCACAGCTTGCCGCCGAGATCGAGAAGAGCGCGGGCGAAGCCCAGATGCTCGCCGAGCTCTCCACCGAGATCGAACAGTTCGTGAGCCAGTCACGTGGCATTGCCTCGCACACCAACATGCTCTCGTTGAACGCGGCCATCGAGGCGGCTCGGGCGCACGGCGGTGAGGGGCGCGGCTTTGCGGTGGTGGCGGACGAAGTGCGGAAATTAGCGAATCAGGCGGCCCGGGCGGCGTCGACCACGTCGGAAGCCGTGACGAAGATTCTGCACACCGTCCAGACCACCAAGGCACGGCTGGAGCGGCTGGTCGAGGGAAGCTCGGCCATTCAGGAGGTGGCTGAGTCGGCCGCCCGCGGGCTTCAGGAGGTGGCCTCGGCGGCCGCCGACAATGGCTCGTGGACCGAAGAGATGTCTGGAGGGGCGGCCGCGGCCCGCCAGCTCGTGGAGGAGATTTCACACCGGCTGCGCGTGATTGAGGGCCGCACGGAAGCGGTGCTCAGTGCCGTCGACGGCCTCGCCGGCACCGCAGCCCAACAGGCGGCTTCAGCCCAGGGAATCGCCGGCTGGGCCAACCAAATGACCGCAGTGTCGGAACGGCTCACCTCTGACGTCAGCTCGTTTCAGCTCTCCGCCGCATCGGAAATCGACGAAACGGGAGCCGCCGACTAATCCCGGCGGCGCCTCACAGTCGATTAGTCGCAGCCCTCCAGACAGGCGACCCGCACTTCGACGATGTCGGGCATGCGTTCGAGTTGCTCGATCATCTCCGCGGACAGCGGTTGATCGAGCTCGATGGCGGCGAGTCCCTCTCCGTTTGCGTGAGCCTGATGGTAGGACCCGATGTTGATATTGGCTTTTCCTAGCAGGGTGCCCACCTGACCGATCACGCCAGGGACATCACGATTGCGGAGTACGAGAACTTGGCCGGCTGCAGGGATGTTGACGGCAAATTGATCGATCTGGATCACCATCCCTGTCTGTTCGCCGCTCAAGCCACCCACCACCGTCGTGGTGCACTCCGGCGATTGCAGTGTGACACCGATGGTTATCTCGAATCCGCTTGCGGCCTTTCCGACATGGCGCGACAGGGAGATGTTGCGCTCCTCGGCGACAGCTCTGGCGTTGACCAAGCTCACCGGACCCACCCCCAATGACTGCAGGACTCCTTCCACGGCGGCGAGCATCACGGGCTTCGGCGCACCATCGTCATCGCCGCCGTAGTGCACCTCGATGGTGGCGACCGGACCGCAGGCAACATCGGCGGCAAGGCGCCCAATCCGCCTCGCGAGGCTCAGCGGGTGCCGCAGCCTCGCCAAAGCTTCCGCTGAGACCCCGGGGATGTTGATGGCTCCGGCGTAGTCGCCGTTCAGCAGGGCTTGCTGGATCGACCGGCAGACCTCGACCGACACCCTTTCCTGGGCCTCCAGGGTCGACGCGGCGAGGTGTGGTGTCAGCAGGATCCGGTCCGATCGGCGAAGGGGTGAGTCCGCCGGAAGCGGCTCCGGTTCGAAGACGTCGAGGGCCGCCCCGGCGATTCGGTTGTGCTCCACGGCATCGAGTAGCGCCTCCCCGTCGACCAGCCCTCCCCGTGCGGTGTTGATGAGCACGGCGCTGGGCTTCATGAGAGCCAGGCGCTTGGCATTGATAAGGTGATGGGTATCGTCGGTAATGGGCACATGAAGAGAAACGACGTCGGCCGTGGCCAAGAGGGCGTCCAGTGAAGCCAGCTTCACGTGCAATTCCTTCGCCCGGCTATCGCTCACGAACGGGTCGTGCGCCAGGATCTCCATGCCAAAAGCCCGCCCAATATCGGCCACGTGCCTACCGATGCGGCCCAATCCAACCAACGCCAACTTCTTGCCCCGGAGTTCGGTTCCACCGAACCGCTTCCGATTCCATTCTCCGCTTCGCATGCTTGCGGCGGCCTCGGGGAGGTGCCGCACCAGCGCCAGGAGGAGCGCAAACATGTGCTCGGCGGCGCTCACGGTGTTGGCCCCCGGGGTATTCAGCACGGCAATCCCGTGGCGAGTCGCCGCCTCGACGTCGATGTTGTCGACGCCAATTCCCGCTCGTCCGATCACCTTCAACTGCGGTGCGCCGGCAAGTAGCGCCTCGGTCACCTGAGTGCTGGACCGCACCAACAGCGCGTGCCCACCTTCGAGGGCTTCCGCGAGGTGGTTGGAGTCACCCCCGGTGGACACGACCTCGAACTCGGGAGCTTGCCGAAGCAGCTCGACGCCGCGCTGGTGAAGGTCGTCCGCGACCACAATCCGATACTTCATGTCAAAAGGCCCACCAAAGCCCTGAGGAGATCGGTGAGTTCGCTAACGGCGTGGTCGCCCATGTGACCGATCCGAATGGTCTTCTCCTTGAGCTCTCCGTATCCCGACCCAATAACCCACCCCTGCTTTCCGAGCTCTTTGGCGATCGCCCGTCCGTTCTTACCCTCCGGAACATTGAGACAGGAGACCGTCCAACTGCGCCGGCCTGGATCGGGGAGGAAACTGAAGCCCAAGCGATGCCCCGCCTCCTCGGTCCAAGTCTCGACGGTCTCCAGCATGTTCCGGTGCCGTTGCCACCGAGCTTCGATCCCCCCCTCCGCGGCGATTCGGCCCAGTTGGGCATTGAGAGCGTACAGCAAAGAGATCCCCGGCGTATTGGTCGGCTGAGCTTTGGCGGCCGCCTCATCGAACGCTACCACATCGAGGTACCCGCCGCGCTCCGGCACGGCCTTCGCCCGCTCGATCAACCTCTCGGAGGCAACGCCCAGTGCCAAACCGGGAGGCAGCGCCAGCGCCTTCTGTGATCCCGTCAACACGAAATCGAGGCCCCACGCATCAGTCTCCACCGGCAATCCGGCAAGCGAGGTAACCGCATCGACGAGGAGCATGACGTCCTCGAACTCCCGTACGACTTCCGCCAGACTCTCCAGGTCGGCGAGGGCCCCGGTTGAGGTCTCCGAGTGGACCAACGTCACGGCATCCACGGCGGACCGCTGCAAGGCATCCCGCAGCATGTCCGGCTCCACCGTCTTTCCGAGCGGAACCTCGAGGCGGATCACTTCGCGACCGCACGCGGCCGCGAGGGCGGCGAAGCGGTTGCCGAACGCTCCGCCGACCAGCGAAAGCACCCGGTGGCGGACGGCGCAACGAACAGCCATCTCCATGAATCCGGTGGCGGAGCACGTGCCGACGAGCACCCGGCGGCCCGTACGAAATAGCGCCTGGAGCGGTTCGACCATTCCCGTCAGCAGCGCCTCCATGTCGGCACCCCGATGAGGAATCATCGGTCGAGTGAGGGGCACCAGAACCTCCGGGTGCACCTCGGTGGGACCCGGGAGGAAGAAGCGTCCAAACGATTCAGCGCTCATGCTCAGAGGGAACTCGAGAGGGGGACGTCTCGACCACTTCTGGGACCGTGGGAACGGGCACGGGCCCCTCGCTCGGCGGGCGCAAGCCGACCCTCGCTATCCATGAAATCGTGTGACGGAGCCGAATCTGGGAGAATCAAACCTGCCATTTCACCTTCGACCTCAAACCAGCGGGTGACACCTGCTCTCGCGGGGCCCGAAAGTTATGTGGACCTCTGGTGGCTGCAACCGCCTACCGGGAGGGACTGAGGGGGGAGTCGAAATGCATTTTTATGTATTGGCGCGCAATATTATGTAGACCGCTCGGAGAGGGACAACCCCCACAGCTCCCCGCTTATCCGGAGGGGACCAAGGTGCGCCAACCCGGTCAATCCACCTTTTCCAATCGGTCGTTGGCCCGGTATTCCCGGCCGACCTTGGCGCACGGCTTGCCGTCGACCATGACCACGTCCGCCGTGAAATCGAAGTTGCCGCGGAACAGTGAGGAGCCCACACCGTAAGCGTCAACGGGCACGGCCAGGTCTTCGAACTCCCGAATTTTGGAGACCGTGAACCCGCCGGACACCGCGATCTTCACGTGGTTGAAGCCCTCCGCGTCGAGTGCCGTCCGCACGTTCCTGACGAGCTGCGGATTGACGCCCGTGGGTTTGAACCGGCCCATCTGCGCCACGATCGAGTTGTCCACGATCGTCTCGGCCGTGTCGAGCCGCACACCATAGAGCCGCTCGCCGAGGGAGCGGGCGGCCGCGAGGCTCGTCCCGACGCAGTCATTGTCCCAATCCACGAGGGTGATGAGCCGCACCGAGTCGGGCATGTGTTCGGCAAATCTCTTGGTCGCTAGAACGGTGTCTCCCTCGTAGGCGGCGATAATGGCGTGCGGCACCGTGCCGACGCCTTCGCTCCCCCACCAGGACGCCTGAGCATCGGTGGACACACCGATGGCGCCGGCGATGTGGGCCGCGTAGCCATCGCCCGTTTGCACGAGCCAATGGTCGTGTCTCGCGGGAAAGAACATGACCTCTTTCGGCTTCGCCGCCTCGACCACCTGCCTGGTGTTGGTGCCCACCCTGGTCCGGCGCGCCAACACGCCGAGATAGAGCGTCTCGAGGTGGGCGAAGGTGTGGTACGTTCCCTCGACGGTCATCACCGTCTCCCAGGGCTCGATCTCGTCGCCGTCGTAGAGCGCACGGACATCTAGGTCCTGCCACGAGTCGGCGCAGAATTTTAGGATCGCTATCGCCTCATCGACGCCGCCCAGAAATGCGTGCGCCTTACCAAAGACCTGCATGACCACACGGGGGGAGTGGCCGTCCGCCAGCAGAACATCGCGCGCCCTGACGAAGTATTTGTCGGAGTAGTAGCCCTGCTTCATCTTCTCCACCGGCAGGTGGAAGATTTCCGGATCGAGCCGCTGCCGTCTCGCCATTATTCGCCGTTGACCTCCGTTGCACGCACGTTGAGGCGTCGACGGCCGAGCCATCTGACCCCGAACGCGTCTCGCAGCGCGACGAACAACCGATTCCGCATGTGGTAGCTGCTTGTGCCGTGGAGCCTAGGGCGGTGCGACACCTCCAGCTCAACGACGCGCTCTCCGGCCCGCCGCAGCAGGGTCGGCAGAAAGCGGTGCATGCCATCGAAGCGCGGGAGCCGGTGCACGGCTCTGCGTCGCATCACCCTCAAGGAGCAGCCGGTATCGCGTACGCGGTCGCCGGTGATCCAGTTGCGTGTCGCATTCGCGATCCGGCTCTGGAGGAGCCTCCACCATCCATCGGCCCGCCGGCCGCGGTAGCCCACCGCCGCCCCAACAGCCTCGCTCTCACAGATCGCCGTGAGCAGTCTGGGGATGTCCGCTGGATCATTTTGCCCGTCCGCATCCATGGTCACCACGTACGCTCCCCGAACGGCGTCGAGGCCAGCGGTCAAGGCGGCACTTTGTCCCGCGTGTTCGGCAAACGAGAGTATACGAAGCACCGGGTACCGGGCCTTGAGGCGTTGCAGCTCCGCCAGCGAGCCGTCGGTCGAACCGTCGTCCGTGGCCACTACCTCGTAACAGCGGTGAGTCAACGCAGCGGCAATCTCCGCCAAGAGGGGCTCGAGGTTCTGCCGCTCGTTGTACACCGGGAGAACGACCGAGATCTCCGGGACCGAGTGGCTCACCCAAAACCAAACCCGGTCGGCCCGCACGAGCGGCTCCCGACAACGGGCATCCGTCGCCGTCGCTCATCATGCCGGCTATCTCCGGCTCGGAAGTAATCCACGGCTTTGCGAGACACCTGGATGCTCGAGAACGACGTTTCCACCGGTCCGCGCCAACCCGCCCCACGACGTTGGCCGATGGGATCGGCTCCCCACGATGGAAAAGGCGAGGAACTCCCTGGGTAATGTCGTCCTCACCATGCTCGATCGGCCAGCTACACTGGGCCGGCCAGCGTCGTCCGGGAACGTAACCCGGCAGCGGGACCGCGATCAAGTTGACAGCAAACTGACCAGTCCTTTAAATCCCCCAGGTTTCCGAAACAGCCTTTCACCGCGAGGAGGTATACCGTGTCTGACTCCCTTTCGCGTCGCGATTTTTTGGGCGCCGCATCTGGCGTTACGGCGGGGGCCCTTATCGGGTTGCCGGGGTCAAAGAGCCTCGGGGCGCCGGCTGTGCACATCCAGCAACCGTCCCAAAACGTGGCAGTGGCTTCGGCAAATGGTCTCCGCGGCGTCGAGCGAACCGGCCAGCTCATTGCGCAAGGGATGGACACCCTCGACGCTGCCATCGAGGGCGTGAAGATCCAGGAACTCGACCCGAACGACACGTCCGTGGGGTATGGCGGCCTGCCTAACGAGCACGGCGTGGTCCAGCTCGACGCCTCCTGTATGCACGGACCGACGAACCGCGCCGGGGCGGTCGGAGCGCTCGAAGGCATCAAGACGCCCAGTGTGGTCGCGAAGTACGTCCTCTATTACACGGATCACATTATGCTCGTCGGAGAGGGAGCAAAGCAATTCGCGCTATCCTACGGGTTCAAGGAAGAGGATCTGATGACGGAGAGATCTCGCCAGCGATGGCTCCGCTGGCGCGCCAACCGTGGGAGCGACGATGACTGGATCAACGTAGACGAGGACAAGGACATGGTGATCCGCCCCACCGGGACCATCAACATGAACGTGGTTAACACAGCCGGGGACATCTCGTCGGTCACGACCACCAGCGGCCTCGCCTGGAAGATTCCGGGCCGGGTTGGCGATTCCCCCCTCATCGGGGCTGGCCAATACACCGACAACGAGATCGGTGCGGCGGGCTCAACCGGGCGCGGCGAGGCCAACATCAAGGTCTGCGGGGCCTTCCTGACCGTCGAGTTCATGCGAAGAGGGTTGAGCCCCGCTGATGCCGCCCTCGAAACGTTGCGGCGCGTGGTCGCCACGACGGAACCACGGCTCCTCAACGAACAGGGACGCCCCAAGTTCAGTCTCAACTTCTACGCCGTAAACAAGCGAGGCGAATTCGGAGCAGGATCGATGTACCCGGCGCGCTACGCCGCCTTCGACGGCGAGACCGCGGCCATCCACGACACCGCGCCACTGTTCGAAGAACGCTAGTGCGACTTCCGCTCGTCGGGGTTTTGGCGCTCCTCGTGTCGCTGCCGCCTCATGCCCGCGCCCAACGTCTGCCCGGGCACACCTGGGATCAGTTCTATCCCAAGCTCTTTGCCACGACTCGCAACGGGCTGACCGCCGGCGCCTATTTCGCGCTCACGCAGCAGTTGCCGGAGGAACTGGACTTCAAGATCCCACCGCCGTATCGGTGGTCGGTGAGCGCCGACGGCCAGGTATCGACCTCGAGTAGCTGGTTACTCAGGCTGGACGCCCGTGCCCCCGGCCTGGCCGAGGGCTGGCGTTTCTCTGCGACGCTCGAAGGACGTCGTCGCGCCCGGGACAATTACTTCGGCCTGGGCAACAACACATCCAGCGATTCCGATGACGTTCCCGAAGGCGCTCCCCACTATTACCAAGCGTTGAACACGCGCTACTTCGCCCGCGCGGAAATCCAGCGACGCATCCTCGGGGGCTTGAGGTTGCTTGTCGGGGTACATGGGGAGCGGTGGGAAGTGGAGCCTCTGCCCGGTGCCAGCGTGCTTGCCAACGACGCGACCAACGGCGTGGACCCCTCCATCGGCGTCCCCACAAACGATATCAGCGGGCGCATTGGGCTGGTGTACGACTCGAGGAATGACGAAGTGGGATCAGAGCGCGGCGTGCTCCTCGAAGCCATTGTGAGCGCAGCCGATGCGGATATCGCCGGCGACGTCACCTACACGAGAACGACCGTGAGTGCCCGAGGCTTCTTTGCGGCCACGCCGCGCCTCATCATCGCCGCCAGGGTAGCGGGGCAGAAGATGGGAGGCACACCGCCTATCGGATCAGTCTATCTCTTCGAGGCCAGCGAACGCAGCTTTCGGGGGTTGGGAGGTCCCGACACGCACCGGGCCTTGCAGGACATCAGGTTTCTCGGCCGTGATAAACTCTTCGGCAATCTCGAGGCACGGTACGCCCTCTGGGCACTCCCCACCCTCTTTCGGATAAGCGTCCTCGGGTTCCTGGACGCGGGCCGGGTCTTCGAGACCGAAGAATTCCGGATCACGACGGAAGACCTCAAGGTGGGCGGGGGAACGGGGCTCATCTTTCAAATCCGCCGAGACCTCGTCTTCGGCGTCACCACCGGCATCGGACCCGACGGCCTGGCAGCCGATTTCCACACGAGGTGGCCGTTCTAGCAGTGAGAGGTGATGGGCGGAAACGGTAGGGGCGACGCATGCGTCGCCCCTACATCATTTCCGCCCATCACCTCTCACCCCAACAACTCCAACACCTCTCGCAGCGTCGCCGCGCCTTTGTCCTTGGCATACCATCGGCGAACCCTGGGATAGCGCTCGCTGGACGGCATGCTCAGCTTGTTCTCCATGACCCACTGCTGGAGCGCAGCCGGCCGGGGGCCCCAGCGGCCAAGTTCGCGGAACTCGCTATCCAGCGCGATGACAATGGGAATCGAGCGCGCGCCGTCGGTGAGATATCGATCCATCACCTCCGGATGCTCATCACGACGGACTACGCGCATTTCGAGACAGTCCGCCGCGTCTCCGAGTTTGGCCAACACCGGAACCGTATTGCTGGCGTCGCCGCACCAGTCTTCGGCGATTACGAGCAACCGCACGCCCTTGCCCCGCTGACATGCCAGCTCGTGAGCCCAATCCGGTATGGGGGTCGTTCGGTAAACGCCCCTCCACAAGGCTTCATTCTTTTCGGCTTCTTCCACAAAGCGCTCATAGGAAAGGGCTTCACTCCAGAGCGCGCGAAAGTCGAGTTCGGTCATTACGTCTGCCATTGTGCTCACTCATTCATGATTCCGACGAAACATGGCTATAGCCAAGGCCGTCGGCGGGCTCACCCAATTTCATCAATCCCCCGGGTCCGGCGGCGCCACGCTACGTGGCGTCCGGGAGACCTGTGAAAAACCGTGCTATCACCGCCTGGTGGTCGGGCATGGACCGGGGGAACACCCCACCGGCTCCCAGAACCCTGCTGACCGCCAGTTCGTTCCCGAGCCCACCCAGGCGCCGGAACGAATCTCCCGGGTCACGCCTTTTCCGCTCCCGACATCCGGGCCGGCTCACACCTCGGCGGCGCACCGGACAAAACCCCAGAGCGGGAGTCGGAATTCGTGGGCGTCGGCGTTTCGCGACTCGATGGTGGAGGGAAAGATAGGTGGGCGCCCAATGGCGGGGAACGGAGGCTCATCGGCCTCAAAATGGGTCGGTTCGGAGGTTGATCGGGTCGCGGCTGCTTGGCACTGCCCCCCCGTCCGTGGTTATACTTCCCGTCCCATGACTCGCCCCCCGGCCTCAGCCGACGTTTCAAAGGCACCGCCCAAACCAAGGCGGCGTGATCCTCGCGGGACGCGAGAGCGCGTAGCCCGAGCGGCGCTCGAGCTCTTCACGACGCACGGTTACCATCCGAGTACGACCCCACAGATCGCCGACCGGGCGGGGGTGGCCGAAGGCACCATCTACCGACACTTCCAGAGCAAGGAACAGCTCCTGAACGAGATCTATCGCAGTGCCGTCCGGCTATTCACGGACGTGGTGCGTGAATCGCCAGCAGCGGATACCTGCCGAGAGCGCACTGCCGCCATAGCCGTGAGCTGGCGCGAGGTGGCGGCCCGGGATCCTGCTCTGGTGAAGCTCGTCTTTGTATCACCGCCGCACGGGCTTTTGGATGCGAAGAGTCGAGAGACCTACCAGGAACTCCGCACGGAACTCGAACGGGTCATTGCCTCCGGAAAGTCGTCTGGCGAAGTGAGGGCGGGTCCCGTCGGGCTGTGGACCGACGTGTGGCTCCAGCTCGTGACACTCACCCTGGGACGCGTGGCAGACAACGAGTGGGCCCCAGACCATTCGGCGCCAAGATTGGTCGATGAGAGCGCGTGGGACGCAGTTGCCGCTCGGGCCAACGTACCGCCTCAATAGTCCCCCACCTCACACTCCGGCGAACTGCCGCGTCCAGCCAACACCCCGCCTACGCATGGACGCCGGTGGAGACGTCGATCCAGAAACGCCGAGTTACACGAGCCATCAGAACCAGCGGCCTATGGGAACTCACGGCGATAAGGCACCGATTAACAGTTAGTGAACTCTAGACAACCACCGGAGAAGGCTTAACGTAGTGGCACTTTGTCGCCAGGGGACTCCCGATGACGTCTACCGGTAATACAACAAACCGTGATTCGTGGGCCACGCATGCCGGATTCATCCTCGCCGCCGTCGGCTCGGCGGTGGGGCTCGGCAACATGTGGCGCTTCTCATACGTAGCGGCGGAAGGCGGCGGTGCCGCTTTCGTGCTGATTTACCTGCTGTTCGTGGCGTTCATCGGCATCCCGCTGATGACTTCCGAATTCATCGTCGGCCGCATGACGCAAGAATCGCCGGTCCAGGCCGTGAAGCGCCTGGGCGGACCGGCGTGGATTTGGCTGGGTTTGTTGTTTGCAGTTTGTGGGATGGGGATCCTTTCCTACTACTCGGTAATCGCAGGCTGGACGATACGGTATGCCTTCGATGCCGTCCGTGGAGCGATCTCGACGGATGGTGCTGCTTACTTCGGGTCGGTGGGAACTGGCCTGCCCGCCGTCGTGACGCACGTGCTGTTCATGGCGATCACGATCTTCATCGTGATAGGTGGCGTGAAGAAAGGCCTCGAGCGAGCGGCGCTCACGCTCATGCCGTTGCTGTTCGTGCTCCTGGTAGGCCTGGCGATTTGGGCCCTCACGCTTTCGGGAGGTGGGGCCGGATACGCCTACTACCTCAGACCCCAGATCGCAGAGCTCTTCGACACCGAGATCATCACGAATGCCGCGGGCCAAGCGTTCTTTTCCTTGAGCCTTGGGATGGGGGCTCTCATGACCTACGCGTCGTACCTGCGCGGGGAGAAGAATCTCGGCCGCGAAGCGGTGACCGTGGCTGCAACCGACTTCGGAGTCGCGTTCATGGCCGGCCTGGTGGTCTTCCCCATCATCTTCCACTTCAACCTCAGCGGCGCCATCGGGCTCGGCGGCGCCTTGAGCGACAACACGGTCGGCACGTTGTTCATCGCGATACCTCCGGCACTCCAAACGCTGGGGACTTTCGGCAACGTGGTCATCGCGGCGTTCTTCGTCATGCTGTTCTTCGCCGCCCTGACCTCGGCGATCTCATTGCTCGAGGTGGTCGTGACGGCAGTGATCGATGGCTGGAAGTGGCCACGCGTCAAAGCCGCCGTCGTGTTCGGCATCGTGACGGCGCTCGCAGGAATACCGTCGGCGTTCAACCTCAATTTTCTGGGCGCGGTGGACAAGCTCGTCGGAGCATTTCTCCTGATCCTGGGGGGCTTGCTGACCAGCATCCTCGTGGGCTACCGCGTCTTGCCAAAGGCACAGGCCGAACTGGCCAAGGGAATGGACAACGCGACGGCGCTCCAGGCGTGGAGCTTTTTTGTTCGATATGTGGTGCCGCCCGTGCTCATCGTCGTTCTCGCATTCTCGGTGCGGCCCACGGTGGCAGCATTTCGCGTGCTTTTCGGGGGGTGACGGTCGGTCTCTGACTTAGGGAGGGGATCGTCGACTCGAGAATCGGCTCACGGCATTGACGTAGCGTGTCGTGAGCCGATCGCCGTTTGAGCAACCGGGCTGACCTCAAGCACGCGCCATCAAGACAGGCATTCGGAGTGCCACGCCAGGAGGATCAGCTTGCGTACACGTCTTCGAGTGCGGAGGCGGGAGTTGGCTCGTGGGTGCCACGGCTGGCCAATGCGGCTTCGGCAGCCCGATCCACCTCGGCCGCGACCGCCGACTCGATCTCCTCGAGTTTCGACGGAGGCACATCGATACCCTTGAGGTGCTCCTCATAGAGGCCGATCGGATCGCGCTTGCCCCAGCGCTCGAACCATTCGGCTGGCAGAATCATGCGCGCCTCCTGCTCGTCGTGCGTCGCGTGTCCACCCATTCGGAAGGTTTCGGTCGAGAGAATCACCGGTCCCTCGCCCTGGCGGCACCGGTCGGCGGCCAGCCGAGTAGCCGCGTACGCGTCCAGGACGTTGTTCCCGTCGAAGGACCACCCCACGCTGCCATAGGCTTCGTGTAGTTCATCGAACCGGCCGGGAATATGGCTCACCTCAACACGCGTCCCGAGGGCCACTTGGTTGTTCTGGATCACGAAGATGACCGGGAGACCCTGCACCGCGGCAAAGTTGAGCGCTTCATGGGTGGCGCCCGACTTGGTCGACCCCTCCCCTATCCAGGTCAAGACCACCCGCGGTTCGGCACGCAGGAGAAACGAAAGCCCGACTCCCACCGCCACCGGGGGCATACTCCCAATGTTGGAGACAGGTTGAAGCACCCGGTGGGCGAACGAACCCACGTGTCCGTCCCGACCCCTCGAGGGCGAGTCAGACGTACCCAAATACCCGCGCAACATGTCAGCGAGGGGCATCCCCATCTCGCAGCACGCTCCCGCGTTGCGAATCATGGGAGCCACCACGTCTCGACCCCGATCCAGGGCGTGCACGGGACCTACCGTCGTCGCCTCCTCGCCAGTGCCAAGCCACGCCTTTGAGATCACGCCCTGGCGCACCCACCGCTTGAGCATGATGTCGTGCAAGCGGGTCCGGAGCATCCCCCGGTAGAGATCGAGCTTCTCCTCGAGGGTCAACCGGTCGACGATCCCGCGCCGTGAGGGGTCGCGTGCCCACGTCTCCCTGAACGCGAGTACGAGTTCGGGGTCGGGTTGCCAGTCCACATACTCGGGGGGGTCGAACGCCGGGAACCTTTTCATGCCGTGACGGTTTGCTCTCAGTGAAATTCCCGTCTAATATCCCGAGGGGCTCAAGGAGGAGCAAGGTAATGCGCACTCGTGTGGACAACTCCCGGGCAGCGGTCCGATGGCCGATCCTCGTGGGCGGCGTGCTGACCGCCGGCCTCGTGGCAGCTGGCTCCCTCGCCGTCACCAAGACCGGTGCTGAGGCGGCCGGACCCCCGGCGGACCCGGCGGACTCGCTCATCGGTCTCTGGATCGACTCCGTCGGCGGGATGGAGACGTATGAGCGGCTTCAATCTGCATCGTTCACGGTCACCACCGTGCTGTATGACACCCTGTCGGGCCGCGTCATGCGGAGCCGGCCGCGTTACGTCTGGATCAAGCAGGGTCCCCACGGGGAGGAAACGAGGGTCGAGCGGTGGGAGCCCATCGGGTTCATCGAACAGGGGTTCAATGGTCAGACGGCCTGGGCGCGGCTCGAGGGAGAGCTCCTGCCGGAAAGCGCCAAGGATTGGCAGGAAGCGCTGTATGTGGCTCGCGACCTGTTCTACTGGGTCGGCCTACCGTTCAAGCTCAGAGACCCAGGCGTGTTCCTTTCGTACAGAGGAACGACGAGCCGTCCAGGCGCCGAGTTTCGCACCGATCCGACGAGCCCCGCCACGGCACCTCCGGAAAACGGCTATCAGGCCGTCTCCGTGAGCTTCGGTGAAGGCGTGGGTGAGCATCGGGATGTTTGGACCTATTTCTTCGAGCCCGGTCGCGGGACCCCCACAGAGGTCAACTATGTGGAGGAAGGCAAGACCAATATCAACCGGTTGATTTGGGGAACCACGAGACGCGCCGGCGATATCCGTTACCCGTACGTTGTGCGCCGCGACCATATTACCGCGTCGGGCAAGCGCACCAAGGCTCTCGTTATCTCGGACTTTGTGGCAAACCCGGAGGTTCCGCAGGCTCGATTCGAGCGGCCTTGAGCTGGGTGGCACGCCGCGTGAGCTGAGGCTGAGGCCAAGGAGCCTCTGACCCTCTGCCGCCGTCGTTTCAGCGAATTGGCGGCACCGTGATCGGTGGGCGCCGGTGCTTGGTCGCCTGCTCGAAGGAGAATGCCAACCTGATCAACGTACCTTCCGACCATGCATCTCCAAGGAGCTGCAGCCCGACGGGCAGGCCATCCCCCACGAATCCCATGGGCACCGTCAAGGCGGGAAACCCGGTTGGGGGTGAGAGGTGCGGGCTGTTGTTTCCGTGCGGTGTGTTGAGATCGCCGATCAGACGGGGCGGATTGTTCCAAGACGGGTAAACCAACGCATCGAGCTGTTCTGCTGCGAGGACGTCTCGCACCGCCGTCCTCAACTGGGCCGCATTCGCGAGCGCTTCACGACAGCCTTCGTTCTCTTCGGGCGGCGTGTCGATGTCCCGAAAGAAGCGAAGTCGCTCTCCAATCGGCGGATGAAAACGACCCGATTCGATGATCTCGTCGAGATTCTTCACCGGCGCGCCGGGGCCGAGGCTCGCAAGATACGCGTTGATGTCGACCTTGAAGCGCCGACACCAAAGCGTCCCCTCCGGGATCTCCACAGCGACGGAATCGACCACCGTGGCTCCCTGCCGACGCATCACCGCGATGGCTTCCTCAAAACGCTCTAACACTTCTGGATCGGCCGTCTCGGTGTTCGAGAATTGTCGAAGTACACCGATGCGTGCGCCCCTCAAGCCGTCCTCCACGAGGAAGTCCGCGTATCGCTCCGCCTTCCGCCCCTGGCTTGC
>JBDHFY010000065.1:0-16935 GCA_039590195.1 Gemmatimonadota bacterium | reverse complement strand
GTATCGGTCGCGATCCTCTGCGTCCGCCGAGCGCTTGATGTAGGGGGGTAGCGGAACCGAACCGTAGCGTTCCATGAGATCCGACCAGTCCAACGATCCGGACAGACGTACGCGTCGCACGCCCCCACCGATGACGTCCACAACTTCCAAGACCGCCTCGTCACCGAACGCAATGGTCCGGCCGGTCTGGAGTTTGCCCCCGGGGTGGACCATGGCCAGCCAGGTGCCGTCCGGCTCGGGATGGACCAGGAGGACCTGTGCGTCACGACCGTTCTCTCGGCGACCGTGAAGCCGCGCGCGAATCACCCGACTTGCGTTGACCACCAACACATCATCGGGTTCGAGCAGCGTGGGGAAGTCGCTGAACGCGCCGTGGTCGATCCGGCCGGACCTTCGATCGAGGATCAGCAATCGGCTGGCGGCGCGGTCCGGTAACGGCCGCTGCGCGATGAGCTCAGACGGGCAATCGTAGTGGAAGTCTTCGGTCGAGTATCGCAAGGTTGGTTAAGCTTCTAGCTACTAGCTACTAGCTACTAGCTATTAGCTGTTAGCTATTCCCTTCTTAGCTATTCCCTTCTAGCAACAGACCGCAAGAGCCGATGACCAATCGAGGGCTCCAAGAGCGCTGCTATCCTCTCTCGAGTCAAGTTGTCACACCGGGAGCGTCAAGCTAACAGCTATTAGCTAACAGCTCTTGGCTAACAGCTAATAGCTAGTAGCTAACAGCTAACCCCCGTCAAAGATCGAGCTTTGTGCATCCGTCGGCGGTGCGAAGCCGAAGTGTCGATACGCGGCCGGAGTGGCAGTTCTGCCTCGCGGCGTTCGGTTGAGAAAGCCCTGCTGGATCAAGAACGGTTCGTAGACCTCCTCCAGCGTACCGGCGTCCTCGCCGACCGCAACGGCGATCGTGTTGAGGCCGACGGGCCCGCCGTCGAACTTTTCAATGATCATCCGCATGACCGTTCCGTCCATGTCGTCGAGACCGTACTCGTCGACGTTGAGGCGTGCGAGCGCCGCCACAGCCACGGGGCGGGTGATGGCGCCGTCCGCCTTGACCTGCGCGTAATCTCTCACGCGACGAAGCAGCCGGTTGGCCACCCGCGGCGTGCCGCGGCTTCGCTTAGCGATTTCTTCTGCTCCCTCCGATTCGATCGCCACATCGAGAATCCGCGCCGAGCGTTCCACGATCTGTTGGAGCTCGGAGCTGGGGTAGTAGCCAAGACGCTCGATGAGCCCGAACCGCGCCCGCATCGGCGGGGTGAGCATCCCGTACCGCGTCGAAGCACCGATGAGCGTGAACGGCTCGATGCCCATGGGAATCGTCTGTGCGTTGGGCCCGTCGCCAATCCGCACGTCCACCCGAAAATCCTCCATGGCAGGGTAGAGAAACTCCTCGAGGACCGGCCTCATCCGGTGAATCTCGTCGATGAACAGGACATCACTTGCCCTGAGCGTCGTCAGGAGACCTACCAGATCGCCCGGGCGCTCCAAAACCGGCCCGCTGCTCGTGCGAATGTTCACGCCCCTCTCATGGGCGATCAGCATGGCCAGCGTCGTTTTCCCCAGGCCCGGCGGCCCGAAGAACAGAATGTGATCCAGCGGGTCTCCACGCTGCTTCGCGGCGTCGATGGCTATCTGGAGGCTTTCTTTGACTCGTTCTTGGCCGATGAACTCCGTCAGGCGAGATGGCCTGAGGGAGACGTCCGTGGAATTCTCGTCGGGGAGTATCTCGGGCGTCGTGATTTCAGTGCGACTCACGATTTCAGCTTTGCCGCCCAGCGCACCGGCCGGTCCGCTTCCTCTATCACGTGCACCTTATGACAGTGGACACACCGATCCTGCACCACTGTGGCGTCGGGCGCCACCAATTTGCGGTTGGTGGTCCCACAGTCTTCACACATCCATTCAGCAGTCTTCATTTGGCAGTCGTCAGTATGTGTAAAGCTCCTCGGATGAGCTCGGCCGTCTCGGCGGCTCCGTTCGATGACAACACCCTGCGAACGGCGCTCTCGGCTTCCGCAGTCCCAAACCCCAGGTTGGCCAATGCCGATACGGCTTGCTCCGCCTTCGGGCCGGGCTTGGCGGGTCCTTCTTCCCCCTCAAGGTCGCCCAGGCGGTCCTTGAGTTCCAGTACCATCCGCTCGGCCTTCTTCCTCCCTACGCCCGGCACCGCGCACAGCGCACCGAGGTCCCCTTCCTTCAGGGCGCGCACGACGCGTTCCCCTCCGAGAGCGGAAAGTAGCGCCAGTGCCAGTCGCGGACCCACGCCGCTCGCGGCCAGCAATCGCTGAAATACCGTTCGCTCGGCTTGCCGGTCGAAGCCGAACAGCGCCCAGCCGTCTTCCCGCACCACGAGGGCCGTATGCAGCTGCATTTCCCCGCCGGGTGGTGGCAACCGCTCCAGGACGCCCAGCGGGACGGCCATCTCATAGGTCACACCTCCCGGGGTGGCGATGGTGACAAGGTCGCCGTGTTTGGCCATGAGTGTGCCGCGTACGCCTGCGATCATTGGCGCTGCCTCGCCAGCAGGTAGGCCACGGCCACGGCCACGCCGTCCGCGGCATCGCTCGGCTCGGGGGGGCTCTTCAGGTGAAGCAGTTTCTGAACCATGTACCCGACTTGCTCTTTGGCCGCCGCGCCCGCCCCCACGATCGCCTTCTTGATCACGGCCGGTGGGAATTCGGCGACTTCGATACCGGCTTGGGCTGCCGCGAGGAGGATGACGCCACGGGCATGGCTGAGCACCACGGTAGTCCGCACGTTCTTGGCGTAGAAGATGCTCTCGACCGCGAGCGCAGTCGGCTCATGGTGCCCGATGAGCTTGACGAGGTTGTCGTGTAGCGTGTGTAGTCGGCACCACAATTGCGTCTTGGGATCCGTTCGAATGATTCCGCACTCCACGAGCCGTCCGGGACGGCCTTCGGAGGGTTCCACGATGCCGTAGCCGGTGGTCGCCATGCCGGGATCGACGCCGAGCACCCTGACAGTCACTCGCTGGCCGCCGCTAGGGTCTCCGCATCGATGTCGAAGTTGCTGAACACGTTCGCAACATCGTCGTGTTCCTCGAGGGCATCAACGAGCTTCAAGAGCCGCTCGGCGTCCTTGCCGGCCACCTGCACCATGCTCTTGGGGATCAAGGCGCTCTCCGCGTGTGCCGCTCCGACGTCCGCCGTGACCAGTGCGGCGCGGACAGTGTGGAGCGTGACTGGATCCGTGGTGATCATATACTGCTCGCCGTCCCGCACCATGTCTTCAGCGCCCGCCTCGAGGGCTGCCTCGAGGGCTACGTCCTCCTCGCATGCTTGCGCATCAAGGTAGATCTGACCCTTCCGCTCGAACATCCAGGCTACGGAGTTCGGCGCTCCGAGATTCCCACCGTGCTTGGAGAAAATGTGCCGGATCTCGGCCACCGTGCGGTTGAGGTTGTCGGTCGTGACCTCCACCATGATCGCCGCGCCGCCCGGTCCGTATCCTTCGTAGGTCGCCTCCTGGTAGGTGACGCCCTCGAGCTCGCCGGTTCCTTTCTTGACGGCCCGCTCGATGTTGTCCTGCGGCATGTTCTGGGCCTTGGCCGTCTCAATCGCCGTCCGAAGGCGTGGATTACCGTCCGGATCTCCTCCGCCTTCCCGGGCTGCGACGGTGATTTCCCGAATCAACCTCGTGAATTTGGCGCCGCGCTTGGCGTCGACGACCGCCTTCTTGCGCTTGATCTGTGCCCACTTGCTGTGGCCGGCCACGGCGACTCCGAGAATTTCGCGTTGGATGTGTGACTGCGATGGGAGAAATATATGGAGGAGGCTGGCCGATTTAGAGGGAGTCGGGAGGGGGTAGAGCCTCTTCCCTCGTCCCTCCTCCCTTCACCGATCCGGATCCAGCATATCCTCGTACCGCATCCATTGCTGGTAGAAGTACAGGTCCACAAAGCCGGTGGGGCCGTTGCGGTTCTTGGCGATGATCAGCTCCGCGGCCCCTTCGTTCCCGCCGCCCGGAGCGTACATCTCCTCGCGGTAAATCCCCAGAACCACGTCCGCGTGTTGTTTGACGGCGCCCAGGACTCCGAAGTCATCGAGGGTCGGCCGGGGGTCTTGCCGGTCCATTTGATGTCGGGGAAGCTGGGCCACGGCGAGACAGGCAACCCGACGATCCAATGCCGCCGCCTTGAGCGTCCGGAGCGTCAGCGCGTTGTCCTCCTCCTGGGTGAGCTTGGTGGCCGGGGGAGACAAGAGCTGCAGATAATCGATGACCAGCAGGGTGGGGTTGTGGTGCCATACCGGCTCGAGGACCTCATCGAACTGTGATCCCACGATGGGATGAACGTGGAGGAGCAGGTTCTGGAGGTCGAGGGCGACCGCGCCGAGAGCCGCTCGCTGGCGATCCGGCAGGTTGGCGTTGCGGATCTCGTCGATCTGTGCCCGTCCCTCGATGGCTAGGGCCCGCTCGAGCACGCGATCCTCGTCCATCTCGCCCGAAATGAAAGCCACGGGAAAACCCTCCCGCGCGACTCTGAGGGCGATGCCCAAGGCAAGGGCGGATTTGCCCGATCCGACATCGCCACCCAGGACGACGAGGTCGCGAAGCCTGAACCCCCCTCCCAGGATTTGGTCGAGAGATTGAAACCCGGTGGGAACGGTATCCGGTGCTGGGTCCCCGGGGCTTTGCGCATCGACCTGCTCGATGAGCTTGATGAGTGGATTGCGCTTTAGGCGCTTCGGGTTCGTCATGGCTCCTGCCGAAGAACTATACTATGAAGATCTCACCGCGCGATCGACCCTTCCGGGTTCTGCATCACCTCGGTGCCGACCGCCCCCACGAGTATCTCCTGACTCGGCCAGTTGGGCTGCTCTGGCCACCGCCTCCGCGGCGTCCCAACCCAGCGTTTCCCTCACGGGCGTGACGAGCATTCGCAGCGCGATGCACGCCGAGCGTTCGGTGCCCCCGCCGAGCCGCTGAATGCCTCCCCGGAGGGCGCGTTCGAGGGGGCGGGGGAGGAGAAGGCTCCTCAGCCGCTTCTCCAGTGCCTGCAGGCGACGCCGGTGAGCGCGCTCGCTCACTCGGTTGGGTGGGAAAAGATGCCCGCAGGAACCCAAGAACAACCAGAGGGCGAACAGTCCGTTTCGCCTGGGGCCGCGAGCCGATTCGGCCATGGCCTCGGTCAACCGGCTTTGCTGAGCGCTGAACCGAGTGCTCACGTCAACGCCGCCAGGGCGGCCTGCACATCCGCAGGAACGATGTCCCGCAGGCAGCGATGGTGGACCAGCGGGCAGTCTGGGCCGCCGCGGAGGGAGCAGGGGCGACAAGGCAGCTGGCGCTCCAGGACATGGGCGCGAGTGCGATACGGGAAGAACCCGAATTCCTTTACCGTGGGGCCGAAGAGGGCGACCAGCGGCGTTGCCACGGCCGAAGCGACGTGGAGCAAGCCGGAGTCGTTCGACACGACGGCTCTGGCTCCCCGGCAGAGTGCCACCATGCCCCGAAGCGGGAGTCCATAGGCTTCAATCACGTGGGGGCCGGGCAGCAAGTGGCGCTCGTGCGGTAACCCCAAGCCAACCACCTGGACGCCACCCTTCCTGATGGTGGTCGCGAGAGCCCGCCAGTGGGATGGCGGCCACCGCTTGGTGGCGTGCCGCGCCCCGGGAGCGAGCACCACGTAGTCGCCCTGGACGGTTTCCGCTGCCCTCGCGTCGTCTTGGGCGGTTGTGAAGAGTTCGGCCGGACCGCCGTCAGGGGTGACATCGAGGTCGAGGGCGGCGTCGAAATAGCGATCAGCCACTGGCCTTGGGGTTGCGCGCGTGCCAATGCCAAGCCAGGTCAACAGGTGCCGCTCCGTCCGCCGGCTGTCGTAGCGCCGCCACCTTCCCCTGAGGAATCGTCGCAGGATCAGCGTCCGGAGGTTGCCGTGAAGATCAAGGAGATAGTCGTACGGCGCTCGGCCGATGCGCCGCGCGAACGCTGCTATGGATTCGCCCGCCGCGAGAGCCGCAACCGACGTGACGTTCGGATTCGTTTCGATCAGTGGCGCATAGACGTGCTTGGTGGCGAACGTGAGGTTGGCCCTGGGGTGTTTTTGCCGGATGGCCCGGAGCAGGGGTGTGGTGAGCACGATGTCGCCGAGGGAGCTAAACCGCACGAGGAGTAGGCGAAGTTCCTCCGACATGGCACCGCCAATGTAGGTCCCGCCGCTCGACGCTGCCAGCCCCGCGTTGCTCCGTCAGGTGACGCCCCATTACTTTCGCAGGTATGGCGCGCCAGAGAACCGTTCTGTGGGTCGACGACGAAGTCGAGTCCCTCCAAGCCCATGCTCTCTTCCTGAAGGAGAATGGGTACGCCGTGGAGCTCACGCCGCACGGTGATGATGCTCTCGTGTTGCTCCGGCGGCAGCCGTACGGGGTGGTGTTGTTGGACGAGCAGCTTCCGGGAAAGCGCGGGCTCGAGTTGATGGGCGAGATCCGTTCCATCGACGCCACCGTACCGGTGGTGATGATTACCAAGAGTGAGGAAACCGGCACGATGCGGGAGGCGATCGGGATCGAGATGGAGGACTACCTCGTCAAGCCGGTCAATCCCCGTCAGGTGCTGAGTGTGGTCACGCGGCTGATCGAGGGCCCTCAGATAAGACGGCAGCGACTCGCTCAGGATTTTGTGGGGCGGTTCCGGGAGCTCGAGCAGCGGCGCTCGTCGAACATGGGGTGGCGGGAGTGGGTGGAGCTGGTGGCCGAGTTGGCGCAGTGGGAGGTCCGTCTCGGGGCGGGCGACGAGGCGGGCTTGGCCGAGGCCCTCACCACACTACAGCGGAGCGTGCACGCCGATTTCGCCCAGTTCATCGAGGCCAACTACCCGCGCTGGTTGGCCGATCCGCAGGCCGATCGTCCTCCGTTGTCGGTGGACGTGGGCGAGGAATTCCTCGTCCCGCTCGTGAAATCCCACGGAAACGTGTTGTTCATTGTGGTGGATTGTCTCCGGCTCGATCAATGGGAGTTATTGAAACCTCTGATTGCGGATTTGTTCGATATCGAAGTCTCGTACTACTTCAGCATTCTCCCGTCCGCCACGCCATTTTCCCGCAACGCGATCTTCGGCGGGCTTTTTCCGTTGGAGATCGCGCAGCGACATCCCGAGTGGTGGGGCGAAAGGGATGGGGAGAGTCTGAACGCCCACGAGAGCGAACTGTTGATCGAGCAACTGTCCGACCTGATTGGGGCCAGCACACCCGTACAATACGAAAAGTTGTCGACGCTCAGGGAAGGCGCCGATCTTCTCAAGCGGCTGCCGGCACATTTGTCCCAAGACGGGGTGACCGCGCTGGTGTTCAACTTCGTCGATCAGCTCACCCACGGGCGGGGCGAGCACGCGATTCTCTACGAGGTGGCGAGGGATGCGGGCTCGCTCCGAAATCTGACCCGCACTTGGTTTCGGGACTCGGCGCTGTTTCACGCGCTCAAGGAGGCTGACCGCCGCCGAGTGCCTGTGTTGCTTACTAGCGATCACGGTTCGATCCATTGCCACACGCCTGCGACGGTGTTTGCCAAGCGCGATGCGACGGCGAATCTGCGGTACAAGTTCGGCGAGGATTTGCGGGCCGAGCGTCGCGACACGGCGATCACCGTGCAAGATCTTGCTGCGTGGGGCCTTCCCAACATGGGGCTCGGAGTCCGGATGCTCCTCGCTACCGGCGATCATTTCTTCGTGTACCCCACCAAGTTGCGGGAATACCAGGGGCGGTACCGTGGTGCGTTTCTCCATGGTGGCGTGACCCCCGAAGAGATCGTGGCGCCCATCGCGCTCCTCACACCCCGTGGGGGGAGGTAGGTGGAGGGGTACAAGAGACTCCTCGGGTATCTCCATCCGTACTGGGCGGTGTTTGGGACGAGCCTTGGCGCGGCCGTGGTCGCGTCTATCCTGGACGGGTTCACCTTTGCGCTGCTGATTCCCTTCCTGCGTGTCCTGTTCGAGATGGGGTCGGCCCTCGCAGATGCGCCGACCGCCGTCGAGCGGGTCATCGATTTCGCAGCCGGACGCCTCGTGACCCAGGGAGATCGTTCGGCCGCCCTCCGCAACATCGTGTTGTTGATCCTGGGTGCGGTGGCCATGAAGAACGTCGCTGGCTACGTCGCCACCTATCTGGGCACCTATATCCAGGAAGGTGTGACGCGAGATCTCCGGCAGGAGTTCTACACCCACATCCAGAAGCTCGGCCTGGCGTTCTTCCAGCGCACCAAAGGCGGTCAGCTCATCAGCCGCATGCTCGCGGACACGGAGCAAGCGAACCTGTTCATTAGCCAAGGGCTTCAGTCAGTTCTCCGAAACGGAGTGCTGATTCTCGTCTACCTCGCCATCCTGTTCGCGCTCTCGTGGCGGCTTACCCTCATTACTCTGCTTCTGGCGCCGGCGATTGCCCTCGTCCTCAAGCCGATCATCCTTCGCGTGCGCGCCTTGTTTGCCAGCGTAGCCAACGAACGGGGAGAGCTCACGGCGATCATGACGGAGACGGTGAGCGGAGCGCGACTCGTCAAGGCGCACGCGGCGGAACCGTACGAGCTTCGGCGATTCACGGACGTGCTGCAGCGGTATTTCGAGAAGATGCTCCGGACCCAACGGCTTGCGATTCTTGCGAGTCCGTTGAGTGAGACGCTGGGGGCGGGCGTGTTCGTGCTGCTGTTGTTGGTCGGGAGTTGGGCGACGCTTCAAGGCCAGGGCATGCGCCCTGAGGTGTTCGTCGCCTTCGTGGCTGTGGCGATGCGACTTTTGCCGCCGGTCAAACTCTTGGCGCAGTTCCCCGCGTTTGCGGAGATGGCGATGGCCGGGGCGAGTCGGGTGTTCGAGATCTTGGATCACCCGCCAGACGATGTCGATCCGCCCGGGTCAGCAGAGTTTTCGGCGGTGGAACGCGATATCGTCTTCCAGGACGTGTGGTTCGCCTACCCTGACGCGGACTGGGTGCTGCGGGGAGTCGATCTCACCGCGCGTTGCGGCGAAGTCGTGGCCATCGTGGGCCATTCGGGCGCGGGGAAGTCCACCCTCGTGGATTTACTCCCCCGGTTCATCGATCCCCAACAAGGCGCGGTTCTGTTGGACGGCGTCCCCACCACGACGTATAGCCGCCGCTCACTTCGTCATTCCCTCGGCGTCGTTAGCCAGGAAACGGTGATCTTCAATGACACGGTGTTGGCGAACATAGCGTATGGTGAGCAGGCGAGCGCCGACCGTGATGCGGTCGAGGCCGCCGCACGGGCTGCGAACGCTCATGGCTTCATCACCCGACTACCCCAGGGGTACGACACCGTTCTTGGAGAACGAGGCACCCGACTGTCGGGCGGAGAGCGTCAGCGGATCGCCATCGCGCGGGCACTGCTCAGGGATCCGCCGATTCTCATTCTCGACGAAGCAACATCGGCCCTGGACACCGAGTCGGAGCGACTGGTGCGTGAGGCCATCGATCGGTTACTGGAGAACCGAACGGTGCTTGTGATTGCGCACCGGCTCTCGACCGTCGCCCGCGCCGACGCGATCGCCGTCCTCGACGGCGGTCGGATTGTCGAGTTGGGCCATCATGACGACCTCGTCACCGGCGGCGGGTTCTATCAGAAGCTGTACGAGGTGGAGCTGGCGGCCGGGTTTTGATGGCGTTGCGCTCCGACCGAGATGTCTGGGGGATGGGTGCGTCTTTTTGGCCTCTCCCACCTTCCACGTTGGCGCCATGACCAGTGAGACCTACGACGAGATCGATTGGTACGACACGCCTCGCTATTACGATATTGTATTCGAGGCGGATACGGCGCTGGAAGCGGACTTCCTGGAAGCCGTGCGACGGCGACTAGGACGCAGTCAGGGCAAGCGGGTCCTCGAGCCGGCGTGCGGGAGTGGTCGTCTCATCGAGGAGATGGCCCGCCGTGGCTACAGCGTCACCGGCTTCGACAACAACGCCAATGCGCTCGCCTACGCGCGGGCCCGGCTGGCTCGTAGCGGGCTTCGGGTGCGCCTCTTCCGAGCCCAGCTCGACGCCTTCCGGCTACCTCCGCAGTTCGACCTGGCTCACTGTCTCGTGAGCACCTTCAAGTACCTCCTGAGCGAACGATGCGCCCGAGCGCACCTGCGCCGCGTGACCGCGGCGCTCAAGCCCGGTGGGATCTATGTTCTGGGCTTTCACCTCAGCGAGTACGGCTCGAGGTCGAAAACCAGGGAGCGGTGGGTGGGTCGGCGCGGGGGGACGACGGTGGTGTGCAACACTCAGTTCTGGCCCCCGGATCGCCGGCGCCGCGTCGAACGCGTGCGGGCGCGCCTCGTCGTGGAAGAGCGCGGCGCTACGCGCCGGCTGGAAACCAGTTGGAAGTTCCGCACCTACAGTGCTCGTCAGGTGAGGAGCCTGCTCAGCTCGGTCCAGGGTATCGAACACGTCGCGACGTATGACTTTACATACGGTGTGGAGCGGCCGCGAGCACTGAACGACGAGCAGTTGGATTGTGTGCTGGTGCTGCGGAAACGAAGGGCGAAATAGGGAGCAGGAAAGGGGGCGTCGCCATGGGAGGGGCGCAGTGTGCTGCACCCTTACGTTGCCCCTTGTCAGTTTCCTGCATCGCCACGGTCTACCAAGAGCCTCTTCAGCTGACCTGACCACCTTCTGATCCTACCAAGGGTGTTCTCACTCACACCCGCCCCTTTCATCTCCCGGGCGGCGATCGCGTAGGTCGGGCACTGGCGCACGAATCCACCGTCTGCAGGCGACCAGAGCTGCTCAGGTGAGTTGACGACCGCCTTGCCGACTTCGTCGATGGAAAACATGTCGGTGCCGCCGTGGACCAGGCAGAGCCCGCAACCGACGCAACGGTCGCGGTCGATCCGCAGCTGGACGGCGCGCCTCGGGAAGATTCCTGACGCCTCCGGCCCTGGGAGCGTATCCAACTCGGCGAGAATCGACTTTGCGCTCCGGTATCCAGCGTCGATGAACTCCCGCGCATGGCGGAATGCGAACATGCCCAGATGCTCCACGGGCGGTTCGAGCAGAACGAGGGGTGGGCGGCTCCAGTTTTGCAGAGATTGGTCGCGCATCGTCTGAATGGTGATTTCGATGACCCGGGAATACACGGCGGCTATCCCTTCGCTATGGATTTCCGCCGGCGCGACGGTGTTCGAGCCCACATCGACGGCCATGACGAAATCTCGCCCTCGCGTTGCGGCGATGCCGATCGGGAGGTTCTCGACGACCGCCCCATCGACGAAGTAGCGGCCGTTGATTTCCTGAGGTGGGAGAAATCCCGGAAGCGCGCACGAGGCGTATACCGCGTCGGCGATGTGGACATTAGTGAAGCCGGGAGTGCCCCACAAGACCTGTTGTCCCGAATTCAGGTCCACGGTGTTTACGATGAGTGGGACTTTGAGATCGTCGAACGTGATGTCGCCAAGAAGTCCCCGAGCGAGGCGCTCAAGGGGCTCTCGGCGGTAGAGCGATGGCGTTTGCATTCGTTTGAATGCCATCTCGGTGGATGCCATTCTGAGCACGTCTCGACGCCTGATCCCGACCGCGACCGACTGCAATTCCTTGACGGAAACGCCCGCGCACCAACTGGCTCCAATCAGCGCGCCGATGCTCGAGCCCACGATCTCGACCGGCCGGACGCCGGCTTCCTCAAGAGCGGTAAGCACCCCGAGGTGTGCCAGCCCCTTGATGCCGCCCCCCCCCAAAACGAGCGTGAATTGTCGTGTCCGCAAAGTTTCCCCTCCAAACAGTGGTGCCTGTACGTTACCACACCGACCGTCAGGAACCCAGCGGAGGTCACCGCACAGGCGTTCATCGTGCTAGTTTTATTAGGTCCAAAGTCCGCACCGCTTGTCGCGATGCGCGTTGGCCACCCCTGAGGTCGGAACGGTTCCAAAGACATGACCGAGCCTTCCCTCATCGACGCAACGGCCGAGTCCCTCACTCAGACCTTCCGCCACCTTCGCGAGTCTGAGTTTCCGTGGACGGCCGAGATGACGTATCTCAACAACGCCAGCATCGGGCCGCTTCCGGAGCGTGCGCGGCGCGTCATCGACGCCTTCACCGCCAAGCGAACTGCGCCCTACCTGCTGCCCGACCGAGATCTCCTCCAGGTCCTCGCCGATGCCCGATCCGCCGCCGCCCGCCTCGTGAATGCGGATGTCGGTGAGATCGGTCTGGCCACGAACACCGGGCACGGACTCAATCTGGCCGCGGGAGCACTTCCTCTGCGAAATGGCGATATCGTCGTGGTGTCAGACAAAGAATTCCCGGCGAACGTCTATCCCTGGCTCATGCTTCAAGGCCGAGGCGTACAAGTCGAGTTCGCCCCAACGACCTCCGAAGGCTGGCCGGACGAAGACTTCATTCTCGCACGGGTCGAGGATCCCCGGGTGCGGGTGCTCGCCATGTCCTTTGTCCAGTTCTCCAACGGGTACCGGACGGGCCTGCGCGCGCTGGGTGAGGCCTGCCGGGAGAATGGTGCGTTCTTCGTGGTCGACGGAATTCAAGGTGTCGGGCAGGTGCCGCTGGACGTGAAGGAAACGCCCATCGACATCCTCGCCTGTGGCGGGCAGAAATGGCTGCTGTCCCCGTGGGGGTCGGGATTCGTGTACGTCCGTCAAGAGCTGCTTCAAGTGCTCGAGCCGGTCGTGTGCGGTTGGATGGCCTTTGAGGGCACCGACGACTTCAGCCACCTCACCGACTACAACCCCATCTTCCGCCCCGATGCACGACGGTACGAGACGATCACACTGCCATTCCAGGACTTCCTCGGCATGACTGAAAGCGTCTCGATGCTCCTCGAGCTCGGTGTGGATCGCATTGCCGCGTACACCCGCTTGCTCAAGGAGCCCCTCCTCAAACGCGCCAGCTTGGGCCAGCTTCGGTTGGCTTCGCCTACGGTTCCGGAAAGCGAATCGGCCATCATTTGTGTCGTGCCCGACCATCCGGCAGAAACGTACCACCAATTGAAGCGGGCCAACGTCGTGTGCTCGTTGCGGGAAGGCATGGTGCGGTTTTCGCCACACTGCTACAACACAGTTGACGAGATGGAACGCGTGGCGGCCATTCTGTGTGGCGAGTGAAAGCGGACTGCGCATTCTGCCGAATCCTCGCCGGGGAAATCCCTGGGAGCTTCGTGTTCGAGGATGACGTCGCTGCGGTGTTCCTCGATCTCTACCCCGTCAACCGCGGGCATGCCCTCGTCGTGCCGAAGGATCATAGTGACGACCTTGTGTCCTGCTCTCCCGAGGTGGCGGGTCGCCTCTTTCAGATCGCGGCACGGTTCGCACGCGTGATCGTTCAGGCGACGGGAGCCGACGGGTTCAATGTGTGGACCGCCAACGGGCAAGCGGCGGGGCAGGAAATCTTCCACCTCCACCTCCACGTGTTACCACGTTTTGGGGACGATACGTTCGGCTTGCGATTTCCCAAGGGGTATCCGCAAGCCGCGACGCGTGAGGAGCTGGACGCGATGGCGGCGGAAATCAGGTCGAGGGCGTAAAGAGAATCGAGTCGGTCTTCTTGCCGCGTTGAATCCAATAATGATCGTAATCATCGCCCCGCAGCGGCTGGAACCCGGTAGAGCCGGCGTCAGTCACTCGGTTCCCGTTTATCCAGATACCTCCCTGCTCGATTAGCCTGCGAGCTTCGCCTTTGGATTTCACGATACCAGAACTCGCTACAAGATCGATTGCAGGGGTGCTCGCACCGAATCCCTTGGGCAATTCTGTGGATGGGAGCTCCGTGCGTAGCATTTTCCAGATCTCGGGCTTGGCCTTCTTGGGGTCGAGCTCGCCGAACCTGACCCGCGACGCCTCGATCACTCGCTCCGAGGCTTCGTCTCCGTGCACTCGCGCGGTGGTGTCTTTCGCCAAGGCCCGCTGGGGCACTCGCGCCCCCGGCTCTCGTCCGTGGGCCTCCATCAGATCGCGTATCTCGTCCTGCGCCTTGAACGTAAACAGCCGCAGATACGCCTCTACATCCCGGTCGTCTACGTTGATCCAGAACTGATAGAACTGGTACGGCGACGTGCGCTCCGCATCGAGCCACACGGCTCCAGCCTCTGTCTTGCCGAACTTGGCCCCGCTGGCCGCGGTGACCAGCGGCGCCGAGAGTCCATGGGCGTTCCCGCCCTCAATCCGGCGGATGAGATCCACACCGGCCGTGATGTTCCCCCACTGGTCGCTTCCCCCCATCTGGAGTTCGCAGCCATTGGTGCGGTAGAGATGGAGGAAGTCGTACGCCTGGAGCAACATGTAGCTGAATTCCGTGTAAGAAATCCCGGCGTCCATGCGAGACTTCACTGATTCTTTCTGCAACATGAGGGAAATCGTGAAGTGCTTACCGATGTCGCGGAGGAACTCGACCAGGACCAGGTCCCGCAGCCAGTCGGCGTTGTTCACCACCCGAGCAGCGGTCTGGGGATCCGAGAAGTCGAGGAAGCTCTCGAGCTGCCGGCGCTGCCGCTCAGCGTTGGTGTTCACTTCCTCGGTGCTGAGGAGCGGGCGCTCCGAGCGTTTGCCGCTCGGATCGCCGATCATCCCTGTCCCGCCGCCTACCAGGATGATCGGTCTACCGCCCGCCCGCTGCAGGTGCGCGAGCAGCATCACCGGCACGAGATTGCCGATCTGGAGGCTGGGAGATGAGGGATCGAACCCCACGTATCCCGCTAGCGGCCCCTTGGCGAGCCGCTCCGCCAGCCCCGGGGTCGTGTCGTAAATGAGGCCCCGCCAGGCGAGTTCATCGAGAAGACTGTTCATCGGCGCGAAGGTTACGCCGGGGCGGAACTGCTGGCAAGCCGAGACGATAGCTACTACGTTTCAATAGCTATGGTGTCGCCGGTCAAGCCACTGATCGCCCTCTGGCGCAAGCCGCAGACCCGCACCACGGTGATCTTCGGCACTGTCTCGTTGCTGGGTTTGGGCTTGGGGGTCGCCTGGGGCTCGTGGACCAGGGCCTGTGCGGGCAACGCCTGCCCGTCCATCGCCGCCCTGGAGGACTACACCCCGGTTCAATCCGTCAAATTCTATGCTGCGGATGGTCGCCTGATTACCGACTTGGGTGAGAGGCGCACCGTGCTCCCAATGGCGGAAATGTCCCCGGCGATCCCCGCCGCGTTCCTCGCCATCGAGGACAAACGGTTCTATCAGCACCACGGCATCGACTACGTGCGATTCTTCGGGGCCCTGAGACGGGTTATCTTGGCCCGCCGCTATGCCGAGGGATTCTCCACCATCACGATGCAGCTTCCCCGGAACATCTTCGACCGGGTATCGCGGACTAAGACGATCCGACGCAAGATCCGCGAAGTGCTCATGGCGTTCGAGATCGAGCGCACTTTCTCGAAGGAACGGATTCTCGAGCTGTATCTGAATCAGATCTATCTGGGAGGTGGCGCCAACGGCGTCGAAGAGGCAGCCCAGCGGTACTTCGGCAAGTCGTCGTCGCAGGTGAACGTGGCGGAAGCCGCGATGCTCGCCGCACTGCCGCTTCGTCCGGCCACCTACGATCCGCGCCGACACCCGGGTGCCGCCGTCCAGCGCCGCAACGTCGTCCTCAACCTGATGCGAGACCAAGGGTCCCTCACCTTGGAAGAGGCCGAGAAGTGGAAAGCGTATCCTCTGGAGGTCAACTCGAGGGGGGATTTCGAGGGCGTGGCGGAATACTTCGTGGAGTGGGTCCGGCGGCAACTGTACGCCCGTTTGGGAAACAACCTCTACACCGAAGGCTACCGGGTCTACACCACGCTTGATCTCGATATGCAGATCGCCGCCGAACGCGCGCTGGAAGACCAGCTGCAAGTGATCGAAAGCGGCAACCTCCGTGCGGACCTGCCGCACCGCGACTTCCCGCACCAGACGTACCAGGATTACCTGGACAGTCTCGAGGGCCATCCACCGGCGTTGGAGACGACGCCGTACATCCAGGGGGCCTTCGTCGCGTTGGACGCGGAGACCGGTCACGTCCGGGCCATGGTTGGGGGCCGAAGTTTCCGCGAGTCCCACTTCAACCGGGCGAGTCAGGCGGCTCGCCAGCCGGGCTCCACCTTCAAGCCGTTTGTGTACGCCAGTGCGATTCGAGCCGACCGGCCCCCGAGCCACATCATCACCGACGGGCCGATCAGCATCATGCAAAACGACAGTATGCCCTGGGAACCCCAGAACTATGAGGATGACTTCCGCGGACCCATGACGCTTCGTGAAGGCCTTCGCCGATCCCGCAACCTCGTGGCCATCAGGCTGGGGCAGGAATTGGGCGTGTCGACCGTGAAGGGCGAAGCCCTCCGCTTCGGGCTCTCCACCCGCATCCCCGATGTGCCGTCGATCTTCATCGGCTCGGCCAGTGTGTTGCCGCTGGAGATGGTCGCCGCCTACACGGCCTTCGCTACCCTCGGTGTGCGCGCGGCCCCCTTGGGCGTGCTCCGCGTGGAAGACGCCGAGGGCAATATCGTTTGGCAGCCACAGGTCCGGACGGATCGGGTTATGGATCCGGAACACATGTGGATACTCACGAATATGCTGGAGGACGTCGTCAACCGCGGAACGGCGTACACCGCCGTGCGGGGCGTCGGCAAGGTCCCCTATGACATCCCTGTGGGTGGGAAGACCGGGACAACCAACGATGGTACGGACGTGTGGTTCATCGGCTTTACGCCAGAGCTGGTGGCGGGTGTGTGGATCGGGTTCGACGAGCCGCGGAAGATCATGGCCAATTCCGCCGGCGGACTGCTCGCTGCCCCGGCGTGGTCCAACTTCATCAACGAGGCCTATAGCCGACGTCCGCGTCCCAAAAGATGGCAGCGTCCAGCCAACCTCGTCACTCGAGAGGTCGACAACACGACCGGCTACCTCGCCACGCCGTTTTGTCCGCGCGCCGAGACGTACTGGGAGTGGTTCATTCCAGGCACGGAGCCAAGGGAGTACTGCCCCGTCCACAGCCGCTTCTGGGGGATCTCCAGTGTG
>JBDHFY010000064.1:0-16415 GCA_039590195.1 Gemmatimonadota bacterium | reverse complement strand
CGGCTTCGATGTCGGCGATCGATTCTTCGGAGAATGAAAAGAAACCCTCCCGCCAGCTCATCATCTCGAAAATAACCTCTTCGATCTGGAACTTGACCAAACCCTCCAGCTCGCTCTCATGGATCGCCCCCATCTCCACGAGAATGGCACCGATGCGCCGCGAGTCACCGCGCCGCTGCACGTCACGCGCGCGATCCAGCTCGGCTTCGGTGCACTTGCCGGCCCGTACGAGCACGTCCCCCAGCCGGTGAGGATTGCTGAGGATGTTGGCGTGGATGACCGCACCATTTAGGAAGTACACCGTCCCCTGATTGTGACGGAGCTCCGAGGTGACGCGCAGGGCTCCAGTCTTCCGGCTCAGATCCAAGAGTTGGAAGACGTCGTGAATCTCGAGTTCCTTGAGCGGTCCTTCGATGGCCACGTCAAGCCGCCTCAACGCCGAAGATATGCTGCAGGTCCTTAGCGGAACGAATGTGCTGACGAGCCTTTTCGGCAAGCCGTCCCGCGGAATCGATCGCCAACACCAGTTCCCACGCCGTCACCGCCTCGGAAAACTGCCTGAGCCTGGCCCACGCCACTCCGACGCAAAAATGGGCCTCGACATTCGCGTCGTCGAACACGATCGCTCGGTTGAACGCTTCGAGCGCGGGCTCGAAGCGCCCGTCATCCAGGAGGAGGTGCCCCAACACGAGTAGTGCATCCACATCCGAAGGATCCGCCGCCAGGAAGTCGGCCAGGATCCGAATCCCCGGCTTGGGCTCCCCTCGGCGGCGGCAGAGCTTGGCCAGGGCCACCGCTGCATCGGAGAACGTCGGCAGCACGTCGAGGGCTGACCGGTACGCCGCCTCCGCGGCGGCCCAGTCCTCTCGCGCTTCGTGCACGCGGCCGAGGCCCACGAGGAGCTGCACCAGTCGTGGGTCGATGGCGAGGGCATCCTCATACGCCCGGCGGGCCGCTTCCAGTTCCCCCATGCTTACCTGGATGTCGCCCTCGATTTTCAAGACATCCGCCCGACGGGGAGCCAGGGTGCGGGCGCGGCCCAGTGCTTTGAGGGCACTCGCCGGATCGCCTTTCGCCACGAGCACTTCCGCGAGCGCGACGAGGACTTCCACATCGTCAGGATGCTCTGCCGCAAGGTCAGTGGCATCCTCGACAGCTCGGTTGCCTCGCCCGAGCGCCAGCTGCGCGCGAATTTGGCCGAGCCGCGCGTCCGTACGGCCCTGGTCGAGGGACCTTGCCTCCCCGTAATGCTCAAGGGCTTCACCATGCAGCCCGCGACGCGAGTAGAGTTCGCCCAGGAGCGTGTGCGCGTCTGTGGCGTCCGCGCCACGAGCCAGCGCCCGGTTCGTTTCGGCCGCAGCCAGGTCGAGCAATCCTTTGCTCAGGTAATCCCGTGCCAGGGCGAGGGGATCTTCAACGGCGCGGGAAGGGCGCTTCGGCGACGCGGGAGTTAGCTCCGCAAACAGTTCGTCCAACACGCCCTTCTCAAAGGCAAGGCTTTGCCCCACACCCTCGGCCGCGACATCCGCGGAGATCTCGGGAACAACAGAGATCGAGGGATCCTCGTACTGGAGATCGATCGCGAAGCGGAACTTCTGCGGTACGTAATAGGGATCGAGTTGTTGGGCGCGCGTCACGGCGCGAAGCGCCCCATCGTAGTCCCCGATCGTCGACAGCGCAAAACTCAGATTGTAGTGCGCCTCCGCAGAATTTGGATCGCTCTCGGCTGCCCGAGCAAACGCATTTCTGGCATCCTCAGGCCGGTCGAGCTCCGCCAGCACCAGCCCCACACCGTTCCACCCGGACGCGGAGCCGGGGTCGGCATCGACCACCTGTCGATAGATCTTGAGAGCCGGTTGAAGGCGACGCAGGGTGAAGAGCAGGAGCCCGAGGTTCAAGCGGGGAGTGCTGAGGGAGGGGTCGGCGCGAATCGCGTCCCGGAACGCATGGAGCGCGTCTTCGGGTCGTTTCTCTTGTGCGAGGGTCACCGCCAGGTTGTTGCGTGCGAGCGCGTAGTGCGGCCCGCATTCGAGCGCCTGCTGGAAGGATGCGATGGCTTCGTCGGAGCGTCCGAACTGATGTAACACCACCCCGCGTTCGTTCCAGAGCTTGGGGGAATCCGTGGTTTGCGCGACCAAGGTGTCGTACAGCTCCAACGCCGCGCCGTGCTCCCGGCGCAGCACGTGCACTTCGGCCATCGCCTCGAGAACCCTCGCGCGGTCCTCACCGCCTTCGAGGGCGAGCCGGAACTCTCGTAGCGCCTCGGCGTGCAATCCTTGTTGGCGAAAGGCCACACCGAGATTGTGATGGGCCATCGCCTCCCGCTGACCTGAGCGCTGCTCCAGGCCCTCCGGTATGGTGAACGGCGCACTCTTGCGGTCTCCCACATACCGCTCGAGCGAGAGATTCGTCTGGGCGCGTCCGAAGGCTGGATTGAGTTCAATGGCCCGCTTGGTGACGGCCCGCGCCTCTTGGTGGCGGCCGAGGTCGCCGAGCACGAAGGCCATGAGGTAATGGGCATCGGCGTTTTCGGGATTCAGTTCGGTGGCGGCGATAAGCGGCTCGAGCGCCTCTGCGTTACGTCCTCGGTTGTACAACACTTCACCGAGGTAGAAGTGCGCTACGCTACTGTCGGGCTCGATCGCGACGGCTCGGCGAAATCGTTCGGTGGCGGGCTCGAGGTCCCCACGCTGTTTTTCCGCCAGGCCCAGTTGGATGAGGATCGCCACATCGTCCTGCCGTTGTGCGAGCAGGGCCTCGAAGTGTTCGACGGCAGCGTCGTGTCGACCGAGCGAAGCATACGCCCGGCCCAACTCCCAGCGGGCATCCCAGTCGTCGGGGGCCGCGCGCAGGCGCTCCTGAAGCTGGGCTATCCGTCGATCGTAATAGCCGGTCTCGGTCTGCGCGATCTCGAGGTTGCGCTGCGCGACCAGCATTTTGGGATCGAGTTCCAGCGCACCCCGAAACCGTTCGATCGCTTCAGCGATCAAGCCCTTCCGGTAGTAGAACACGCCGAGGTTGCTGTGCGCCCCGGCGTCGGACGGATCGATCCGCCGGGCGAAGGTGCGAAGGATCTCCGCGTCCTGCTCCGAGAGCTTCGAAGCAGTCATGCCTCAAGACACGCGAATGGCGTCGAAGATAACCTGGAGGGATGCGACGTCGGGCAGGAGCAGGAAGTGTCCCTGAAGCTTGTCGTCCGCTTCCTCGAAGTGGAAGTTCGTTTCGACGCAGAGGACGAATTCCCGCTCGGGCCCCGTGCTCAGGTAAGTCTTGGTGAGCACTTCCGCCGAGACGTCGATGAGAAGGTTGGGGACAGACGGGAGGAGCATGACCCCCATGAAATCCGAGAGCGCGTTGAGATAGGCCCCCCCGACAATGTTCCCCGCCTCCTTCAGGGTCGACTGCTCGATTTCCTCGAAGGTCTGCGTCTCGCCCGGCTCTCTCTTGAGGAGAAGGTCGCAGAGTTGCCGGGCGTTCTCCACGGGCACCATGAGGATCGTACGGCCCGTCACATCTCCGAGCATGTGCATGAGCACCGCCGCAACAACGCCCCTCTCATCACCCACCAGGCCCGGTACTTCGTTGAGAGGCGTAATGGTTATCTTCGGGACACTGATCATGCTCCGCCGATGCGTCAGCTGTGACAGGGCCGTTGCGGCGTGCCCTGCGCCGATGTTGGCCACTTCACGGAGTGCATCCAACTGGCGCTCTTTGAGATCAGGTAGTTCTGTCATATACCTCCATATACCTCTCCCCTAGACCAGGCCGCCTGCATCCAAGATGAGAACTGCCCGCCCGTCAGACAAGATTGTCGCCCCGCTAAAGATGGGTAACATCCCCCGAGGGGTATCGAATGTCTTGACCACCACTTCTTGTTGCCCCGCCATACTGTCAACCACGAGTCCCGCCCGCCGGTCGCCTACCTGCAAAATGATCACCGGCGGCCGCTCGATGGGCTCACCCTCGGCCTGCACCAGCTCTCTCAAGAACACCAGCGGAATCACGCGCTCACGAAGCACGATCGCCTTGGCACCATCAAGCTCGGTGACCGATTGCGGATCGAGTTCGACCGTCTCCTCCACGTGAGTCAGCGGGAGAGCATATCTCTCCTTCCCGGCCCGAGCCAACATCGTCCGAACGATGGCTAAGGTGGGTGGAAGTCTCAGCGTGAATGTCGATCCGGCGCCCTGCTGGGTCTTGAATTCCGTGGAACCACCCAGCAGTCGGATGTGCGTTACGACGGCGTCGATGCCGACACCGCGACCGGAAACGTCGGACACTTCTTTCGCCGTCGTGAACCCCGGGCGGGCCAACACGCGGAGCAGCTGATCGTCGCCCAGCGTTTGGGCCTCCTCGTCCACCAACCCCACGGCTTTGGCATCCGCGAAGACGCGCTCGCGATCGATGCCTCGCCCGTCGTCGGAGACGCGGATCGCCACCGTGGAGCGATCACGAGCTGCTGAGAGCACCACACGCCCATCCGGCCGCTTGCCGGCCGCCTCTCGCTCCTCCGGCGGTTCGATCCCATGATCGACGGCATTTCGCAGTAGATGCACGATCGGGTCGCCGATCTCGTCGAGAATCGCCCTGTCGAGCTCGATCTCCTTGCCTTCCACGCGGAAGTCGATCCGCTTGCCGAGCTGTCGTGCGACATCGCGCACGAGACGGGGGAAACGGTCGAACACCTGCCACACCGGCGTCATTCGGGCTTGAATGATCTCGGCTTGTAGTTCGCCGGCCAGTCGGGAGATGGTGATGACCACGTCCTCGAGATCTGGATCGGCCCGCTCGGCACTCAATTCTGCCAGCCGCCCCCGCGCATTGGCCAACTCACCGATCTGGTTCATCAGCGCATCCAACCGATCCAGATTGACCCGGATGTGGCGGGCTTTGCGCGTCGCGCCGGCCCTGGTGGGCGCGCCGGCCTCCGCCCGACCGATCACTACTTCCTCGACATCACCCGCTGTTCGGATCGCCTCTTCGATCACGTGGTCCGGGGCGTCGCTGTCCAGGAAGAACTGGAGCTTCCCGTCGAACTCCTCACCCTCGAGCACGTCGAGGGGAGGTTCGAGACCTGACATCGGTCCCAACGATTCCATGCGACGAAGGACGATCATGGCGCGGGCGCCCTTCAGCGAGGCCGCGGCTTTGATCGTCACCTGCACGCGGCGGCCGCCCCCAACTGCTTCGGTTTCGATCGACGCCCGAGTGCGCGTCGCTCCTTGCTTTTTGGTGGACTCGAATCCAGCTGCCGCGCGGTCCAAATCGGCGACGAGATCCGACGCATCGAGTTCACCTTCCCCACCACCCACCGAGTGCTCGACGGCCTGCTCGAGCGTGTCCGCAGTGCGGAATAGCAGATCGATGGTCTCAGAATCAGTGGCGCCTCGGCGACGCCTCAGGAGATCGAGGAGGTTCTCGGCCCGGTGAGCCAAGGTGGCGACGGTGGTGAAGCCCATGCTCGCTGCCATGCCTTTGATGGTGTGCATGGCCCGGAAGATCGCGTCCACCGGTCCGGCCGCGGACGGATTCCGCTCCCATTCGAGCAACTGCTGGTTGATGTTGGTGAGATGCTCGCGGCTCTCTGTGAGAAAGAGATCGGCGTACTTGCCTGGGTCCATGGTTTAACCGAGGACCCGCTGAACTGCTTCGAGAACGCGCGACGGTTGGAACGGCTTGACGACGAAATCTTTCGCGCCCGCCTGGATGGCCTCGACAACCAATGCCTGCTGGCCCATGGCACTACACATCAGCACCTTCGCGGCCGGATCGATCTTCATGATTTCCCTGACCGCGTCGATACCGCCCATGTCTGGCATCACGATATCCATGGTCACAAGGTCCGGCTTCAGCTCCTTGAAGCGCTCGACGGCCTGAATGCCGGTTTCGGCCTCACCGATGACGTCGAAGCCCGCTTGCGAGAGAATGTCGCTGATCATCGTGCGCATGAAGATCGCATCGTCGCACACCAACACCGAATGGCTCACACATCCTCCTACGAGATCAGAATAGGGCTCAACAGAGCGTCAGTATCCAATAGCACAAAGGACAGGTCGCCGCGTTGTCCGACGGCACGCACGAGGCGCGAGTCAATCCCCGGCAACTCCCCCCCCTGGGCGAGTTCACCGCCGGACACCGTGATGAGGTCCACCACTTCGTCGACCGCGAAGCCCACCGAGCGCGTTCCAAGATCGAGGACGACTACAGACTGATGGCCGTTCGCCAGCGGTCGTCCAAGGGCCCGCCGGGCGTCCACCAGGGTCACGAGGTTGCCACGGACATTAATGATACCGTTGACCGAAGCAACGGCGCCTGGCACGCGGGTGGCCGGCAAGCGTGGCAAGATTTCGCGAACAACCTTGACTTCCGCGGCGCACGTCAGATCCGCTACGCGGAAGATGAGTAAACGAACCCCAGTAAAATCAGCCATGCTACCCAAAAAAACGAAGATACTCTAGCGTGGAATTGGGGGCAAGCAGCGTTGCGTCGTCGCACGCCGCCTCCAGACATTCCCGGAGATCGGCCGGCCACTCCGACCGAAACTCCAGCGGTTCGCCGGTTTCGGGATGAGCGAATCGCAGCGACGCCGCGTGAAGCGCCTGCCGGGGAGCGGCGCGCTCCACCGCCCACGCCCTCGGCCGCTGTGACCCCGTCACTCTGCGGTGCCCTCCCCCACCGTACACCGCATCTCCGACGACCGGATGACCCGTGTGCGCGAGGTGCACCCGTATCTGATGTGTCCGACCTGTGCCGAGGGTGACCCGCACCAAATCACACGTATCGAAGCGAGCCAGACACTCCACACGCGTCCTGGCCGGGCGACCGGTGGCGAGGACGATCATCCGCTTGCGGTCCTGAGGGTGCCGCCCGATGGGTTCGTCGACCTCGAGGACATCCCGAATGTGCCCCCAAACCAAAGCGGCGTATCGGCGCTCGATCCGACGCGAGGCGAGCGCTCGGCTGAGCCGCCGGTGGGCGGCCTCAGTCTTGGCGATGATGAGAAGCCCCGACGTATCGCGGTCGAGCCGGTGGACGATCCCCGGACGTTCGCGGCTCTCGGCGGACAGCGGCGTCCCTCGGGCAATCAGTGCATTGACCAGGGTGTCATCCCAATGGCCTGGCGCCGGGTGTACCACCATTCCTGCCGCTTTGTCGATAACGAGCATGGTGTCGTCTTCAAAGACTGCCTCCAAGGGCACCGGGTGAGGACGAAGCGGGCGACGCGGTTCGTGATCGGGAAACTCGACGGCAACGAGGTCGCCGTAGACCAACCCCCGGCCGGCACGGCCCCGCGCGCCGTTGACGTGGACGCCTCCATAGGCCACGAGGCGGGCAGCTTGCGTACGAGAGATGGTCAGCTGATCAGCGAGGAACCGGTCGAGCCGCTCGGTGGAAGAGGCCAGGACCTGAAAGACGATGGTATCTGGCAAGAGGTGGAGCCCGGTGCGATGCTAGGACGGCGCCCTGGCCGCGTCGGAAGCGGGAGCACCGTCGGCCTGCCGCCCCTCCCGCCACAGGACGACGGCGAGCGCAATGGCACCGCAGGTCACGGCGATATCGGCGACATTGAAGGTCGGCCATCGATAGGTGCCGACGCCCACATCGATGAAGTCGACGACGCCGCGTGCGCTCCGAAGGCGATCGACCACGTTGCCGATGGCTCCCCCGCACACCATTCCGAGCGCTATCAGTCGCAGCCGTTCGGCGGGATTGGTCTGCCGCACCATCGAGCCGAGAACGGCGAGGGCCACCAGGGCAAGCGTCAAGAATACCCATCGGGAGAGCGCACACGAACCAACGTTGATGCCGAACGCGGCCCCGCAGTTGTGCACGAGTTGCAGCGTCACCCAGTTGCCGATGATCGGGCGGGGGACGCGGGACAGGCTGGCGTCGGCGACCAATTTGGTGAGAAAATCCACAACCACCACCGCTCCGACGATAATCCAGAACAACCGCCGGCTACCGCCGCTTGCCATCTTCCTCTTTCGCCTTGCACTTGATGCAGAGTCGAGCGTGCGGCAGGGCGTCCAACCGCTCGTAGCCGATCTCGTCACCGCACTCGTGACATTGGCCGAACTTCTCGGGCGCCTGATACAAGCGTCGCAGCGCTTCGTTCACGTGCCAGAGGTAGCGACCTTCTTGCGACGCGAAAAGAAACTGCTTCTCGCGCTCCATCGCGTCCGTGCCCTGGTCCGCCATATGGAAGGAATACGACGACAGGTTCCCGTCCGCCCCCTGCAGGGTCGAACTGAATGACTCGTCGTAATGCCCCAGCTCCTTTATGACGCGGGCACGCTCTTCGAGGAGACGTTTTTCAAAGTGGGTCAACTGCTTCTTGTTCATCTTCGCTTCCCTGCCCAGTTCAGAACGTTCGATCAACCGTGCGACGTTAATGCCGCTCGAGCGAAATGACGGCGGCGTCGCCGTCGATGTCCACCGCTTCGCGGACGTCCCAACTCGAGAGTTCGCCCCCGATCTCAAATCGTTGGGCGAGAACCTCGCCAGCAATAAAGGTGCGAAAGGCCTCGGCCGCGGTAAGCACCTCGTCATTACCCTTGATGCCGAGCGCGATTCTCGTCGTGTAATCGTAACCGCTTTGCTTTCGGAGACGCTGGACCCGATTCACGATCTCCCGCGCCATCCCTTCCTGCCTCAGTTCGTGGGTGAGCGAAGGGTTCAGCGCCACGACGTACGGACCGTCGTTCTGGACGAGCCAATCCGTCGTGACCTCTCTCTTGACGATCACATCCTCCGGTCGAAAAGAGAACGTGCGTCCATCGGCGGCCAGTGAGACCACCTCTCCATCTTCGAGCGCACGGAGTTGGCCGGCGGTCAACCGCGTCGCCGCTTCCCCGGCCGCTTGGGTCGCCTTCCCGTATACCTTTCCCAGCGTCCGATAGTTCGGCCTTCCCGTCAGGCGCACCAGTTCGGCATCCGACTCGACCACGCTGATACTCTTCACGTTGACTTCCTTCTTGAGAAGACCGAGGCACGCGTCGAAGTCGGGTGTCAACACCGCCTTGGGAACCGCCAGGCGGATCTCGGCCAGGGGCTGTCGTACGCGAAGCCCTGCCTCTTCTCGGACGCTACGCGCCAGTGAGGCCAGGCGCCGAATGGCGTCCATCTCGGCCGCGACCGGCCGTGTTGCCGGTCGCGCCTTTTGTTCTACTTCTTCTGCCGCGCCGGTCCAAGTCGGGAACCGAGCCAGGTGCACCGACTCACCCGTCAGGCGCCGGTGGATGGCATCGCTCAAGAACGGCGCGGCCGGAGCCAGGAGCCGTGCGACGGTGACGAGGGCCTCATACAGCGACGCCGCGGCCGCCGGATCTGCGTGGCTGTCCGGGGCCCAAAACCGTGCCCGGTTGATCCGCACGTACCAGTTGGACAGGTCATTGTCGCAGAAGTCGATGAGCGCTCGAACGCCGGCTGTCACATCGTACCCTGACCACGCACGGCTCACGGCTTCGACCACGGCGTCCATCCTCCCCAATAGCCAGCGGTCGGTCAGCTCGCGCTCGTCGACCGGTGGCGCATCTGCCGGCTGCCAATCACCCACGTACTGTGCGAAGAATCCGTAGGTGTTGCGCAACCGGTTGAGGAATCCACCGGCCATGTCGGAGATCGCTTTGGGATCGAGCCGCTTGGGCAACCACACTTGGCTCGACGCCAGTAGGTGCAGGCGTACCGCATCGGCGCCGAATTCCGAAACGACCTTCCACGGATCGATCACGTTGCCGAGGCGCTTGGACATCTTACGGCCTTCTGCGTCCAGCACCAAACCGTTCACGATCACGTTCCCAAAGGCCGGCTGGTCGCTGATCCCTGCCGCGATCGCCAGCAGGGAGTAAAACCAGCCCCGAGTCTGGTCGAGGCCCTCACAAATGAAATCGGCCGGAAAGTGCGCCTCGAAATCCGCCTTGTTCTCGAAGGGGTAATGCCACTGCGCGTAAGGCATCGCCCCCGAGTCGAACCACGCATCGATGACCTCGCGCACCCGACGCATCGTCCCGTGACACGAAGGGCACGGGAACACCACGTCATCGATGAAGGGCTTGTGCGGATCGAAGTCGTCCGGCAGCGCCTGTCCCGTCACTGCCGCCAATTCGTCGTACCCGCCGATCACGACTTGATGTGACCCGTCCTGGTCACAAACCCATGCCGGGAGGGGTGTGCCCCAGTACCGATCGCGAGTCAACGCCCAATCCACGTTGTTCTCCAACCACTCGCCGAACCGGCCCACCCCCACTTCCGAAGGGTACCAGTGTATGGTCCGATTCATCGCGACCATGCGGTCGTTGAAGGCGGTGGTGCGGACGAACCATGACCGTCGGGCGTAGTAGATGAGTGGAGCGTCGCAACGCCAGCAAAACGGGTAGGTGTGTTCGTAGCCCTTGGGTTCGTACCGCCCGAAGAGCTTCCCGTCCCGCCCGAGTCGCTCGGCAATGATGTCGTTGGCTTCGAACACGGTCTTGCCGTTGATCGCCTCCCATGACGTGTGCTCAAACCGCCCACTCTCGTCCACCGGGTTGACGAACGCCATGTCTTCGCGACGGATTGCCTCGTAGTCGTCAACCCCGAACGCCGGTGCCATGTGCACGAGGCCTGTCCCCTCGTCGGCCGTCACGAAATCGCCTGCGACGACGCGGAAGGCGCGATCGGCACTCACCTCCACGGCATCGAGCAGCTGCTCATATCGACGTCCTACGAGTTCGTGCCCCGCAAACTCGGCGATGACCGGGTAGCTCCCGAGCGGTTCCCCATGGGTGGCACCGGGGATCACCTTGGCTTCGGCAATGGTCTTTTCGGCGATGAGACGTGTTCCGTCGACGTCGTACTCCACGTACTGGAACGTCGGATTGACGGCGATCGCGACGTTCGACGGCAACGTCCATGGGGTCGTCGTCCACACCAACAGATGGCGGTCTGCTTCGCCTGGGTCATCGGTCAATCGGAACAGCCCGTAGATCGATGGGCTTCGGTGAGTGGCGTAGCCCATGGCCAACTCGTGGCTGGACAGCGACGTGCCACACCGGGTGCAGTACGGGAGCACCTTGTGCCCATAGTAGAGCAGGTTCTTGTTGTGCAGCTGCTTGAGCAACCACCATACGGATTCGATGTAGTCGTTCGTGTACGTGATGTACGGACGCGCGTAGTCGAGCCAGTACCCGATCCGATCCGAAAGTGACTCCCAGTCGTTCTTGTACCGGAAAACGCTCTCGCGGCAGCGGCGATTGAATTCCGCCACTCCCAGTCGCTCAATGTCTGCCTTGCCGTTGATGTTGAGCGACTTCTCGATCTCGATCTCGACGGGCAGGCCGTGCGTATCCCATCCGGCGATGCGCGTGACGGAACGTCCGAGCATCGTGTGGTATCGGCACACCATGTCCTTGATCGTCCGTGCAAACACGTGATGGAATCCCGGCCGGCCATTGGCGGTGGGAGGCCCCTCATAAAAGACGTACGGCGGACAGTCTTTTGTCGCTTCGAGCGTGCGATGGAACAGCGATTCCTGCTGCCATACCTCGAGCACCTCGCTTTCGAGTACGTCCAACGACCCCTTCGGCAGCGTCTCGTACGCCATCAGGCCATTCGCTCCAACACCGTCGAGATGAGCCCCGTGAGGTTCGGCTCAGCCTTCGTTGCCGTAGCAATGATCGTCTCGACGTCCACGGGCTCCAGGGCGTCAGGAAGACACCGGTCGGTGATGATGCTTACGCCGAGAACACGCATGCCGCCGTGGACGGCTACAATCACCTCGGGCACGGTCGACATGCCCACGACATCGGCGCCGATGCCACGCAGGAACCGGTATTCGGCCGGCGTCTCGAGGTTGGGCCCGGTGACGGCGACGTAGACACCTTCATGGAGCACGATGCGCAGGTCGCGCGCCACCGAACGGGCCAGCTCCCGGAGCTCGGGATCGTACACCGCCGACATATCCGGAAACCGCGGCCCCAACCTGTCGTCATTCGGGCCGATCAGCGGATTATCGCCCAAGAGGTTGATGTGATCCGAGATCAGCACCAACTCACCGGCCTGCCACAGCGGCTGCATGCCGCCGCAGGCGTTCGACACCACCAGCGTTCCGGCTCCGAGGGCGCGCATCACGCGAACCGGGAAGCCGATCTGCTGCATGGAATATCCCTCGTAGCAGTGAAACCGCCCCTGCATCGCCACCACGCGCTTGCCGCCGAGGTCGCCGAGCAGCAAGCGGCCAGCGTGACTCTCAACGGTCGACAGCGGAAAGCCGGAGATGTTCTCGTAGCCGATCTCGCACTCGAGCTCGATTTCCCGAGCGAGCCCCCCGAGCCCCGTCCCCAGGATCACGGCCACCTCTGGTGCGAATGCGGTTCGATCACGCACCGCGGCCACCGCCTCATCAATTCCACTACGTGCGGTTGTACCCGTCATCGTCCCTCGACAAAGACCCCTTCGCGTTCACGAGCTTCCAGAGCGTCCACCTCGCCCATGTGCCGTTCCAGCAGCATGCGGAACGACGTGAGATAGGCATTGAACTGCCGCTGTCCAGCCTCGACCTCACGCCTCACCGCGCGCTCCGTCGTGCGGGCTTCGCTGAGGATCCGCTCACCCTCGGCCCTCGCCTGTTGAATGACACCCTCCGCGTCGCGCTTCACGGCTTGCTCGGCGTCGGCCCGCAGCTGCTGCGCCGCCACCAGCGCCTCGTTCATGGCGGCCTCTCGCTCGCGGAACGCCTTGAGCTGGTCACGGAAATTCTTGACGCGCTCCTCCAGGGCGGCTCGCTCTCGAAGGAGCCGTTCGAATTCATCCGCCACTTGGGCCCGAAATCCCTCGACGCCCGCCGGATCGTAGCCCCGTAACTTGTGGCGGAACTCCAGCGCGCGGATGTCGACTGGTGTGAGGCGAAATCCTTCTTCGGTCATGGCTGTCGCTCCCCGAAGAGCACCGTGCCCAGCCGCACGAGCGTGGCTCCTTCCGCTACGGCGGCCTTGTAATCGCCGGACATGCCCATCGACAACTCCGGCATGTGAAAACCCTCGGCCTGGAGACGGTCGCGCAGGAGACGCAGTCGACAAAAGGCGTCCCGCTGTACCCGCTCTTCGCCGGTGAAGGGCGCCATGGTCATGAGTCCCCGCAACTGCAACCCTGGCAGACCCGATACTTGATGAGCGAGCTGGGACACCCTTTCGGGCGCGCACCCGCTCCTATGGGATTCTCCCGAGACGTTGAGCTGAAGCAGCACCGTCAGTGTGTTCTCCGACGCCGACTCGGACTGTTCCCTGGCCCGGCGTTGTGCAGTGACAAGGGCTTCCGCCACCCTCAGGGAATCAACCGAGTGAACCACCGAGAAGTTTCCCGGCACGAACCTCGCCTTATTCGTCTGCAGGTGGCCGATGAGATGCCATCGAACCGGAATATCGGTGAGCTCGGTGCGCTTCTCGAGTGCCTCCTGCACCCGATTCTCGCCGACATCCTTCAGCCCGACATCCGCAGCGGCAACTACCGCGGCCGCCGGATGTCCCTTGGTCACGGCGACGATCGAGACATCGTTGCCCAGCCCTTCTGCGGCCTGTACCCGAGCGATCTCCTCGCGGATCTGCGCGAGATTCCGGGCAACAGGCGCAAAGTCCATAGCCTTATAACGTACTTGGGCTTAGGCACCGGTACAACCGGCAGAGGCCAGCCTACCTACCTGCGGTGTCGCCGCTTGGAGGCCTCTCGAGCTGTATCGGGCTGTCCCCCGGAATGGGGGAGATCTCCTCGGAGGTGGCCATGTCGATGAGCGATCGGAGCTCGGGAGACGGCGAGAGGTGGTAGGAACGGGCGAAATTCTCGAGCGCCCGCGCGCGATCGCCGAGGATGTCGAACGCTTGCCCGAGCGAGAGGAAAGGGAGGCTCAGATTGGTGGCGATATTGCGGTTGGTCGGATCCAGGTCGAGCGAATCCACCTCGAACAGCCTCGCATAGCGATAGATCTGCCAGGCCAGGGAGTCGGTGCGCGGCACGTCGAGCGGGACTCCCAAAAGCCCAGTCACGAGCCTGGTCGAGTCGGGAGGCCGCTCAACGTTGAGACGGAGCGCCAGCCCCTCCTGGGTTAAGTGCGATCCGAGCTGCACCCAATTGCCGCTCCCGGCAGTGGTCGAGAAATAGATCGACCGACGCCCGGCATTCTCGAGAATCAGGCGAAGAATCAAGATGTCCTTGATCAACAGCGGCGTATCCTGCGGGTACACATGATCGATCTCTCCCACCGTGAATCGGAACGCCTGCGGCAACAGCTGTGCGGAGAGACCCGCAATCTCAGGATCGCTCATGGTGTGCAGTGAATCCGGGATCTCGTCCGGCGCGACGTCGGCGAACCAAGGAGCCTGGGCGGGATCGAACGGCCGCAACGGGTTGTCCCGCAGTTGGCGGATATACCAATCAGTGTTGCCGAGCGACAGGTTGACCACGATGACGTCCTGCCGGACACTCTCGACTTCTTGAGCGTACCACAGCGGAAACGTATCGTTGTCACCGTTCGTGAAGACGATCCCATACGGCTCGATCGATTGGAGGAGATCGTACGAAAAGTCGCGTGCGAGCAACGCCTCCGGGCCATGCGCACGACTCGCCGCCTTGAAATTCAACACGAACGGAAGCGCCGCTAGGGCAAAGACCGCCGGCGCGAGTTTCGCCGCCCCCGCTCCAACGTTCGTGAGAAGCGCCTCCCGCAACACACGGTAGAGGCCCGCAATACCGATTCCCGCAAAGATGCCCCACATTTGAAAGGACAGCGTGAAGAAATAGTCGCGCTCGCGCACCTCGTGCATGTTCGCATCAGGAAATCGATCAAACCCGATGGAGAACCCGGGTTTGAAGTTCATGTAGGCGACGAGACCGGGCCCCGTGGTCAGAAAAATGATGAGTAAGAGCCAGAAGACCGACCGATGCCGTTCGCGAAGCAGCATCGCGCCATAAATGCCGAGCGAGGTGAAGGCCAGGGTGAACGGCAGTCGGATCCGCGCAAACACCGACTCCGTTGGCGCAAGTCCGTTGGACCATTGCCAATCGAAGTATTGCAGGTAGTTCTGGATTTGGAGCGCCACCAGATCTAGGGTCCGCCCGGGGTTGCCAGGGCCGGAGGGGTAGATCGGGTTGTCGATGGGCAGCCGCGGCGGGTACTGCTCGCGCCGAATGACCGCCAGCAACGACTCCCAGGTGGACGGGTCGGCCTCGTTGATGAATGGACCGAGCCCCGCGCGAATATAGAGGAACAGGTAGGTCGACACGCCCACGGCGGCCACCGCTAACACACCGACCGCAAATCGCCAGCCGCCCGTGGCGATGGCAAACACGGCGGCGCCCCCGAACGCCACGGCGCCCAGCACAAACAACGTGGTACTCCCCAAGCCGGTGCCGATGAGCAACGCCCATATCCCCACCACGACCGCCCACTGCGCCCACTCGACGGCTCGATCCTTATCGCCCTCCAGTGGCTCTGTCATCATGACATGCCACATGAACACCACGAGTGCTGGTCCCACGAGGAGCGTCATCAGGTGTGTACCGATGGAGAACGCCCCCAAGTACACGATGACCAGCAGGAGGTGTGGTGCCCGCGACGTCCCGCGATGTTTCCGCCAGAGCCACGCCAGCCACGCGATGGCGGCCATGCTGAACGCCGCCACCATGTAGACTTCACTTTCGTTCGAGTTCTGCCACACGGTGAACGCGAAGGCCGACACGAGCGCCGCGGCGCCGGCCCCGCCGTACACGAACACCGGATCGGCAACGTCACGTTCCGTCTGCGCCACGCCCCGCAATCCGTGAAACACCACCAAGAACATCAACGCCGCCGTGGCCGAACTGAAGACGGCCGTCATGAGGTTGACGCGCAGCGCGAACTCCCCGATGGGGACGAGCTTGGCCCACACGTTGGCGAGAAAGACAAAGACGGGGGTGCCGGGAGGATGGGGAATGCCCAGTATCTTGGCCGCGGCGAGGAACTCACCCGCGTCCCAAAACGTGACGGCTGGAGCGAGGGTCCAGACGTATCCGGCAAATACGACGAAGAAGACCACTATCGCCGCCCGCTTGGGCGTCCTGCCGCTCGTGGGGTCGGACGTGACGCTCGCTATCGTTTCTGACCCGTTCCCGTATCCCATAGGCCTATGTGGATCTCAGTGTGCATGCCGCGGTTGTCGGCCAGGCGTGGCTCGGCCAATAGTGAGTACCCAATTGTGGAGCGCTCTTCAAGCGATGGCTTTGTCCCGTGGTGCATCCGCCGCCGTCAACGGCGTCCACGAGTGACCGGCCAGCAACTCGCGGATCTGTTGCGGTATCACGCCGCGGTGCAGGAGGCCCCGCACGGCGACGGATACCTTCGAAGTCTCCTCAGACACCACGATGACGATGGCGTCCGTCTCTTCCGAGAGCCCGAGCGCAGCGCGGTG
>JBDHFY010000063.1:0-16481 GCA_039590195.1 Gemmatimonadota bacterium | reverse complement strand
CTTCACACAGGCGGCGCAACTCGCATACGCCATCAGCAACATGCTCAGGCAACGCGGGGCCATTACCGTGCTCGGGGGACCGCACGCGCGTTGTTACCCCGACGACGCCCGTAAGTATTTCGATTACGTGCTTGGCTTCACCGACAGACAGATCTTGCAGGACGTGCTGCAAGACTGCACCCAGCATCGACCCTTGGGTGTCCACCTCGCCGCCAATCAGCAACCGGCAGAACTCCCGAGCGTTGCGGAACGATGGAAGTTCATCGAGCCGACGATCGCCAAGGCACCGACCATCAAGATGGTTCCGTTGATCGGAAGTATGGGTTGCCCCTACACGTGCAGCTTCTGTATCGACTCGGTGGTGGATTACAAACCGCTGAGCTTCGAACAGATGAGCGAGGATCTCCGTTTTCTGATGAAGAAGATGGCACGGCCAAGGGTGGCGTGGCACGACCCGAACTTCGGCGTCCGCTTCAATGACTACATGGACGCCATCGAGGACGCCGTGCCGCCCAATCGGATCGACTTCGTCGCGGAAAGCAGCCTCGCGCTCCTTTCGGAGCCTCACTTGCAACGACTGCAGAAGAACGGATTCAAAGCCATGCTGCCGGGCATCGAGTCATGGTACGATTGCGGCAACAAATCCAAGTCCGGCCGACGGCAGGGTGAAGAAAAAGTGCGGCAAGTGTCCGAGCACGTGAACATGGTCCTCCGCTACATCCCCTACGTCCAGGCCAACTTCGTGCTGGGGCTCGACACGGACGACGGGGCTGAACCCTTCGAACTGACCAAGCGCTTCGTGGACCTCGTTCCCGCCACGTTCCCAGGGTACTCGCTCCTCTCGGCGTTCGGCGAAGCCGCCCCGCTGAACCTGGAGTTCCAGCAGGCGGGTCGCGTGCTGCCCTTCCCGTTTCATTTCCTGAACAACCATCAGGCGATGAACGTCCGACCCAAGAACTATCACTGGACCGAGTTTTACGAGCACGTCATAGATCTCACGAAATACACCTTTTCGTGGCGCAGCATCCGTCGGCGGTTCGCCGCTCAAGGATCGAACATCCCCGGGTGGATGAACGTCCTGCGGGCAGTTTCCTCAGAAGGATTCGGGCGACTCAAGTACTTCAGAATGCTCCGCGGACTCCTCGACACCGACGTGACCATGCGGCGATTCTTTGAGGGGGAGACCACTGAGATCCCAGCGTTTTTCCGTGATCGCGTGCAACGAGAACTCGGTTCCCTCTGGCAGTTCCTGCCGGACGGCGCCCTGGAGCACGACCCCATGGCGTACGCCAAAAGGGAAGCCGCCTCGGGGAAACAACTCGTGCAACTCGGATCCGAGCGGGCGGTCGCCGGAGCCTGACGCCGAATCCTGCCACCGGCTCCGCGCAATAGGACGAGACCCGGGGCCGGCACGACTTTCGCGCCGGGATCGCGTTCAGCCGACGGCGTGCTCCAGCAATTCCAGGTCCCCGATCCTCACCACCGGTCGCCTTCGCCGCTGGAGCGCCCGGAAATCTCCCTCCGCCTGCGCGCCGAGGAGTCGCCCGAAGGTGTACGGCATGCCGGGCACGTCGAGATCTTCTGCGGGCCGGTCGAACACTTGGACGAAATTGCCCGTCGGCGGTCCCCCCTTGTGCAGCTGCCCGGTCGAGTGCAGGAACCGAGGGCCGTAACCCACCGTCGTCGCCACCCCGAGCCCCCTCTCCAACCTCTCACGGACCGACCGAAGCCGCTCATCGGTGACTCGATTGGGCGCCGAGTACAGCATGATGGCGAGGTAGTGTCCCCGCCGGACTCCTGCCAGCAATGCCTCCAGCGCCGACGGGGGATCTGGCTCACCAATCTCCTCATCCCCCTCCAACACCGCCTTCGTGTCGGCCTTACTCTCCGCAACGTTTGGTTGATCGAACGGGTTGACGTCGATCAGGGCACACGCCACCGCCGTCGCGAACTCCCACCGGAAAAACTCGGCCCCAAGATCTTCATCGGCAGCCAAGGTCAAATGAACGACGGGGTGCCCCCGGCTGACCAGCGCAGCGAGCCCGTCCACACTCGCTGCCTCTTCACCCGCGTGCGTAATGGCCACAAACACTCGATCGCTTCCGTAAGCGTCCGCGTCGAACACCCTGTCAACGACAACGGGGAGGATGCCTTTCCCCATCTTTCCGGTGCTCTCGGCGATCAGCTGCTCTGCCCAGAGCCCGAAGGGCCCCAGCGAGGGGGAGAGGACCAACGTGAGCTTGTCCCGGCCTGCCAGGGCCGCCTCGCCCAGAATCGCCCCGAGCCTCGCGCCGGGGTTTTCCGCCGGCGCCGCCCGGCATTTCTCCGCCATCGAACACGCCCGTTCCACAATCGTGGCGACATCGATCCCAACCAGCGCCGCAGGCACCAGTCCAAACACCGACAAGGCCGAAAACCGGCCTCCCACCTCGGGGTGACCCGAAAACACCCCCAGAAAGTGTTGGTCGACTGCAAGCCGCTCCAATGCACCCTGGGGATCGGTGATGGCCACGAAACGGGATCCGCTCCGGCCGGTGAGCTCCCAGAAGTAGTGGTGGAAGCTCATGGTTTCGAGGGTCGTTCCGGACTTGCTCGAGACAACAAAGAGGCTGTCGGAAGGGTCCGGCGCCGCAGCCCGCACCGCGGCCGGCGCCGTGCTGTCCAGCATCGTGAAGCTCGGGAACCCGGCCTGAGGACCGAAAGTCCGCCAAAACACCTCAGGAGCCAGACTCGACCCACCCATCCCACAGAGGACAACGTGCCTCGCCTGCCCGCGCTGGCCCTCCGCAAAGTCCACGAGCTCGGGAGCCATCCGACCCATGGAGTCCGGAAGACCGAGCCATCCCAGTCGGTCGGCCAGCTCGGGCGATTCCGCCGTTCCACCCCAGACCGCTGGCTCGCCCGCCCAGATGCGCTCGACGAGGCCCTCGTGAGCCATCCGCTCGAGACGGGCCGTGACAGCCGATTCCAGTCCGGCCAGCCTGGCCCGCCCAACTGCCGCCTCCAATTCCTTCATGATCGTCAGGTGGAAGCGTTGGTCAGCGGTCGAGGAGGCCCTTCACGCGCTCGACGATGCTCTCCGGTGTGAACCCAAAGTATTCGAAGAGCTCCCCGTAAGGCGCCGACCTCCCAAAGCGCTCGATCCCGATCACATCGCCGCTGTCGCCCACCCAGCGATACCAGGGCATCGGGTGGGCCGCTTCCACGGCCACTCGCACGGGACCGTGCGGTGGCAGCACCGTATCGCGATACTCCTGCGGTTGGGCGGCGAATAACTCGAGGCTCGCAACATTGACCACGCGAGCGGCGATCCCTTCCCTTTCGAGCTCCTTTTGCACCGCCAAGAGCAGGGCGACCTCCGAGCCGCTCCCCATGAGAATGACGTGCGGCCCCTCCCCCTCGGCCGCCTCAGACAGGATGTACGCACCCTTCGCCACACCCGTCGGGGCGCCGAGCCCCGCCCGGTCGAACACCGGCAGCTTCTGGCGTGACAGTACGAGGGCAACCGGCCCCTGGCGGTGTTCGAGGACCGTCCGCCAGGCCTCCACCACATCGTTCGCATCGGCCGGACGAATCACCGTGAGGCCCGGAATGGCGCGCAGTGTGGCGATGCTCTCCACCGGCTGGTGGGTCGGCCCATCCTCACCCAGGCCGATCGAGTCATGACTGAAGAGGTAGATAGTTGGCTGCCGCATCATGGCGGCGAGGCGGATGGCCGGCCTCATGTAGTCGGCGAAGATCAGGAACGTCCCACCGAACGGCCGGAACCCGCCGTGAAGAGCCATGCCGTTCATGACGGCAGCCATCGCGTGTTCGCGTACTCCGAAATGGACGTTTCTACCGGTATAGCTACCCGGTCCAAAGTCACCCCCGCCGGTGATGACGGTTTTGACCGATCCGGCCAGATCGGCAGAGCCTCCCATGAGCTCGGGGAGGCTCGAGGCCAGGGCGTTCAATACCTTCCCCGACGCGCCCCGCGTAGCGACGAGAGAGCCGGCGTCGAACGCGGGCAGCAACTTTTCCCAACCTTCGGGCAGCTCGCCGGCGACCCGGCGGTCGAGCCCCTGGGCTTCATTCGGGTGGGCCGCGCCGTATGCCGCGAGCCGCTCCCTCCACTCCGAAGACCACTCGGCGCCACGCCCTACGCACTTTCGCCACTCCGCCACCGCGTCCTCAGGCAGGTGGAACCGCTCGAGGGATGGCCAGCCGAGGTTCTTCTTCGTGAGCTGTACTTCCTCTTCGCCCAAGGCAGCTCCGTGGGCCGCGGCCACGTCCTGCTTGTTCGGGCTGCCGTACGCGATGTGCGTGCGGACGATGATCAGAGACGGCCGATCGTCTTCGGCCTTGGCGATCTCGATGGCGCGATCGAGAGCCTCCAGGTCGTTTCCGTCGAGCACGTGCTGGACGTGCCAACCGCAGGCCTCGAACCGCAGACCCGTGTCATCATTGCACGTCAACGACGTCGAGCCGTCGATCGTGATGCGATTGTCGTCGTAGCAGGCAATGAGCTTGCCGAGCTTGAGGTGGCCGGCCACAGAGGCGGCCTCGTGGGAGATCCCCTCCATGAGATCCCCGTCGCTGGCAAGAACGTAGGTGAAATGATCGATGATCCGATGCCCGTCCCGATTGAACACGGCCGCCAGATGGGCTTCTGCGATCGCCATCCCCAGCGCATTGGCGAAACCCTGGCCGAGTGGTCCGGTGGTAGTTTCGACACCGGGTGTTACCCCGAACTCCGGGTGGCCCGGCGTTTTGCTGCCGAACTGTCGGAACTTCTTCAACTCCTCCAACGAAAGATCGTAACCGGTGAGGTGGAGGAGTCCGTAGAGCAACATTGACGCATGCCCGCACGACAAGACGAATCGATCGCGGTTGGGCCAGTGGGGATCTGACGGGTCGTGACGCAGGTGTCGCGTCCACAACACATAGCCGAGCGGGGCCAGGGCCATGGGAGCCCCGGGGTGTCCCGAGTCGGCCGCCTGGACGGCGTCCATGGTCAAGACACGGACTGCATTGACGCAGAGTTCGTCGAGAGAAACGGGATTCATGGTGACGGGTTGGGCCAAAATGTACGCTCCTATGGGCACGGCGGGACAGCATGGCCACGTCGTGACTGGGGAGGCAGCCAGGACATGCCCTTGCGACTCCTGTCTGCGCCGGCTTGTTCGGGGCCGGCTGCCTCGACATGCGCACTTCTTCTCCGCGGGGTCGCCCGACCGGGCAAACGGGGCGGAGCGAGGACGGCGGCAAGATACTCCATTCGCTGCACGGGAGCCATTGGCCACTGCACGATGACCCCGCGACAACATCCGGAGTACCTTTAGAGGCAAAGCGTTGAATCTCGTTCCCTCACACAGGACGCAATCGTCCCGATGAGCGACTCTCTCGGCTCCCGCGACACCTTGGCACTCGACCAGGGTGACGTCACGATCTATCGCCTCGACGCCCTGGCCAAGCAGGGGCTGACCGACCTCGAGCGGCTCCCCTTCTCCATCCGCGTGCTCCTCGAAAACGTGCTGCGGCACCATGGAAATGGCGTGGTGACCGATGACGAGGTGGCTCTCGTGGCTGGCTGGAAACCCCGACCGGATCGAAGTCGGGAAGTCCCCTTCATGCCCGGACGGGTAATTCTCCAGGATTTCACGGGGGTCCCGGCTGTGGTGGATCTCGCCGCCATGCGCGATGCCATGGTTCGCCTGGAACGCAATCCAGAGAAGATCAATCCCCTCGTGCGCACCGATCTCGTCATTGATCACTCCGTGCAGGTCGATTTCTCCGGGACGCCGCACGCATTCGAGCTCAACGTCGAGCGGGAAATGCAGCGAAACTCGGAGCGATACGGCTTGCTGCGTTGGGCTCAGCAAGCGTTCAGCAATTTCAATGTCGTCCCGCCGGGAACCGGGATCGTCCATCAGGTCAATCTGGAGTACCTCGCCAGCGTCGTTCGGGTCGTGGGCTCCAACGGAAACCACGTCGCCTTTCCGGACACGCTGGTGGGCACGGATTCGCACACGACGATGATCAACGGTTTGGGCGTCATGGGGTGGGGAGTGGGCGGAATCGAGGCCGAGGCGGTGATGCTGGGGCAGCCCTACTTCATGCAGCTTCCCGAGGTCGTGGGAATGAAGTTTGTTGGGCAGCTACCCGAGGGCGCGACCGCCACCGATCTCGTGCTGGTCGTGACGGAGATACTCAGGAAACATGGGGTGGTGGGCCGATTCGTCGAATTCTTCGGGCCGGGGCTCTCGAGCCTCGGTTTGGCGGATCGAGCAACGATCGCCAACATGTCACCGGAATACGGCGCCACCATGGGATTTTTCCCGATCGACCGCGAGACGGTGATCTACCTGGAGCGGACGGGACGCCCGCCCGAGACCATCGACGCCGTCGAACGGTACTGCAAGGAGCAGGCGCTCTTTCATACCGAGGATTCCCCGGATCCCTCGTACACGAGCGTGCTCGAGCTCGACCTGGAAACCGTTGTCCCGTCGCTCGCCGGACCACGACGCCCTCAAGATCGCGTCCCGCTGTCGGAGATCGGTGATTCCTTCAAGACCGTACTCCCGACGCTGATCCCTGCCGGGGCCAGGCGCTCAGTGCCCGACCGGGGCGGCGAACCGTTACCTGGGGTCGGCGGAGGGGCTCGCGCGACCGCGACGGCCGTTGCGGACTCCGTAGCGACGGAAGCCGTGGTGGAGCACGACGGCGAGCGCTTTGGCCTCACGGACGGTTCCGTTGTCATCGCCGCCATCACGAGTTGCACGAACACGTCCAACCCGTCCGTCATGATCGGCGCCGGCCTGCTGGCCAGAAACGCCCGGGCAAAAGGGCTGCAAAGCAAGCCCTGGGTGAAGACCAGCATGGCTCCGGGTTCGAGGGTGGTCACCGATTATCTGGCCGAAGCCGGGCTTACGAGCGACCTCGAAGCGCTCGGCTTTCACGTCGTGGGGTATGGCTGCACCACCTGCATCGGCAACAGCGGGCCACTGGCCGGCCCCATTACGGAGGCGATCACCCAACACGAGCTGGTAGTGGCCGCGGTTTTGTCGGGCAACCGAAACTTCGAGGCGCGGGTTCACCCGCATGTCCGGGCTAACTACCTCGCGTCACCGTTGCTCGTCGTGGCATACGCCATTGCCGGTCGGATGGACATCGATCTGACCACGGAAGCGCTCGGCGCCGATGGCGAAGGGCATCCCGTCTATCTCAGAGACATCTGGCCTGATTCCCAGGAGATTAAGGCGGCGGTAGCCGCCTCCCTGAAGCCCGACATGTTCGCGAAGGAATACGGCTCGGTGTTCGACGGTACCGCTGCGTGGAAGGCGCTCCCCGTCCCGGCGGGCGAGGGAGGACGATTTGCATGGGATGCGTCATCCACGTATGTGGCGGAGCCCCCCTTCTTCTCCGACCTTCCCACCGCGCCCCCGCCCCTGTCGGACATCACGAAGGCGCGTGTCCTCGTGTCGTTGGGCAACACAGTCACCACCGATCACATTTCTCCGGCCGGAGCCATCCCCAAGGACGGACCGGCTGGCCGCTGGCTCATCGATCGGGACGTCGAGCCCGTCGCGTTCAATACCTTCGGCTCGCGTCGCGGCCATCACGACGTGATGATGCGAGGAACGTTCGGCAACATTCGAATCAAGAATCAGCTTGTCGAGGGTCGGGAGGGGAACTGGACGATGCACATTCCGTCCGGCGAGGTGACCAGCATCTATGACGCCGCGATGCGCTACCGGGACGATGGTACTCCGCTCATCGTTCTCGCCGGGGCCGAATACGGGACGGGAAGTTCCCGGGACTGGGCGGCCAAGGGCACGGCATTGTTGGGTGTACGGGCGGTCATAGCTCAGGGATATGAGCGAATCCACCGAAGCAACCTGATTGGCATGGGCGTGCTTCCCCTTCAATTCCCAGACGGCAGCGGCCAAGACGCCTTGGGCCTCTCGGGCCGCGAGCACTTCTCGATCTCAGGTATCGCGTCGGGACTCGAACCTCGCAGCACGGTTCCGGTGACAGCCACGGCTGACGACGGTGAGGCGGTGGAGTTCGATGCCGTAGTCCGCCTCGACACCCCTGTGGAGGTCGAGTACTACCGTCATGGAGGAATCCTACCGTACGTGTTGCGTAAGTTGGCAGCCGAGGAGGGTTGAGGTGGGACCGGGATCGCGACGGACACATCGCGCCTTAGTCTGCCGGTCCAGCGGCCGGATCCGCTCCCGGCTCCCTTTGTGTGGGCCGCCACCACCGCTCAATCGTCCGCCAGAAACCTCTCGATTTCCGGCCACTTCTCGCGCCCGTCGTCGTATCCGAGCTCAATAAGTGGTCCGGTGTACTGCGGATCGAAGAGCAAATAGCTGATGAAGTCGGAGGCCCCCTCACTCTGCCCGCCCACGGCCCGCACGACGGCGCGAATGACACCAGGCAAGAGACTCCAGTGAGGTCTGGCGAGGGCTCCCAGATCGAGCGACGGTCTCAGGTGGAGCAGCTTGATGGGCTTCAACCGGGCGGGGTAATCGGTGCCCGGAGGAAAACGGGCCAGGAGTTCGTTCAGCCGCACCAGTCGCTCCGCATCCGTCTCCAGGGCATCCATAAAGACCGAGTGAAAGAGGAGCCCCATCACCTGCGCGGCCGAGGGGTACTCGGTCACCCCCGGCGGGTGTTCGAGGCTGCCCCAGTCGGCCCGCATCCCAATGGCCAAGATGCGGCGAGCGCCCAAATGGATGGCTGGCGCGAGGGGCGCCGTCTGCCGGACGCTTCCGTCTCCGTAGTAGCCGGAGTCCAGCTCCACGGCGGGAAAGACAATGGGAATCGACGCCGAAGCGATGATGTGGTCCATCGTGAGTTTGGTGCGTACGGCTCGGCGCTGCGCCCGCACCCACGTCGGCACGCATTCGGCACACTGCACGAAGGTCACTGTTTCACCAGTGCTGTAGGACGTCGTGCTCAGCGCGGCTGCCCGCAGTTTCCCGCTGTTGATGTTGGCGGCGATTCCCTCAAAATCCATGCCTCCCTGGAGGAACCGACGAAGCGGGCTGAGCTCGAGAAGCCCCTGGATCTCGGTCGGCCCCACCCGCCGGCCGATGAGCCCCTGGATCAGCCACCACAGGCTCGCCTTCACAAACCTGGCGACCCGCACATCGTACACCTGGCCGGACGTGAGCCGGCACCACTGCCGCTTGAGTCCCACAACGGCAGATCGAAAGGGGCCCTGGTGGGATGCCAGATGAAAGGCGTTGATGGCGCCCGCAGACACGCCGGTCGTGATGGGGAAGTTGAGGTCCGGTACCTTCTCGGCGATGGCGGCGAGCACGCCGACCTGATAGGACGCCCTCGCTCCCCCGCCGGACAGCACCAGGGCGAGATCTTGACCGTCAGGGAGCGGCGATTGCGACAGGGTCGACCTCCGATGGGCTATGTACAGAAAGTGCTGAAGTATCCATCACAATGCCAGGTACCGCTTCCTCGGAAGATCCAACTCTGTATCTTCTTCCATCCATGGCGTTTGTCGTACCAGACACCGAGCTACGTTTTCGGGCTACCCGAGCCGGTGGCCCGGGAGGCCAGCACGTCAACAAGACCTCGACCAAAGTCGAGGCCCTCTGGGACGTCGAGCGCAGCCCCAGCATCTCTGACGACGAGCGACGCCTCCTCATGAGGAAGCTCGCCAATCGCATCGACGGGGACGGCGTTCTCCACGTGACTGCCGCTGCTCGCCGGAGCCAGGCTCAGAACCGTCAGGCGGCCATCGACCGACTGAATGAATTGGTCACTCGGGCCTTGGAGGTTCCCCCACCGCGCAAGCCAACCAATCCGCCAGCCTCCGCGAACGAGGCACGCCTTGCCGCGAAGAAGAGGCGCGCAGACGTCAAGCAGATGCGGAAGCCGGCATCATCCGATGATTGAACACCGGGGCGCGGTTCCATTTAGCAGAGACCTATCCCCAACGAGGTTGGCTTCTGAAGCTCGTAACATTCGCCCACCGGTCAGCATCGGATGACTGGACGGTGTGCACAACGCAGAGGATAACCCATGCAGTTTGGCCATGTCCCCTTGGCGCTGTCGATCGCGACCTACGACTGGAATCCCAAGATGGCTGTGTTCTGTCTCGGCGTGCACTTCCTACCCAATGCCGATGCCCTCGTGGTGAAGGCCGGACTCGCGAAACCCTCGTTTCACTGCACGGTCACCCATAGCCTTCTGTTTGCCGTCGTCGTGACCGGATCGGTCTATTTGATTGCTCCGCACTACGCCCCCTTTGCATTCGTGGCGACGGTCACCCACTATCTCGCCGACATCGGCAGCACCGTTGGCCAACCGCTGCTTTGGCCATTCTCCAAAAGGAAATTTACTCTCAGTTTGTTCCAAGACACCGGGTACTGGGGATGGGAAATGTACACCGGCTACTACAAGCAGCCCATGGCATGGGTGCTCGAGGGAGCCGTCATGGCATTCTTTCTGTTCCGGATGTACCAGATTTATGCCTGAGCCCTTCAGGTACCTGGAAAGCGATGATTCGTTCATGGCGGACACGCTACCGTGTCCGTGAGCAAGCAGCGGTGGAACGCCATCGTCATCGGCACCGGATTCGGTGGGAGCACGACAGCGCTCAAACTCGCCGAAGCGGGAATGTCGGTCTTGGTGCTAGAGCGGGGCCGGTGGGTTGATCGGGATGAAAGCGCGTGGGATACGCGCGCGATCCTGCTGCAGCCGAAGTACAAGAGTGGGACTCCGTACGAAGCAGATCATCTTCTCAAGCGAACCCTAGTGTACCCGAACGAGACTGTGGGAGGAAACTCGATCTTCTACGGCGCGGCATCGTTCCGCCTGCGGGAAGCGGACTTCGAGCGGCACAGCCGCTTTCCCGGGACGTCACCGCGGGCGGCGGCGTTCGCCGATTGGCCGATCTCGTATGCCGATCTCTCCTGCTATTACGATGAGGCCGAGCGGTTGCTGGGCGTCGTGGGCGTCGCCGGTACCGATCCCACAGAACCGCCGCGGGGAGCGGGTTACGCCGACTCCCCACCACCGTTTAGCTCCCCAGCCCGCCGGGTTGCCGAGGCCGCCCGCGATTTGGGCCTGCACCCATTCCCAATTCCCCTCGCCATCAACTTCCACGACGGAAACAACCGCGCGAAGTGCATCCGGTGCCTGACGTGCGACCTGTACCCCTGTAAGATCGGCGCGAAGAACGACCTCGCAGTGACGATCCTGCCGCAGGCGATCCGGCTCGGGGCTGTTGTCAAAGATCAGACAATTGCCACAAGGCTCGTCCGCACTCAAGGGCGGATCAGCGGCGTCGAGTGCCTGGACCTCAGGACGGGGCAAACGTCTACCGTAAGCTGCGATCTGGTGGTGGTGAGCGCCGGCGCCATTGGGTCGGCGAGGCTACTTCTTGCCTCAGGATTGGAACACGTGAAGCCAAACGGCCCGCTGGTCGGTCGCTACCTCATGCGCCACTGCAGCGGTATCATGCTCGGGCTCTTTCCCTCCACGACCAATCCCGAGCAGCGGTTTCACAAGCAGGTGGCCATCATGGACTTTTACTTCGGCCACCCGAGCGGTCGCGGGCCGGCTGGCCCATGGGGAATGATTCAGGGGCTGCAGGTGCCGCCGCGCGAGTACATCTTGGGGGGGGCACCGTTTCCCGTTGGCCAAATCGGATACCTGACCCACGCACATCACATCTATCTCATCTGCATCGCCGAAGATATGCCCAGGTTCGACTCCCGGGTCACACTGCATCCCACAGAACGGGATCCGTACGGTCAGCCAATCGCTCAGGTCTTCCATAAGTACCACCGGCGCGACCTCCAGGGACGCAAGGCCCTCTATCGGGAAGCGGCACGGATCATGAGAAGGGCCGGCGCGTGGGTCCGGGTGCATAAACCCATCAACTCACACTCCCACGCAATGGGCACCTGTCGTTTCGGAGTTGACCCCTTCACGGCTGTGCTGGATCCTTGGTGCCGGTTCTTCGGGATCTCCAACCTCTTCGTGGTGGATGGCAGCTTCATGCCGACGTCGGGTGGAGTGAATCCGAGTCTCACGATCGCAGCCAACGGCCTGCGGGTCGGCGAGCACATCGCCCGCGAGTGGACCGCGATCGTTGATATGGGCGCCAGATGAAGCGCATCAATCTCTGCATTCTTGGCTGCGGGTCAGTGGCCAGATTGCATAGCCGGTTTGCCCGCACACTCCGCTCGGGGGTCAACCTCCTCTACGCGAGCCGGTCGCTGGAAAAAGCCGAGGCCTACCGTCGTCAGTTCAAGGGCACGGGGGCATTCGGGAGCTATCAGGAAGCATGCGCGTCACCCACTGTGGACGCTGTGTTTATCTGCACACCCCCCGCGTTTCATCTGGATCACGCGCGGCTGGCCGCCGAGCACGGTAAGCCAATGCTCATCGAGAAACCCATCACCCGGAGCCTCGATGAGTTGAGCGCGTTGGAAGTGGTCGTCGAGCAGGCAGGGGTGATCTGCATGGTGGCTGAGAACTATCATTTCAAGCCCCTCACTCGCGTGCTACGGCGGCACCTCGAAAGGGGCGACATCGGGGATCCCATCTTCATTGAGCTCAACAAGACGGGCCGGAATCGTGTACGTGGGTGGCGTACCGACGCGGGGTTGATGGGTGGAGGTGCCCTCCTCGAGGGCGGAGTACATTGGGTCGACCTGCTCGTCGGCATCGGGGGCAGCGTGCGGGCCGTCATCGCGGCCCAGCCCACCCTGAGTACGCCAACCATTGCTCCGCTCGAGGACAACCTCGAGCTTCTCGTCAAGTTCGAAAGCGGTGCCGTCGGCAAGCTGCTCCACTCGTGGAACACAGCGAACCGCATCGGCGGGCTTCAGGCGTCCAAGATCTATGGGACCGGGGGCAATATCGTCTTCGAAAGCAACGGTCTATGGGTGCTCGTGCTGGGTCGTCGCAAACGATTCCGCATTCCCGGTATACTCGACATCATGGGGTACCGAGGAATGCTCAAGGCGTTCCTCACTTGCGTGCGCGAGGCGCGGGAGCCAGCCATGTCCCTTGCCGTGGCCCGACGCGATATGGAAGTCGTCTTTGCAGCGTACCGATCGCTCGAATCCGGACGGTTCGAGCCGACCGCTCGCGTCACCCCCCCCTCGCTGTCGCCGACCGCTCGCAAGCACGCAAGCTAGCGCTCGTAAGCGATCTCAGTAGATATGGCAACCGACCCTCCGATCGATCGGGCCACGGGACAGAAGTCGGCGTGCACGGCGTGGGCCCGCTCGACGGCGTCGCGCAGTCCCGGGTCCACGTTCAGATGGTAGTTGACGCGGATGCGCCGGAGAACCAGCACCCGATCCTCTTTCTCGACTTCACCTATGACCTCAGCTCTCAGGTCATCAGTCTCGAGTTTGATCTCGCGCGCTGCCAGCGCGCCGGCAAATGTGCCGAGTAGTCAGCCGCCTGCTGCCGCTACGACGTAATCGATGGTCGTCGCATGGGGGGTGAATTGACCCGGCTCGACGCCGTAGTGCTCTGCCACGGCACCGTGGACGCCGAACAAGACAGGCTGGTCTTCCGCCGGAAGGGTCGCCATCCGCATGCGACCTTCCGAGCGGCGAATCGTCACGTGGGATTGGTACGCTACTTGGGACATCATACCTCCGCCTTGGGGACAACATGAGCACCATTCTATGCCTTTGCACCGTGGCGATCCAGGCCCTATCCACCGTCTGGATGGAAGCGCCCCCACTCCCCATCCCCATCACGAACAACGCTGTGGCCGGGATGCAAACCTCGGAGGGCCACGCGGTCTTTTCGTTTCTTGGCCTCGACTCCACCAAGCGCTGGGACGGCATCACCAACCGGGCGTTCCGCTGGGACGTGGGTGAGCCGGCCTGGAAGGAGATCAGCCCCGTTCCCGGACCCGGGCGACTCGCCGCTACCGCCCAAGTCGTTCGAGGGGAGATCTACCTGTTCAGCGGGTACACCGTCGCCGATGACGGCGGGGAACGCACGCTTCCCGACGTGGCCATCATCAACCCGGGCACCGGCAGATGGCGACAGGGGACTCCGATCCCCGAACCGGTCGATGATGCGGTGTCGGGCACATGGCGTGACTCGCTGATCTTCCTCATATCTGGCTGGCAGGATCGCGACAACGTACGCCACGTTCAGATCTACGACCCGGCCACCGACGGTTGGCAGCAGGCCACACCGATCCCGGGGACGCCTGTCTTTGGCCACGCCGGCGCCATCGTCGGAAATACCATCATCTATCTCGACGGGGCACGAACGAACCCCGGCCGCCCCCGCTACAAGGTCGTGACGGAGTCCTGGCGGGGACTGATTGACGAGAATAACCCCACAGGAATCAGCTGGAGTCGCCTGCCGAACCACCCCGGACCGCCTCTGTACCGTGCGGCGGCGACCGCCGTCGACGGATGGGTGCTCTTCGCCGGGGGGACAGCCAACCCCTACAACTACGACGGACTGGGTTACGACGGCGTACCGTCCCGCCCCTTGGATGGTGTGTTCGGTTGGAACGCCCAAACCAGCTCTTGGTACAGCTTGCCGCGGCTCACTCGTGCATCCATGGATCACCGGGGCATCGTGGCGGTGCAGCATCAACTCCTGATCGTGGGAGGAATGGTGGGAGATCAGATGGTGACGCGAAGAGTAGCGGTGGCGGAGATCGGGGCAATCCTACACGAACGGTGACAGAGAATGACGGAGCGAGGGGGGGGTGGGAAGGAGGAGGGACCCTTCCATGACAAGGCCGGATGGCCTGTCACGGAACGTCCCCCCCCTCCCTCCACCCCCAGTGAACAGCCCTCCTAAAGCTCTTTGACCTCCGCCACCAGTTTCTCGAGCGACGCCTTCGCACTGCCGAAGAACATCGAGGTGTTCTCCAGGTAGAACAGCGGATTGTCGACACCCGCGAAACCGGGATTCAGGCTACGCTTCATGACGATCACGTGGTGGGCCTTGTCCACGTCGAGAATCGGCATGCCGTAGAGTGGACTGGCCTTGTCGCTGCGGGCGGCGGGGTTCACCACATCATTCGCCCCGATCACCAGCGCAATGTCGCACCGGTCGAACTCAGGGTTGATCTGATCCATGTCACGCAGCTTGTCGTACGGTACGTCGGCCTCGGCGAGGAGCACGTTCATGTGCCCCGGCATGCGCCCAGCCACCGGATGGATGGCATACTTCACCTCGGCCCCACGTGGTTCAATGAGATCCGCGAGTTCGCGGACGACGTGCTGCGCCTGTGCTACGGCGAGGCCATAGCCCGGCACGACGATCACGCTGCGCGCATAGGCCAGCATGGTGGCAGCCTCCTCCGGACCCACCTGCCGCACGGTGACGTCTTTGGCGCCTCCGGTAATGGACGGCGCCTCGATCATGGTGGCCCCGAAGGCCCCGAAGAGCACGTTGCCAAGCGACCGGTTCATCGCCTTGCACATGATGTTGGTCAGGATGAGACCGGAGGCTCCCACCAGCGCTCCGCTGATGATGAGCCCGTGGTTGTTGATGACGAACCCTGTCATCGCGGCCGCGAGCCCCGAGTAGGAGTTCAACAAGGAGATCACCACGGGCATGTCGGCTCCGCCGATCGGGATCACCGAAAGCACGCCAAGCAGCAGCGCGACCCCGGCCAGGACCACGAACCAGGTGAGCTGATCCGGCGATATCACGAGCCACACGACGAGCGCGATGGTGGCGGCAAAGAGCAATGCGTTGAGCGTCTTCTGCAGCGGATAGGTGACGGCGCGGCCGGTGACGAGGTCCTGGAGCTTGCCAAACGCGATCAGGGAGCCGGAGAAGGTCACTCCACCGATGAGCACGCTCAACTGGATCGTGAGGACCGTGTTGAGGGGCATGGTCACTCCGGCAGCCATGGGTCGTAGAAACTCCGCCCCCGCCACGAGCGCCGACGCCCCACCGCCGAATCCGTTGAGGAGTGCCACCATTTGCGGCATCCCCGTCATCTTGACGGTCCGGGCAAAGACCGCGCCCACGGCCGACCCGATGACGACACCCACAATGATGAGTTGAAAACTCAGAATTCTTCCGAACACGAGCGTGGCAACGATGGCCAACAGCATGCCGACCGATGCCACCGCGTTGCCGGACCGCGCCGTTGCCGGAGAGCTCAGTCGCTTGAGACCGACGATGAAACAAACCGCCGCGACCAGATAGAGGAGCATGACGAAGGGAGACATTATTCACGCTCCTCCGGCCTGCGCTTGAACATCCGGAGCATACGGTCTGTGACCATGAAGCCACCGATCACGTTGATCATCGCAAAGGCGACGGCGATCACCCCCAGAATCGAGGCGGCATCACCGCTCCCGCGGCCGGCGGCCAGCAGCGCACCGATGATCGTGATGCCCGAGATGGCGTTGGATCCGGACATCAGCGGCGTATGCAGTGTCGGCGGCACCTTCGTGATCACCTCGAAGCCTACGAACATGGCGAGGACGAAGATGACCAGCAGAATCACC